>JAHQXB010000075.1 GCA_029856435.1 Candidatus Jordarchaeia archaeon
CCTGTTGAGGGGGTTCTTTTCTGTAGTTTTTCCCAACTTCTCACACCCAAAAACGAGCATTTTCCACCAGTTAAATGCCGGTTTTAGGAGTAGGCACCGTTTCCTCAGCGTCTCCTGTTGCGAGGTAGTGCTGTTTTGTAACTTTTCCCACCTTCTACGCCTTAAATGAGTATTCTCCTCTGCCTTAAACGCCGAATTTAGGCTTAAACCAAGACATTCCCTACACACCACGAACCTGCCCACAACAAGTGACGCCAGGTTAACAGTGCCTAGGAGTAAACCAAAAAGATACACGAAAAGAGAATCTGGAAATAATAAGTGACACTGAGTTAACGGTGTCTTCCGAATTTCCGATATATATGCTAGTTTTTACCTCCAGACTGGTCTAATGTATAGTACGGTGATCATACTTCTTATTGCTCTAATCTCAGTGTTTGCGATTGGTTGGCGCTACGATTCCGCTTTTTAGAGAGATTTGAAAGCTCTGCATTCCAATGGCCCTGCATCCTTTGCTAATAGTTGTTAACTCTTTCAATCCTTCTTTAAAAACACGTATAGATAAAAGTTAAAATCTATCACGATTTTTAGGGTGTTTGTATCTGTGTTGGGACGTTTGTTTTCCTTGGTATTTTTGCTTAATCTTTAGCGTTTTAAGCAGTTTACTCTTAGAAATCGGGCATTTGGGGAAATAAGCCCTAAAAGAAGAATATTTCCCGGCTGAGAAGGAAAATAATTTAATGCTAAATTTTTTATGAACTATCGCCATACTCAAGAAGTGCAATAGGATGATGTTCTCCAGAACATGCAACGACAGCTGGAGAAAGTGCTGATGTTTTTCAATTTTTTGACTACTTTACGGGGGCCTCGTCTTTAAGTATGTGGACTCCCTCTATGGATAATCGTTTGATCCTCTCAAAAAAAAGGAGGCTTAACAGGGCTTCCTTCCAAATAAGCCCAAAAAAATGGGGGTAAGACCAGCTAACCCTGCACACAATTCATGTCAACAAACTACATACTTACAACAAGATCTTGTTTTTAAAATGCGATAGGTTTAAATTTAACTTTTAACACTTTTTCTAAAAAAATGGAATAAAAATAATAAAATTTATGCATAAAAGTAATATTTTGCGGAAAATTGAGTGTAAAACAAGTTTCCAAATAAATGAACTATCAATCCGAGCTCAACAGGGAAAAAGATTATAAATTGAGAATATTCAGCCTACAACAAACGAAAAGTTACCATAGAAACAGGTGAAAAACGGTGGATAAAAACTTGAAAAGATTTAATTGCTTCCGAGAAACTACACCTTTTAAGAGCCCTACAAGTGAAGAATTCAACACAAAATTCTTCAGAAGCACAGGTACTCTGCTTAAGATTCCAAAAATAATTGGGAAAATTATTGTCTCGATGAGTGGAGGACTCGGATCTGATAGGAAAATGTGAGGTGTCTGTATGCCAGAATTGGACATGAGTAGCAAGTCTATCCTTGGAGCAAAGACTAGGGTTAGGGATGTATCCCCGACCAGTGGTATGTGCCCCATTTGTATTTATGAGTGTAGGTCACTCTGCGAAGTTGGAAAAGCTGCTTTTAGAGGAAGAGAAGCTCTTTACCCTCTCCCCGAGCAGTACGGAATGAGCACCGCGGCCTCCAACAAGTATTACGTTGTGGATTGGTCCGACTTCCAGATAATGGTGAATGTACTAGGAGCTGAGGGCATAGAGCCAGACCCCGACAAAGCCATATTTCCCGCGGTGGATATTGAAACTGTTGTGGGGGGAGTTAAACTTAAAATTCCCGTCTTCACCGCAGGCTTGGGGTCAACCTACGTGGCCAAGTATAACTGGAAAGGCTTAGCGGTTGGCGCGGCAATATCGGGTACCATGCAGGTGATTGGCGAAAATGTTTGCGGAATGGACCTCGAAGCCCAATTCACAAATGGGAAAGTCACACACTCCCCAGATATGAATGAGAGGGTTGAGGCCTTTAGAGAATTTTGGGACGGAGAACATGGAGACATCGTTGTTCAGACCAATGTTGAGGATCAGCGGTTAGGTGTAGACCTGTATGCTCTATCTAAGCTGGAAGTCAGTACGATTGAGAGAAAATGGGGACAGGGAGCAAAAGCTCTGGGCGGCGAGGTACGAGTAACAGATATTGACCATGCTTTAACCCTCAAGAAGAGAGGGTATATTGTTATCCCCGACCCTGAGGATCCCAATGTTCAGCAGGCGTTCAAGGAGGGAACCTTCAAGTCCTTTGAGCGCCACAGCAGAGTGGGGATGCCTGAGAAGAAAACCTTTTTGGAGGATGTGGATTCCCTCAGAGAGCAGGGAGCTAAAAGAGTCTTTCTTAAAACTGGAGCTTACAAACCAGCGGTTGTCGCCTTCACACTAAAATGTGCTTCCGAAGCCAAGATTGACTTAGTTACCTTCGATGGTGCTGGGGGAGGAACCGGCATGAGCCCTGTGCCTATGATGCTGGAGTGCGCTACACCCACAGTTTTCCTAGAAGCGCAGGTTTTACAGTGCCTAAATATAATGAAAGAGAACAATATGTACATACCGGATATTGCTATGGCGGGGGGATTCACCAGTGAAACTCAAATATTTAAAGCCATAGCTTTAAGCAATTTTGACGGCGGACCATTCGTAAAGGCCATTGCCATGGCTAGAGCACCAGTCACCGCAGTTATGAAGGCCTCCTACTTCTCCGAACTTGCTCAAGAAAACGCTTTGCCACTGGAGTTTGCTAAAAACTATGGTAATGAACCAGATAAGTTCTTTTTGTGCAGTGCTGAGCTCCGCCAAAAATATGGTTCGGACTACAATTTGATACCTCCAGGCGCGATAGGTCTCTACAGCTACTATGTGGACAAAATTGGAACAGGACTCAAGCAACTGATGGCAGGAGTGAGAAAGTGGAAGCTGAGTCTCCTAGACAGAAACGACATAGCTTCATTGACTGATAGAGCTAAGAGGGTAACGGGAATTCCCCTCATAGAAGAGATGGAAAAGGAAGCGATGAGAAAAATCCTCCTCGGCTAAAAATCCAGCCACTCCCTCTTTCCATTTTCCGCTAAAAGGAAAAAAATGTTTGGTTTATTACTAGATTTATCTTTGAAGGTTAGATTGGGGTTTTAAGATTTTTTCATATTTTAGGGCTAGATGTTCTAGGCTAATTTTGCTTAGGAGTTCTATGCTTGTTTCCTTGCTTAGCTTGGAGATTTCTGTGATTAGTTCAAAGATTTTTTGGAAGTTTTGTTCCAGGTTAATTTTTGTGGCTAGATCTTCTAAATCTATACTTTTAACAATGTAGCGTAAAATTTCTGTATCGACACTTTGGCTGAGGCGGTTCAAACAGTCCTCTGCGTAATCTTCTTGGCCTTGTTCTCTTTTTTTCATGTCTAAGAGGTGCAGTTTGCCTTCGAATCTGCTTTTTTGCAGGCGTATTTTGAAGAGGAGTTCCGTAATTTTCTCTAAACTCTCTTCGTGTTTAATTTTGGTTCTTACTATTTTTGAAATTTTTTCTGAAAACTCTTGGTAGACTAGGTAAATATGGTAGATTAACATTGCAATTTTGTCAAAGTCCTGTTCGTTGGCGACTTTGGCTGTTAGAGTCTCAAAACTAATTTCCTCAAAAATTTTTTTAGCAGCATCCTCATCGCACACATAAAAGTTGAATAGAGTGTCACAAACCGTATCCAAGTTTCCTTCGCAGTCAATTTTTCTGGCAATAGAGGTCAAACCCATCTTTCCTAAAAACGCGAGGTTTATTTCTCTACTCAGCCACGATATACGTGAGATCAGAAAATTAATTTTGTTCAAACTCTTCTCCATATTAATCTTTCTCACCAGTTCATCCAAGTTTACTTTCCTAAGAATGCCCTCCAGTAGGTTCTTGTCTCTCCACAAAAGGCTATCAAGGATTAAACCTATTATCCCAATGTCTTGCTCTCCATCTATTATGGAAACTAAGGATTTGGAGTCATTTTTATCCAGTAGTACCAGCACTTTGTTGAGAGTGAAAGATTCAACTCTAATACTGCTTTTAGAAGAGCTAGATAAACATCCATAATTAGAAACAATGTAATTACCCAAATAATTGCGCTGAGCCAAAAAATCTGTGGTAGAACCCCTTTCTGAACGCTTCCCTAACTCTTTTTTCATTTTAGTTACCACAACATCGGCGAGAAAGCCCACACCCTTTAGACGTGGGATGAATTGCCTAAAAGGATTTAAATATTTGGCGCTACTGTAGTAGTTTGATGTAGTATGTCTATGCCCATTAGAATAAAGAAGGACACTATTGAGGAGTTGAAGAAGCTGAAGGTGCATCCTAGAGAAACGTATGATGATGTTATTCAGAGGCTGATTAAGGCTTGGAAAGAACGAACACCCTCATAGTTGAAGGCGACAAAGCCCTGTGGATGCTGGCTGACAACTGCGCTAGGCTGTGGAACGAGCTGAACTTTTAACGCAGACAGGCCTACATCCACTACAGGAAGTTTGAGCGGTATCCTAAACATCTATACGAGAAGTACGCTCCGCTAGTGGACTCAGCAACAGCCCAGCAAATAATAAACAAGAACAACGAAGCCTGGAGAAGCTTCCTAGCCTTAAAAAGGCTTAAAGGAAGACTTCCACCACACATAACAAAAGTTTCAATGCCAAGGTACTGGAAGAGGAACGGTAAAAGGGAATTGAGAATAATTGTTAGAAACGACTGCTACAAAGTTGACGGCAAATACCTATACCTTCCAAAGGGGCTTAAATTGAGGATTAAGGGCAGCTTGAAATGGTATGGTAAAAAAGGAAGGCTTGAAATCGTCTACGACGATGTGGATGGGGTGTGGAGGGGCTTTACGACCATTAAAATCAAGAAGCCTCCAATAAAAAGAGGCAGTAAGCCCCTCCACATCGATTTAGGCGTCCGCTTCCTGGCAACGGTATGGGCTGAGGGATAGAAGCAGCCTACAGCCTTCAGTGGAAACCAGCCTTTGCATGACTGGTGGCACTGGACAAAGCGAATAGCTAAAGAACAGAGCAGGCTGGCGAGGATAAACAAAGCCAAGACATCAAGAAAGCTTAGGAGCTGTACAGGATTAGGCAGAGGCGTTTCAGGCATGCGGTAAACGCCATGATAAAAACCATAGTCGAAGATGCGTATGCGCTTGGCATATCAAAGATTACCTTTGGAGACCTGAAGAGGATAAGAGACAACAGCCATAGCAGCAAAGCAAACGCCCTGATAAACAACTTCTGAAGCTTCAAATATATAGTTCAAAGGGTCAAGGAAAAGGCTGAAGAGTATGGGATGGAAGTGGTCGAAATAAGCGAACATGGAACATCAAGCACCCGTCCAAGACGCCACTCAAAAAAACACAGCAACCAGGGGAAGACTCTTCAAATGCCTAAAATGTGGATTGGAAGCCCATAGAGACGCCGTAGGCGTGTTGAATATGGGAGCCCTCCACAACGGAGGAGTGCCCATCGGGGTGGTGGTGCACCCCCTGCCTCTAAGGTGGAACGGGATGAGATAGGAGCCTAAAAGGACTGTGAACACGGAGCCGATGAAAACCCTAGAAACAGAAACAGAATCCGCCGAGATGATGGTGGAATCCCACACGCTTCAGCGGTGGGAGGACGTCAATCTCACACCCTTTTGAAGGGAAACACCTTTAGCTTTCTAATAAGTTTCATTAAGGGTTATTAATGAAAATGAATATTATAAATTTGACTAACTTTTTTTCAATAATTATGAATGTGATTTTTCAGTTTATTCTATCAAGATTCAAAAAGACTTATTCAACTGCGAAAAGGAGAGAGAAAGGTTACAAAAACAGTTATTGTTACTTTTCGTCTCTAGTACTTTTAATTAATAAATCTTGTATGGCTAATAATGTTTCGTATAGCTCCATTCCAGAAGAGCTGTATGTTTGTAGTGTTTCAGCGGTGTCCTCGTAGAAATTTTGGAGCTCTTGGCTTCCCAGTATTTGGGCTGCTTCTTCAATTATGCTTATTTTTTCCTTCAATGTTTGGATTGCTTGGTCAACAATATTAAATTCTTCTAGGGCAACCATTACTCCAAAGGCCAGGTCCTCCAAATTGAACTCTGTGGGCAAGAGCTCCTCTGTAGATGTGGTGGCTCGAGCGAAGGATTCAATTTTTGCGTTGGCTAATTTCTCGTTGCCCCATAACACTCTTAGTAGGAAAATGCTGGCGTTGAATCCGTGCTCAAAAAGCTTTATTCGGTAGTCAGCAACCAGCGCTATCTCCTCTTGGATTTCTTCTATTCTCCTTCTCAATTTTTGAAGGTCTTCCAGCAGCAGTTCACTCCAACTCTTGTGAGGAATGATAAATTCTTGTACTATTTGCAGTCTCTGAGCCATTTCAATAAAGTAGCGAATAATCTTTTTGAGCCCCTCTACTATGTTTACAAGATTCTCTTTCAGGAGGACATCCTCATAAAAGGAATAAATCTCGCTCAGTATTTTTAGCCAGTCTTCGTTCTGTTCCTCCATCACTTTAATTAGTTTTTCGGCAAACTCTGACCTAGTGTAATAAACAACTTTGGGTAAGCCCTGCGCTTTTTTATAAGTTGAGAGTAGAGCAAATCTAGCTTCCTGTAAATACAACTCCAAGGAGGATTTTACCTGAAATTTAAGGTAATCTTCATCAATCTTTGACAGATTAACCACATCGTCTAGGTCAACCTGCTTAAAAAGAATCCTCAGAAAGCCATCGGTGCCTAGAGCGTGAACCAAACCGCAAAAAAGTTCAAACCACACGGTGGCCGCTTTAACATAATCGCTGAAAAAGGATACAAAGAGGGATATACCCTCCTTTAACTCCACCATGTGCTTCAAAATATAGTCGGAAAAATATTCGTCTGCCCGAATTTTACTTAATTCCTCTAACTTTACGCCTTTAAAATAGAGTTTGAACGCAGTCTCGCCCATTAGTTTGAAATATTTTTTCAGATAGCTTTTTAAATTCTGAAGTCTGCTTTCCAACCCTTTCACTTCTCTATCATCACAGGTTATAACAATGTTATACAAAATTCTGTTTCAGAATTATATTTAAATATTACTAATTAAACAAATCAATTACTCTAGTTTAAACCTTTTTGTCCCGACATTTTTGCGTAAACCATTTCGCACCTAAAAGCGAAAAATTGTGTAACATGGAATTTTGAGGGAACCATGAATGTTTAATGAAGCAACATGCAAGAAATGCGGTAAATGCCTATCGCAATGTCCATTTTTAAATTTGCCAGAACAAAGGGCTAAGGAAGAAATCTCACAAATGATTAAAGCCAGAACCTCAGAACAAGTAATTAGGAACTGCGCTGGCTGCTCCTACTGCAACTCCATTTGTCCAACACAGTCCAACCCATCGGATCTCAGGAAGGAGATAAAACTTAGAAAAAATCGCGTAGAGGGGGTAGGAAGCCTACTTTTAATAAATGAGCAAGTGCCCCTAAACCTGATGTCCATAGGACTAGAATTAGAAACCCATGAGAAGATGGAAAAACTGAAAAAATATATGAATCCACCTAAAAGTAAAGAAATGTTCTACCTAGGATGTAGCCTCTCATACATCTATACTGACCTGACCAAAACAAAATTATTGGGGAGCTTACCCCTAGTGGGTGGAATGAAGTATTGTTGTGGAGGATACTTAAACAGTCTTTTTGGGGAAGAAGAAGCGAAAATATGGGGAGGAAAATTGTTGGCAGAATTTAATAAGCTCGGAGTAGGGAAACTCATCTCCTTCTGCCCCGGCTGCGACCGAATGCTGAGGGACGTATATCCCAAAATAGTGGAGGGATACAATGTTGAAAGCCAAAACATCGTGGAATACCTTGTGGAAAAATATCATAAGGGAGAACTGAAACTAAAAAACAAAGTACAGCTAAGAATAACTTTCCATGATCCTTGCCCTTGGCGTGGATTGGACAGGAAAATTTATGAAAGCCCAAGGGAGCTTCTAGAAATTCTGGGCGCTGAGGTGGTGGAGATGAATCACAACAGGGAAAAATCACTGTGTTGCGGTGCCCCCGTCTCCTTTAGAAACAGAGAATTGGCAGAAAAAATAGCAAATATGAGGGTATCTGAGGCTGGAGAAGTAGGAGCGGAAGCACTCGCCTTTGTATGCACTGGATGTGTCTTTGCGTTATCAAAGAGTGCCACAGAGAGGAACATTGAGGCATACTACATCACTGAACTGGCTCAAATGGCAATAGGGGAAAAACCGCAACACAAAATCGTCGAAGTCACGAATCAAGCCATGGCTCTACTGACTAAAAAGATATTAGAAAATCCCAGCCTGTTAAAAGACAAATACATTATTAAAGGTGGAGAAACACGCAAAATATAACACTTCGGACCAATAATCATATTTTTTGCACATAAAATTTAAATCCCATACCAAAAACATACTATCTGAGTTCACGTGATTAATGCCTAACTGTTCAAATTTAGGGTGTGGAATAATGAGAGATGTTGCAATAATTGGTATAGGGCACACCAAGTTTGGAAAATCAGATAAGACAAACATTGAGCTTTTCGCCGAAGCAGGACAGGAAGCAATAGAGGACGCAAACATAGATAGAAAAGAAATAGAAGCAGTATTTATGGGTGCGGTTCTCCCAATGTTTGAAGAGGGGCAAATGATGCCCGCAGTGTACGCCACCTCAGAGCTAGGTTTGGGAAACATACCCTCAACCAGATTTGAGGGGGCTTGCGCCTCAGCAACCGTAGCTATTAGAGACGCACATATGTGGGTCGCATCAGGACAGTACGACATAGTATTGGCGGGCGGAGCAGAGAGAGCAACAATAATGGGAACAGCCTTTGCCACAAGAACCTTCCAGATGGGAGGACACGCTCCCACAGAGGGACCAGCGGGGCTCACCTTCCCGGGAGCCTTCGCAATGGCCGCCGTATTATACTCCCGGTTCTATGAAATACCTCTGCAGAAACTGAGAGAAAAAATGGCACATGTGGCGATTAAAAACCATAAACATGGAGCGCTAAACCCTCTAGCACAATGGTACAAAAAGTATGGAGACTTAACAGTGGAAAAAGTTCTAAGCTCACCCATGATAGCAGACCCACTAACACTGCTTGACTGCTGCCCCTTCTCTGATGGAGCCGCGGCAATAATACTGTGTTCGGGAGACATTGCGAGAAAGTATACTGATGAGCCAATCTATATTCTGGGTACTGGTCAAGGCACGGGCGCGGCTTTGGCTAGGTTGGAAGATTTCACCAAGCCGCCTTCAAGGGTTTATTCTGCGAGGATGGCTTTCAAGAAAGCAGGTCTTGAACCAAAGGATGTTGACATTCTCGAGCTACATGACTGCTTTACACCTGCAGAGTTAATTGCTCTTGAAGCTATGGGCTTCTTTGGTGAGGGTGAAGCAGCAGACGCAACCGAAGATGGACAGACCGAAATAGGGGGAAAGATTCCCACAAATATTTCGGGGGGACTGATTGGTAGGGGGCACCCCATAGGGGCAACCGGAGCTTCCCAAGTGTGTATGATTGTGCAACAGATGAGGGGAGAAGCGCCCAAGGGAAACCAGCTGGATCCTGTCCCAGAAATTGGGATGGTTGACACTCTGGGAGGAGACTTTGGAACACTTTGCCACCTAATCCTTGGAAGGTCAAAGAGGTGAGTGACGAGTATGGTGGGAAGAGACCCTACGGAAATAGAGAAGGAAATCAAGAGCCGATACGTTTTAACCTCGAAGGATTATGAGAATGGACTAAGACAAGGGAAACTATTGGGACTTAAATGTAAAGATTGTGGAGCGATTACCTGTCCACCCATGATAGTTTGCCAAAGGTGTGGCAGCATTAATGTGATGCCAACGGAGCTCAGCGGCAAATGCGAAATTATGACATACACGGTGATAAGAGTTCCACCGGAAGGGTTTGAGGCACCATACATTGTATGTCTAGCAAAGACCGTGGAGGGCCCATGGATCGTCGGCAGACTGGACTATGATCCCCAAAAAATGTCTGAGGAAATGCTGGGTAAAACAGTAAAGATTAAGGGTGTATTTGCTTTCTCTGACAAGTATACTGGTGGAGAACACGTCTGCCCAGTTTTTGGACTTGCCTAGCCGCCACTCTAAAAGCGGGCGGAAATCTTTGATATAAAAATTTGGAAAAGTCACCTACATGAAGGCTCTGGACGATAAATACAAAACTCTCCTTTTTCTTTTTTATTCATCTTTTTGGCAGGCAGTCTTGTTTTTGAAATCTTTTATTCGCGGAAGGTTGCTGCCCGTTACGGGAAGGGCTTCTAGAATGTTTTTTGTGGTGGTTATGTAGCCCACAACGTAGTCTATGCATTTGAGTGCTGCTTGGTGCCTCTCAGTATTTGTTCCTACTATGGCGTCCTCGGGGATTATCACTCTGTAGTCGAGGGCTCTTGCATCTATTGCGGTGGCTAGTATGCAGACGTCTGTGAAGGCCCCTGTTAGGATGAGGTTCTCGATTTTTAGTCCTCTGAGTAGGATTTGAAGGTCTGTTCCCATAAATGCGCTGTATCTTCTCTTGTTTGTGATGAGGTAGTCTCCCTCTTGGGGTTTCAATTCTTCAATTATTTCCGCTCCGGGGGTGCCCTCAATGCAGTGTTCTTCTTCGAATTGTAGTTCTATCCCAAAATCTACTCCCCCTGTTCGATGCATCTCTTTGGTGTAAATTATAGGTATTCCTATGTTTCGGGCTTTTTGGAGTATTGTTTTGATGTTTGGAATTATTCTCTTTATTTGCTCCCATCTTTCAGGGGTGTTCTTTTCTTGGGATGCGAAGTCGTTTTGCATGTCTATGACTAGAACTGCGCTGTTCTTTTTTAGTTTATTTAAGTCGTACTCTTTTTTCATACTCTTTACCTCTGCAGCGGGCTTTTAAAGGGTTATTTTTTTCCGAAAATTTTGGTCACTGTTCTTCTTTAGGTTAACGCGCTTGGAACGAAAATAATTTTAATTTGTAGATTTTATAGGATTTGTTAAAGGTGTGTGGGAGTTTTTGAAGTGAAGGAAATCATTTTTTATGGTGATGATGTTCTGGTTTACGATTTCCCTGAGGGAACAAAGATTTTCTATGCGCCCAAGCCTTTACCCCCCGTGGAGGATGAGAAGGATGCAATAAGGAAGGCTCTAGATAACCCTATTGGCTCCAGAAAGTTGGAGCATTTGCTCAATGAGAGGTCTAGGGTGGCTATCTGTTTTGATGATGTGAGTGTTCCTTTGCCCCAGATGAGGGACGATGTGAGAGCCAAGGCTGCTGAAGTGGTTCTGGAAAAGTTGAGGGAGATAGGGGTGAAGAAGGAGAATATTCGCTTCATATGTGCAACCGGTTTACACAGGAAGTGTAAGCCCCAAGAATTAGCTCACATCCTCGGAAAACGTGTGTTTAAAGAGTATGAGGACAGAATAATAAACCATGATGCTGACGACAAGAAAAACCTAGTAGTTTTGGGGAGAACCAAGGAGGGCTACGAGGTTGAGATTAACAGGTTGGCCGCGGAGTCGGATCTAATAATTTATCTTAATATTACCTTTGTTCCCATGAATGGTGGTTGGAAGTCCATAATAGTTGGTCTAGGAAGTTTCAAAACTATAATTCCAAATCATTCTCCAGAAGTTCTGAGAGAGGGATCCTTGATGGATCCTAAGGCTTCGGGTTTACATAGGGTAATTTGGGAAATGGGGAGAACAATAAGGGATAGGATTAGGGTATTCACAGTTGAAATGGTTCTAAACGACAATTTTTACAGCGGCTTCTTTGAGAGGTTGTGGCGGCCCCTTAGAGAGAGCAATTATAGTTTGCCTTTATGGAGAAGAGTCGCCCTGTCAGTCATAAGGAAGATGCCTGATTCTCTGAAAGCCTTTGTGAGAAACAGGTACAAGGCCAATTATAGACTTATTGGAGTTTATGCGGGGGACATTGAGAAGGCTCATGAGGAAACACTTAAGCTGGTAAAGAAGCAGTTAACGGTTCCCTTGGACAAGCAGTATGATGTTATAATTTTTGGAGTTCCTAATTTTACACCTTACAGTGTAGGTTCAGTGATGAACCCCATACTTTTACACAGCTTGGTCTTAGGATACCTCTATAATATGTATAGTGGGAGGCCTCCCCTAAGGAAGGGGGGCGTAATCATAATCTCCAATCCGGCACTGGAAAAATTCGACCCCCACCAGCACCCCTCTTATATAGACTTTTACGAACAGGTTTTAAGCAAAAAACCAGACATTTTCAAGCTCAAAACAGTGGAAAAAATGTATCTAAACAATGAGGAATACTCGGAAAAATATAGGAACGGCTTTGCCTATCACGGAACACACGCATTAATGGCCTACTATTGGGGTGTCCTCGGCCTGCTCAACGTGGGTAGAGTAATTGTCGCCGGTGCCAGGAGTAGAAGAGCCTTGGAAATTTTGGGATTCGACTACGCCAAAGATTTGGATGAGGCCATAGATGCAAGCAGAAAATATCTGGGAAAAAACATCTCAATAGCCTACTTCTGCATGCCCCCCATATTTATCTCTGAAATGTAACAAATAAAAAAAGGAGAGCTAAAATAGTGCAATCATCCCTAGCACATTTCTGAACCCCTAACAGTTTGTTTCTAGTTATTTAGGGTATTATTTGCTCCAGTATCGCCAGTAGTCCTTGTTATTTACTCCTATTCCTATTTCTACCAGATAGATTAAGCCGGATAGGAAGATTATAAGTGCAAAAAGGTTGATGATGCCCTGAATATCGAAAATCCATGGAGAAATATAGTTAAGAGAACCGAATAGGACATATTGTGGAGGGGGAGCCAATGAAATTATGGGTACGCTCATATACAGGAAGAAAATCGTCGTGCCCAGTGTTCCCAACCCCAGAAGGAACCATACTCCAAAAAGGATCTGGGTAGTGAGTCCACCTAATCCGTGACCCACTGTTTCACCCTTGAAAAAGCCCAAGAAGAATGCGGATATAGAAATAGGTATGCCCAACAAGATGATTAAGCCGAAGTTAATGTTAATAACGGGAAAACCGTGGGAAGACAGGGAAGACACTAAAGTCTGAACTTCAGGCATCAAGTTATAGAGAATAAATATATCTCTGAAAAGCCCCATAAAAAAGTTGTACAGAGTATATGGAATAAAGAAGTAGACGACAAAGGCAACAAGAGCAAAAACAAAACCTTTAATTACAGCCACAGTGCGCGGTTCCAAATCTCAAACCTCCCATCAAGTTGAAACAACCTCATAACCACTTTTCGTACAAGTGTAGCCAAAAGGACTCTCCACCGTAAGCACAAGAGTATAACCTCCACCTGAAACTATGTGACCCCCTCCGGTCGATACGGTAACATTTTCAATAAACGGGACAGCAAAGAACGTGGCTGAGGGAATAGTAAATAAGCCAGTACCAGAAGCCACTGATCCAGAGCTGTTACGAAGCTCCGCTTTTATACTCAGATTATAACTTTGTAGGGTATTGAGGAAGAAGATGGGTACGTTGGCAGTAGTATTGCTGACAAGATCTAAAATTGCTGGATCAACAGTTAGATTGAACATCGGGGACATAGCCCCAATGGGGTTTATGAGTAGGGTTGAAAGTGTTGCTAGCGAGAATGCATATCTTACACTCAGTATGGTTTGACCAAAGAAGGATGAGGTGTTTAAAAAGTCGCCTAAAGTTCCAGTGGCGTTTAAAGCAGTGGTGTTCACACTCATTGTAATGGGGATGGGCATTATACTTCCTTTAGGGATAACGCTGGCGCGAATGAGTGGCGCACTATAGAAGTAGAATGATTCGTTGAGAACAGATGTAGCAAGAAGTACGCTGTTCACATCGTACCATCCAAAATTAGTTATATAAATTATGCTAGTTTTTGTGATTGTACCATTCTCATCGATTGAAGCAGGAGTTAAAGAATCCAGGGGGTTTGAATAAAACTGGAATTTTGTAAGTGAAGCCAACGCTGTAACCGGTATGGCAACTAAGCCTACCATCACTAGGACCATAACTATTTTGAATATCGTAAATTTTTTGACCACTACCGATTCCTCTTGTTCACTCCCATTCCAAAACTTTTGTTTATTAATGTGCTTCACTGCCTAATAAACAATTCCAAAAACAAATTAAACCCAACTTAAACATTTTTTAGTTTATTTTTTTATTTTTGTGGGGTTTGTAAGTTGATATGGAATGTACTGGTCTTCACAGAACAGCTTGAGTTTTAAACCCCTCCAGTGGAAACAGGCAGTAGCTGGGAAAAACGAAAAAATACATAAATTAGAAGGGCGTGTAAAAAGAGGAGTACTTAGAACTGTTAAAAAGAATAAAAAAAGCCCAACTTTATTAGCCATCATCCAGAAGAAAATTTAGGTCTATTCTTGTTCCGGCTTATCTTGTAGTACTTATACATGGTGGCCATGGCTTTTGCCGCCCTTTCTGGGGTGTCATAAACGGGCAGTCCCTCCCTTTCTAAGTTATGAACTTGTTTTTCCAAATCTATGTGGCCAGTAGCGTTTACCAGAACTGGTTTATCATACCTACCTATGATGTTTCTAAGTATATCCACGATGAAATTTTCCCGATCATACATTACGCTCCACAGCGCAACACAGACTATAGCTCCATCTATTTTTGGGTCCTTTATCACCTCTTCTATGCAGACATCAAAAAGCCAGTCTGCGGGGCCGACGTCTATTGGACCCTTTGCTGAGGGGAGCCACGGAGGGGCCTTTTCAAGTATTTTGTTTTGAACCTCCTTTGATAATTGGGGAACTTCTAATCCGAATTTTTGGCAGGTGTCAGAGGCTAGCACGGCTAGGGTTCCAGAGTTGGAGATCACTTCTATCCGGTTTCCTCTGGGTAAAGGCTGGAAGGCAAAGGCTTTTGTGTAGTCGAAGAGTTCCTCAAGATTATGGGCTCTTATTAGTCCACTCTGCTTTACTGCTGCTTCGAAAACTTCTTCCCTTCCCGCTATTGCTCCGGTGTGTGATGAGGTAGCTCGGGTGCCTGCCTCGGTGACGCCACCCTTTAAAACTACTATGGGTTTGATTTTTGAGGCTTTTTTTGCGATTTCTATGAATCTTTTTCCATCCTTGATGTCTTCCAAGTATAGTCCTATGGCTTTGGTTTGGGGGTCTTCTACAAGATATTCTATCACGTCTGTTTCGTTTATGTCTATTTTGTTTCCCAGTGTGGCTATTTTGCTGAAGTTCCAGGTGTGAACCAGTTTTTCCAGAGTTGCGCCGCCAAAGATTCCTCCTTGGGTGACTAGGGCTATGCTTCCAGGTTTTGCTTTGTCGATTCTGCAGAAGGTGTTTATGAGTCCGTTGGTTGAGTTGGAGGTTCCCACACAGTTTGGCCCAATGATTCGCGTGTTGTATTTCGCTGCGATTTTTTTCACTTCATTTTGAAGCTTTCTGCCTTCTTCTGTTCCTGTTTCTGCAAATCCCCCGCTCTCAATAATAACATGTCTCACTCCCTTCTCGCCCAATTCTATTAGGGCTTTGGGTATTTGGGCTGCAGGAATAATGATTATTCCCAGCTCCGGAGAGTCGGGAAGGTCAGCGATGGAGCTGTAGAATTTGCATCCCAAGACTTCTGCACCGCCGTGATTAGGGTTCACACAGTAAACTTTTCCCTGGTAATTGGAATTATGGTAGTTCTTCAAGATGTTGAAACCTAGTTTATCTTCTTTAGGGGAGGCCCCTACAATTACAACAGATTTAGCTTCAAAGAATGGTTTCACTGTCAAGGGAGGCTCACCGAAATAGACGGAACTAAAAATTTGAATTTAACACTTTCCACCAAAAAATACAATAATAAGAATCCGAAAAATACTTGAAATTAGAAGATAGTTATTTCAAATAGGATGATTTAAACATTTAAACTAGGATACACAGAGGAAACATTTTAATTCCAAAAACATTACCTAAAAAGTAGCTAAACAAGGGTGAAAAATACGAGCAAGGAACAAATAGAGACTACCAAGAAGCCAAAGGAAAGGCGGATAGAGAAATCTTTGAAGACCATCAGAGCACGAATGAAAAATGGCTTCAATGGCATGTTCAGGGATCTTGGCTCAAAATTTTTAACGAGAAGACATCTTAAGCTCATATTTTCCTCAATCATCGTTGGCCTATTAGTTGGCCTGGGCACCGCAGCCTTCCTATATCTCATAAAATTTTTCAGCGACATCCTCTTGAATTATCCAACCAGCATCTATGCACCCTTAATAATTCTCATACCAGCCGTAGGAGGCCTCATAGTTGGCGCTATTACATACAAATTCGCCCCTGAGAGTGAGGGACACGGAGTCTCCGAGGTTCTAGAATCCATAGCCCTTCATGGTGGAAAGATACGCGCCAGAGTACCTTTAATAAAAATGATTACCTCCGCCATTACCATTGGCTCTGGAGGAAGCGCTGGATACGAAGGCCCAATGGTGCACATAGGAGGAGGCACAGGATCCACCATTGGGCAACTTCTGAAAATGGACGAGGCCGCGGTTAAAATCTTGGTAGTTTGTGGAGCCGCAGCGGGAATAAGCGCCATATTTAATGCTCCATTGGGTGGTGTGTTCTTCGGTTTAGAAATAGTGTATGGTGGAGTAGAAGCTATAGCGTTAATTCCCGTGGTTTTATCTTCATTTGTTTCAACCGCCGTGGCTCAGGGAATACTGGGAGCAGAACCGCTACTCAAACTTAAGGTCTTTGCAGTTTTGAATCCCTACGAGTACTTGTTATTCTTCGCTTTGGGGGTAATTTTTGGTTTGCTGAGCATATTTTGGATAAAAATATTCCACTACATATCCGACCGCTTCCAAAAATTAAAGGTTCCAAAGTATATTAAACCGGGAATCGGAGGACTGATGCTGGGATTCATAATATTTTTCTTCCCCCAAATAATTGGAGGGGGCTACGAAGTAATCAACAGAGAACTTGTAGTTCCCATAAGTTTAGTCCTGCTTCTTACCCTCGGTTTACTAAAGATAATAGGTACCTCCCTAACATTGGGGAGCGGAGGAAGCGGAGGAGCCTTCGCACCCATGTTATTCATAGGGGCAATGTTTGGAGGAGCCTACGGGCGATCCTTACAATGGCTACTTTTCTCAAACATCTATGGCCCCCTCACTCCTATACTGCCATACTTGGCCAGTTTAATGGGTTCTTGGGTTCGCTATCTTTCACCCGCCATTGCCTTTGAGCCCATGGCTTATGCCTTAGTAGGTATGGCGGCTCTCATAGCCTCGGCAGCTCGAGCTCCCCTAACAGGCATAGTTTTGGTAACTGAAATTTCCAAAGACTACAGTATGATATTGCCCCTTATGCTCGCCTGCGTAACAGCGTACTTGGTAAGCCGATTAATTATGAGGGGAGACCTCTACACGGAAAACCTGTTGAAGAAGGGCATTGACATTGTAGAAGAAAGACGTGCTGATTTACTTGACAGAGTTAGGGTGGGCGATGTTATGTCTGAGCCGATAGTGGTGTCTTCAGACATGAAGGTTTTCCAAGTTCTGGAAATGATATGCAAGTATCACCATCACGGTTACCCAGTTATGGATAACGGCACCCTAGTAGGTATCATCGATTCCGATACTGTAGACAGAGAGATGGCAGAAAAGCATGAAATGAGAAAAGTGGGTGAGGTAGTTAATAAAAACGTGGTTACAATTTTTCCCGACGAAACTCTCCACCAAGCTCTAGATAAAATGCTTGAAAATAAAACAGATAGACTGGTTGTGGTGGATCGTAAAAGTAAAAACATTGTTGGTATATTAACAAGGACAGATATCTTAGAGGTCCACGAAATAAAACTAATTATGAAATATGGCAGCGGAGCAATAAGAGATAAGCTTCAAAAAATTGCAGAAATAGAGGAAGAATACAAAGAAGAAATGGAAATATGAGCCAGCCGCGGATGGAAACTGTAAACCAAAAATGTTTAAAAATTTTTAAAAACCAATTACTGGTTCATTTGAACTTTTCTATCGTCAAATTAGAGGCACTATTTTATTTGAAAAAGAGGCTGGGATATCCTTTCATTCTTGCACTTCGGGCATCTTGAGGGCAATTTGGGTCGACTTAAATCCTTAAACACGAAACCACACCTGAGACAAGAGGGAGGAAGCATAACTAGTTTGCTCTTCTTTTTCCTCAGAGTTATGGCTATGTGGGACAAGTCCTCAAGAACTATTTTCTTATCAAAAACTCCCAGCATTCGGCACAGGTCGTCGAGGCTGACAGGCTCACCCATACTTAACAGTTTAACTATTTTTTCTCTCCGGGTATCCCAGCCATTCATACCAACACCAACAGTAAAAAAAGCTATTCGGCTTTATCCTATCTCCTTCTTTAGACGCTCCAGTATCTCCTTTGCTCCATTCACCATTTCGTCTATGACTTCTTTTACTGTAAGTATTTTGTCTATTCTACCCACAGCCATGCCTAAGGAGAGTATTCCAGCGTCGACATCCCCTTCTTCCCAAGCTTTCTTGCCCAGTTGACCGCTTATTACTGGAAGGACTTCCTCAAGTGTAGCACCCCTTGCTTCCATCTGCTGAGCTGTTAGTGCTGGCTTATTCTTGATAACTCGGGAGGCGAGTTTGAAGGGCTTCCCTATAATGGTGGTGTCGCTGTCTTTGGCGTTCACAATCCATTCTTTAATCTTAGGATGCACATTGCACTCCTTGGTGGCTACGAAGCGTGTTCCCATAACCACGCCTTCCGCACCTAGGGCTAGGGCGGCGACGAAGCTTCTTGAATCGCATATTCCTCCTCCTGCACAAACTGGAATTTTTACGGCGTCCACAGTTTCTGGAATTAGTATTAGGGAGGTTACATCATCAAGTCCCGGATGTCCTCCACACTCGAATCCCACAATAGTTACCGCGTCGCATCCAATTCTCTCCGCGGTTTTGGCGTATCTGACCCCCGCAACCTTATGTATTATCTTTATGCCAGCTTCCTTTATTCGGGGAAGGTACTGTTCGGGACTCGTCCCCGAAGACTCAATTATTGGAACGCCTTCATCTATGAAGAGTTCAATGTCCTTATCTAAGCCTCTGGGCCTCATGGCGGGAAAAAGGTTTAGATTTACCCCAAAAGGCTTCTTTGTTAGTTCTCTGGTTCTTTGAATCTCCATACGTAAATCTTCGGGGTTCTCAAAAGTTGTTGCGGCAAGGATTCCAAGGCCACCAGCATTCGAAATAGCCGCAACGAGTTCAGCCCTAGAAAGATTGTGCATAGCTCCACCAATAATGGGATACTTTATACCAAAAAGTTCAGTAATTCGGGTCTTAAACATTTTAAACCACCTTAAGTTCAAATGTTTGATAGAATTAGAACCAGGTCTAATATATTCTTATTGATAAAAAAGAGGCTACCCATTTTTAAATTCAGAGTTTATTTTAGTAGCATAAAAAGGGGAGTAAAGGGGGAGTTGAGGGTTTAAAAGAAGGGTTTTGCTTATGTGAACATTGTGGTGTCCTTTACGTCGAATTTGACTTTGGGCGCGATTTGTTCAATGAAATACTTCATTCCGAAGACCACTGACTGAAATTCCACTTTGAAGTTGCTTTCGGTGGTATTCACTGGCATGTCGGCTTCAACCCATATTCCATTTTCATCCGCGCTATATGTTACTTCGTGAAGGTTAAAGTTGGCTACTAAACAGTTGTAGAAGAGGTCTTCCCTAACAATCTTTGGAACGTCTTTTAGTAGGGTGACTAGGGCCTTAATGTTTATCCATTCCTTGCTTACCAGTGTTTGAACCAAGAAGAATCTCTCATCTATTTTGAAGTTTACAAAGAGCATGGATTTTTCTTCGTCCCTCGTTATACCCTTCAAATCCATGTTCTTCATCCATTTCTCAACCTTGTCTAAAGGCGAACCCATAAGAGGCAATAGTAACACCAACCTTTAAAAATTAACCTTAAATAATATTTAGTCGTCTAAAGCTTTATACCTTTTTACCCCTAAATCCCCCCACATTTAAGCAGGCTAGTGAGAGGGAAATGGTTGATTACGGCGAGTTATAATTAGTTTTATCTGGAGCAACCCATGGTTTCGCCTTTTACCGAAAAATTGTTTTCAGAAGGGTTCGCTACACTCTTTTTGCTGCTTCGACAATTGCTTTTACAAAGTCTTCAGGCATAACTAGAGGTATCTCCCAATCCGGTCGCTCAAATATTTGTTCCACCTTTGATTTTACTTCCCACTCGTTTTGAGGGTTAATCCCTTTTAGGGAGTTTTCTAATTCTTTAAGGTAACTTTCTGGTCTGCAGTAGAAGTCTCCTGAAAACATCAAGTCTTCGATTTTTCCCTCTGGATTAAGTAGAATGTGGACAACTAGTTCTCGGTCTCTCTTGTTTTTTGCGAAAACAAATTTGTAGCCCTTATTTAACAAATCCTTTAGTTTTGGGAACCTTGCCATACTTGAGAAGGCGAACCTGTTTTCAGGGGAAGTAGCGTAGTCACGCCACTTTTGATATATTTCCCTCTCGGCGTCCAGTATTCCTCCCTCTTCTAATTCGATACCCAGTACGTTCTGGAAGGATTCCACAAAAGCCTTTTTGAACTCTTCATTAGTGGGAAGTCTACCTGTCTCAGCTTTTACGCTGGTCATAAGTTCAGACAAGTCCTTTATTCTCTTGTCCCGGAGCTTCTCAGGGTGTAATTGCACAACATCTGAGAAGTATTTGAAGTCCAAGTCTTTCAGCGAGATTATGCACTGCATAACTACAGTTTTTTCTATTTCAGTAAATCCGAACCCCGTTATTTTACGGTCTCCCACCATAACGTCTCCAGCATACTTGTACCAGGCATTCCTAACTCCCAACTTTTTGTATCCTTCAGTAATGGCCTCCCCAACCTTCCTGAAAGCGTCGTCAAGTTTGGGGAAAAAGTCTCGGTCTACTGTAAGACCTAGCCCTCTACTACCAACGGGATCAATGAGAATCACACCCCCACCAATGGGTCTACGTACCACATCGATGTCCTTTTCCTTTGCCCTCTCATAGTCAATTGCCAAATCTAAATCTTGGTATCTCCCAATGCTTATCGAGTATTTTGAGAAGCCCGAGAGGAGAAAAGTGTTGGGACTCACTCCAAGAAGTTTACCCTCCACCGCAGTCATAGTGTAGGCCACAATGTCTGGGCCGTCAAGTGCCGGAGCCCAAATTAGACGCCACTTATCTGACAAGAAGATCCTCCCTATTTCTAGAAACCTTACTATAAACTATGACTTTTAATCATTATCTTCTATACGCTGTTATTTAATTTTTATTAGCAAAGATGGGATAACTTGGATTAACCAGAATCAACCACACAAGAATTTTTAAATTGCAAAATGATAATTTTAGCTAGTTCTTAAAACATTTCTGGTCAATTTCAAGGTGAATTTACTGCATTGTTACTATTTAGGTTTGGCTTATTTTTGGAAATTGATGATAGTTTTTATTTCTTCAAAGTCGCTTTTGAAGGCTAGATTGGCTTTTTCAGGTATGAGTTCCCGGGAAACCAGTTTACCCATTACTTTGGGATACTTATTCTTTATATCAATTAAGGTTTTCAGGCCCATTTCGTAGTGCTTTCTGTTGGAGCTGACCGAGCCGAATGCCACCTTGTTTCCCACTACCATGTTGGCAAATATTCTTCCGAAATCGTCGCACTCCTGAATTTCCCTGTAGAGCCCTAAGAAACAAAGTATACCATTAGGCTTTAACAGTCCGCAACACTCCAAGGCTGTTGTAGCTGCCCCCGAAGCCTCAACAATGATATCGAATTTTCTGTCCAAAGAAGGAAGCGGATTTTCCCTTTCATCAAGGTATTCTCCACCCGCCTCCCTAACAATTTTAGCCTTAATGCTCTCAACGCGATTCCTTGAAACATTGAGCACATTAAATCCTCTTAGACTGAGAACCAAGGTAGCTAATAGACCCAGGGGACCAGCCCCAGTAACCAAGACGTCTTCAGGCTCCCATATCAACCTTTCCTGAATCTTAATTAGTTGGGAAATTCCCTTTTCCACTTTGCTCAGAGGCTCCAAAAATACCCCTTCATCCTTTAATTCCTCGGGAACTTTGACTAGATACTGGGCATCAGCAACAGCGTAATCCGAGGCGAAACCATGAAGCTTAATAATCCCATGCTCTAAGTAGTTCCCAGTTACGCAGGCGTCTGGCTCACCGTTTTTACAGTTCAGGCAGTTCTGTATGCAAGGCCTCCTAACGATTGGCACCACAATGTCTCCCACTTTAACATTCTTCACATTTTCTCCCACTTCCTCAACTATTCCCACAGCTTCGTGACCTATTATTATGAAGGGGGAGCCTTCGGGGGGCGTGCCGTAGTAGCCGTCATTTATCTCCCTATCAGCAGTATCTATGCCTACCTTCAAAATTCTGAGCAAAGCTTCATTTTCTTTTGGTTTCGGTTTATGCAGTTCCATAAGCTGGACAGAATTTCTATCAGGCGGAGTAGCAACGATGGCTCTCATTTGAAAACCTCCAATACCCGATTTTAGATAAGCGTAGTGGTGAACCAGTTATTAGCCCAGACAACTTGAACCCCAAACAATTTAGGGCACATAAGTAGATATAAGAGCGATCACAGGTTTAAAATCTTTTTAAAAGCTTTAGGAATTTTAAACTTATCAATTTTACTCACAATACATATTCAGGTATATAATTCATAATTGCAAATATTCTGAGAATCATGAGTGTAAAAGCGTGTTTTAAGGAGGCACGACAAAAATATATTAAATTTGTTTGCATTTGTTAGAAGTATGGACAAAGAGGTTGTTCTTAAAAGGTTTGACACTTTGGCTCCCGATTATGATAATTATATTTCCCGGGTTGACGGCTACTCGGAAACCCTCGATAGGATTATTGAGTTGGCGGAAGCTGAAAAGCCGAGTATCGTTTTGGATTTAGGAACTGGCACTGGAACAGTTAGCTTCAGACTGGCACCCAAGGTAAAGAAAGTCTACGCGCGAGACATTTCCCAGAAAATGTTGCAAGTTGCCAAAGAAAAGGCTTCAAAAACCAAAATCCAGAACATCGACTTTGGCAATGGCACATTCTCCGAACCAAATTGCAACGAAAAGGTAGACCTAATTGTCAGCAACCTGGCTTTCCACCACCTATATGATGAGGAGAAAAGGGAAGCGATAAAGGTCTGGATCAATCTGTTAAAACCCGGAGGCAGGGTAATTCTTGGGGATCACATGTGGTTCTTCGACCACAAGAAAGAACCAGAGAGAAGGGAGAAACTAGTTCGAAAAATTATTGAAACACTGGGAGACCCCAAAAGGCCCATAGAAGAACAGATAGAGGAGCTAGAAAAAAGAGACCATCCTGCAAACATTTATGATTTAAAAAAATTTTTCGAAGAAGCCGGTTTCGTGGTTGAAAAAATCGAAGCGACACTATCCCCAGTAATGGGTATAATTGTCGCCGCAAAACGCAAATAATAAATTCAGGTTTCGACACAAAAAAGTTAACCAAGAAATTTTTTACCGTCCCAAGTGAATCTCATTTAGGTGAGAATATGTCCAAGAAGGATATAATAGAACGTTTTGACAGCGTGGCGGAAAGCTACGATGAGCGCACCTCAAAATGGCCAGGATATGACCAGTTACTAAAAAGGATAGTTGAGTTGGCAAATCCTAAGGAGAGCGACGTTGTAATGGATGTTGGCGCGGGTACGGGAAGTGTTTCCTTCACCTTTGCGCCCAGAGTGTGTAAGGTTGTAGCGCTGGACATCGCAGAAAAAATGGTGGAGACTGGTCGGAAAAAAGCACGAGAGAAAAATTTTCAAAACGTTGAATTTAGAATTGGCGACTTTGAAAATCCCAACTACAACGAAAAAGTGGACATAATTGTGAGCAACATTGCTTTTCACCATCTTACTCATGAACAAAAAAGAAAAGTGATAAGGAACTGGTACGGTCTGCTCAAGCCGGGAGGAAGGGTAATAATTGGGGACATAATGTTTTTCTTCGATCCAGTTAAAGAGAGGGAGAGAGCAGTAGAGTTAATAAAATTTCTCTTGGAGAGATTTGCTGTTAAGAAGGAGGGTGAAGATTTAGAGAGCACTATGGAGAGATACAAGAAAACAGATTACCCCATATATGTCCACACATTAAAACAATATTTTGAAGAAGCAGGATACCAAGTGGTAGCAATAGAAGAAATAATCCCTCCCATCCTAGGCGTAATATGCGCTCAAAAAGAGTGAAAAAACTCCGAAAATATACTTGTTCCTCCTCTCAAAAATCTAAGAGTAGACCATTCTGGTCATCTGCTACTTAAAGCACCTAAATTTTAGTTTAAATATTGGTGACCGAAAATTTAAGTTTCTATAAAAAATTCGAAATTTTTTCCAACTTATTACTATTGGTGATTTTATGGTGAATGTGGAAATAAGAAGTGTTGATTCCCAAGGAAGATTGCCTTTACCCTCTTGCTTGGAGGAAGAAACATGTGATAGATGGAGGAGAGGTTTACGTGGTTGTTCTTGATGATAGAATAGAAATTTTGCCACCAAAATCTGACTTGAAAAGATTTGTGGACTCTGTTGAAATTGATGTTCCCGAAAAAGCATTTCTAGACTATCACAAGTTTTGAAAATTCTTGGGCAAGGAAGTGAGATAAGGTTTGTTGGCTCATATATTTATATATGCAATACTGGCTTTGAAGGAACGAAAAAAGGGAATAACAGGAAATAAAAGTTAGAGAAACCGGAAAAAGTAAAAAATGGGATTTATACGATTTTTAGCTAAGATATTTCACAGAGTCTATAATAGAGCAATTAGTCCCTTGATAATCAGGATGTCCATTATTAACTGTCCATAAGGCCAAGGATTGAGCTGACATACTGTAAAATTTAGAATCACAGCAAAACTCACCCAAACCTATATAGGGAATCATCAAATAAGCCGCCCTCCTAGAAACCCAAGAAAACAATAGAATGGTGAGGGCGATTGCTATCCAAAGGGGAACTATGTCCAAAAAGCCATAGAGCGGTGACTGGAATCCGAAAAACAGAATTCACCAGAGAGTGTTTAGTGCCAATTGAACACCATAAAGGGAAAGTGCTATCCTAACCTTTTTCTTTTCCCAACCTTCCATCCAAACAAGAAACGCTGCAACCGCCATTAAAACACAAAGGGTTAACCAAGCCGGGCCGAAAAGCCAGCTAGGAGGATTGAAGTAAGACTTTATGAGAAACTCGTACCACGTAAAAATCGAGGTAGTGGTAAATAGCGAACCAATAAAGCCCGCAGCCTGAGCGATGAGAATGCTAACTACAAGTTTAAAAACTATACCTTTTGTAAACTTCAGAATATTGCCTCCTCCACAATAATATATTTCAGTCTAGTTTAGGATTATTCTTGTTAGATATATAGGGGCTTAAAAATTCTTCTAGTGCATATTAACATAACAAAAACGGCAAATATAGAAGCAGAACACTTAAAGTTGGTTATCTTTTTGATAAATAATTAAGGGATACGAGCCTAATTCTAAGGAAGGGAATAGTTAAAAAATTGTTAAAGGTGCTGATGCAAAAATTTGCTTGTGATGGTCTTCAAAAAGTAAAGGGGAGCTGTTCTATTTTTTTGTAGATTCCTTTTTCTTTAGGTTCAGTACCACTTCAAAATTCGGGCCGCATCCAGCACCTAGTGGGCAACCACTACAGCCTTGGCTGTAAATTTGCCCGTAACGTTCAACCAATTTTTTGCCTTTCTCTCCTTTTCCTCCACTCATTCTAGTCACCACAAGAATTTTTCTCACGTTTAAAGAGCTACAGACAAAAAAACAACACCTCATAATAATTAGGGAATTCAAAGATAGGAAATCTGCGACCCACCAAGTATTTTATGCTAGGACCAATACTTTGTCGGCGTCTGCGGCAATGTCTAGGAATGTGGCGGCACCCACAATGTCTTCTACTTCTGGTATTAGGTCCTCCTTCTTCAGTCCGAAGAGTTCTAGGGTGGTTGAGCAGGCGTGTAGGTGCACTTTGCCTGTTTTTGCAAGTTCACTGAGCATTTCTGAGGGCTTCCTGTATCCGGCCTTTTTAAGTTTGCGTTTAATCATCCAAGTTCCCAAGTTTCTCATGATCGGTGGGAGGCTGAGTTTCGCTTTGTCCGCTCCCCCCTTTCGTAGGAGGTTTAGCCCCCAGAATGTGAAGAAAATATGGGTTTCTACATCCATGGCTACTCCTGTTCTTGAAAGTATTATGCTCATCATTAATTTCTCAAACTTGTCGCTACCCACAATAAAGGCCATAGTCTTCATTTCCTTATTACACCTCAACTTCCATATTTTCAAATAATTTTTGGGAGCGTCTCCCACTCACCCGACTTTAAAATCATAATGCTCCTTTTATTTGCTCGAGATTTTTGGCCATTCTAAATTTTTGAGAATTACTTTGCCCACCAAAAAGTTGCCTTAAAGTTTGTGAATAGTTATTGTATTTTGATTTGTATAATTATAGTTTCTTTTTCTAGGATTTGGTTCTTGTTGGGTCATTGACGCTCCATATAAACTAGCGTGTTATATACATATAAATATTTCTAAAAATTCGATAAATTTATTTTATTTTTCCATTAAAAACATAACAAATATATTCTCCAACGCATAATTTATAAAACAAAGGAATCATAAACTAATTACGAGAAAATAAATGTGAAACAAGTCGTTTGAGGGAATAATTATGACGAACTCCTTGGATGATGTGGATTTCAAAATATTGGACGTATTAGTGAGGGACTCCAGAGCCTCTTTTAGGCAAATAGCCTTGGAACTGGGCATAGGGGTTACAACGGTTATAAGAAGGGTTGACGCTATGGAGAAGAAGGGTGTCATTTTGGGGTACTCAGCTAAGCTAAACCACGAAAAATTGGCTGGCGAAGTGGGAATTAGCTTTTTTCCAATTTGTTTCTTTATCAGGGTACGCCCGGGTTACGAAGTCAAGAAAGTTATAGAGGATATTTCGAAAACCAAATATTTTGAATTTATATGTTACATGTATCATGTTGCGGGAGATTTTGAAATTGCAGCCATGGCTAAGTGTCTAACTAGGAAAGGTGCTACTAGTCTGATTGAGAGCATATCCCGAATTGAGGGGGTGGAGAGAATCACTCCCCACGCCGTTTTGGAAACATATAAGGAGGAATTGGGGCCAAAACCAAGCATAGTTAAGGAATTCTTAAAAGATCTTGGAGGATAGCGTTTAAAAGAAGCCACATTCTTCCCTTTTAGTGCTTGGGTGATGCAGATTTATTCGGCTCCGTCTCCCTAATAATGCTCCAAATCGTGAAAGAAGCCCTATAAACACCCCCTTTTTTGAGGCGAAACCGAACGATTCTACATCACCTAGTGCTTGTTTCTCCTTTTCATAATCTTGCACAGTTCTTCGGGTTTAAAGGGAAGGTTTGAGAAGATTTTGTTTTCTATTTGAATCGCTTTGCGCTCCAGATTGTTTATTACCTTTATGGATTCTTTATCTTTGCCATAGCGTTTTCTTAGGTCTTTGAATCTCTCTTTTAAAGTCACAACCTTAGTGTGGCGAACCCTCTTATCGGAGTAATTGACTACCTCCTCCTCCAAAATCTTTGATGAGTCATTATTTTCGTTTAAGAAAACATGTTGTTCCACTATTTTTGCGATTTCATCGTAGCCTAGTTCTTTCATTAGACGTCCTGCCTCATGGGCGTGGCTGGTATTTGTTTTTAGACTGTCCATCTTTTTTATGTCGTGGAGTAGAGCGGCGGCTTCTATTTCTTGAATGTTCAGATTGTGTCCCTTTTTGTTGAGTTCAGTTGCCAGAAATACTGCTATCCTGCTAACCACTAAGCTATGTTTGACTATGTTTTGGGGAACATTATATTTTTCTAGGAGTTTAAGGCAGCGTGTCCTATTGGGAATCATTTTTCATCGTGAATCTCTTTGCAATTTGTTATTTTTAAATTCTTTCTTCAAACATGTGTTCTTTTTGAGGAGTTTTTATTGAGATATTAGCAAAAAAAAGATTCAATTTGTGGGAAAAGTTTTTAATTTTATGCGATTTTTACGTTTTTTTATTCTTATTTTTGCGACATATTTATTAATTTGGGAGAGAATCATATATAACACTGTTTAGAGGAGCATCACAGATGTCCCGCCCTCAAACCAGCCAAGTACTATTATTCAAAAGTGTAATTCAGCACATCTTCGAATCAAAATCGCTTGGCAGCGATTCTTGGAAACAGATATTTTATCGTATAGCCACCTCGGCTTCCAAAATTTCTGGCATTCCCTTTGATCCCTCAGTGGTTGAATCCCCGGATAGAATGAAGGAGTTCGGGGAAAAATGTTTAATGATCAACCCCCAAGCAATTTCCTGCTTGGTTTATGCTGGCCAAATATCACAATAGTTATCGGGATGGTAAAAGAAATATTTGGGCACTCCCTTTAAGCACCGTCCTTAAGTAGAAGGCCCAATTTAGATAGTCCAGAACTGAAAGGATAGCATATAAAAACTTTAGACATTTCGAAAATTCCCTTACTGAAAACATTAAATATTTAAGTTCAATACAGAACCAAAAAAGTTTTTGAGCTATTTTGGGAATGATTATAAACCTGCTTATTTTACCGTGAGTCATGAGTGTCTATTAAAAGTAGACAGGAATTCAATGACTGAAATTCTTAAAAATCTAAAAAAGGGGGAATAGGGTTGATTTTAAATTTGAATTTCATAGCTCATCAATCTATTTTTGTAGTTTATTTTGAAGATACAGCGGTTCGCATCCGATTTGCTTTAGAATTAGTCTATCTCAGCTACATCTTCTTAAAATAGATTATTTTGCAGTTTATCCCTAATACTTGAACCCTTTATGGGGCATTGCCCCAAAAGTTGACCATATTAACGTAAATTTTAACTATTCAGGCTTACATTATTCAAGAGGAGGACTCTGGCTTGCGTTTTGACAGAGCTTTTAAAGGTTTAGAGAGAAGGCTCAGTCTTGAACATAAATATAATGCCTTGAAAGAGAGAGAAGAGGGAGGGTTCGAAGTCAGGTGTACTCCAAATTGGGTTTTGGGCTCTAATTATTTCCAAGTAATGGATCTTAAAAGACGTTTGCTTGAAACATATGAGGGGATCTCTCTTGAGGAGGCTGTTCCTGGTGAAGTTGTTTCGACTAATGCTGGCCAATGTTATTTGATTTATTCAGAGCGTCAGTCAGAGTTTTACAATTGTTTTAAGGGAGCTCGGGAGGCCATTATTTCCAATTTCAAGTTTCTTTACGGGATAGGGGAGAGAACAGAAGCCAAGTTGAAGAGGAGGGGTTATAGGACCATTGATGATTTGACCAAACATCCAAGGTGGGGCAAGGCAGCTAGAGAGTTTCTGGATTTGCTTGATAAGAGGCATTTCAAGAAGGTTCAAGAGTTATTGTGGCGTAGAGTTCCCAAGTCGCATCCTCTCTGTTTCCAGTTGGTGGGTCTAAACCAAGAGGAAGATTTTGCTATCATAGATATCGAAACTATGGGCCTCTTTTCCAAGCCTATAATTCTCCTAGGGGTGGCACATTCTAAAGGTGGAAAGATAAAAGTTCACCAGTATCTGGTGAGGAATGTTACAGAGGAAGTTGCTGCTCTAAAAGTATTTATGGAGGAGTTAGACAGGTTCAATGCAATTATATCTTATAATGGTAGGGCCTTCGACATTCCATTCATAGAGCAGAGGCTCAACTATTATGGGCTGAACTCAAATATAGATAAGGCGCATTTTGACCTTCTACACTTCATTAGAAGAGCCTGGCGTCAAACTATTCCAGACTGTGGGCTTACCACGGTAGAAGAATTTATTTTGGGATTAAAGCGTGGAGACGAGGTTCCAGGCGCTCTGGTTCCAGAATTTTACAGAGAGTACCTCAAAACAAAGAACGTGGGACCCTTGATCGCCATAATTAATCATAACCTGCAGGACATCATTAGTTTAGCAAAATTATTTTCCAAGTTAAACGAGGCATTAATACAATGACCATAAAACCAGAGGATTTCCTTAATCAAATTAGGAACAGTCTCAGCTACAATAAGCAAATAGAACACGTAGAGATAATCCCCAAACGTGAAGCGAGGTACGGCCAGTTAGATAGCCCGCTGCCCGAACCTTTGCAGAAATACTTGGATGAATGGGGAATAAGGCTCTATTCGCATCAAGCAAGAGCGATAAATGAAATCAGGAAGGGAAAAAACGTCATCATCACCACACCCACGGCCTCGGGAAAAACTCTGTGTTTCAACCTACCAGTTATGGAGAGAATCTACGTTGACCCTAAAGCCACCGCGTTATACCTTTATCCCCTGAAGGCTTTAACCAATGACCAGCTGAAAGTTTTGAGACAGTTGGAGAAAGAAACTGGCATCAACCTCAATGCGAACATCTACGATGGCGACACACCGAGCAGCCTCCGGCCAAAAATTAGAAAGGAATCCAACATAATTCTTAGCAACCCATATGGACTCCACCTTTATCTTCCCTGGCACAGTAAGTGGGCAAGGTTCTACACTAACTTAGCATTCATCGTTCTGGACGAGGTGCACACCTACAGGGGAGTATTCGGCTCCAATATGGCCATGCTTATGAGACGTTTACTTCGGATATGCGAACACTACGGATCCGATCCCCAGATAGTTCTCTCCTCTGCAACAATTGCCAATCCTGATGAACTGTCCTCAAAACTTACCGGAAGAAAGTTTGAAGTTGTTTCGGATGACGGGGCAGCCCGGGGGCGGCGGTACTTCGTATTTTGGAATCCACCCCCATTGGGTAGGGGGGTTCGAAGCTCCCCACACCAAGAAACAAAAAATCTACTAGCCAAGCATGTGGCAAATAATATTCAGACTCTCTGTTTCACAGTGTCCCGGAAAATGGCGGAACTAGTAGCCAGATGGACGAGGGAGGAGATTCCAGAACTAAGGGATAAAATAACAGCTTACAGGGCAGGATATTTGCCCTCGGAGAGAAGAGACATAGAGAAAATGCTGAGAGAGAAACAACTCTTGGGTGTGGTCTCCACCAACGCCTTAGAGTTGGGCATTGACATTGGCTCGCTGGACGCAGTAATAATTTCGGGTTATCCGGGCACAATTATATCCACATGGCAACAGGCAGGCAGAGCGGGTAGAGGAACAGATGATGCACTTATTACTCTAGTAGCTTTTGAAAATCCCCTCGACCAGTACTTTATGAAGCATCCTGAGAAATTTTTTGGAAAACCCCACGAACACGCCATCATAGATTTGGAAAATCCATATATTAACATGGGACATTTAATATGTGCGGCCGCAGAACTTCCGCTAAGGGATTCCGACACTAAATACTTTTTACCTACAAATACCGGGAACAAGGGCAGAGAGCCTTCTGAAATATTTTTGTCAGCCCTAAAAGTTCTCGAGCACAAAAAAGTAATTGGGAAAACCCCCGAAGGATTTGTCTACACTGGGACTGGTAGAGCCGCAGAAATGATTTCCCTAAACAGCATCTCCAGCGACCAGGTGAAGGTGATTTGTGAAGGTAAGATTCTTGAGATAATAGACCGCAACCGAGCCTATTCTGAAGCTCATAGGGGAGCAATTTTTCTGCACCAAGGCGAAACCTACTTCGTCGAAAAATTAGACCTGAACAATGGAATAGCCTATGTTAGGAAGGAAGATGTTGACTACTACACAGAAGCTGCAGAAACATCTGACATAAAAATAAATCGCGAATTCAAAGAAAAAACCTGTAATGACTTTAAAGTAAAGCTGGGTGAAGTCACAGTAACCAAGATTTATAACAAGTACTTTTTGAAAAAATATGATGAGATTCTAGACATTAAACCACTAGAGCTACCGCCAATCGTCTTTGACACCACGGCACTCTGGTTTATCATTCCTGACCAAGTAGTGGACAAAGTCAAAGAGAAAGGTCTGGATTTTGAGGGGGGAATACACGCAGTCGAACACGCCATGATTGCCATGACACCCTATTTCGCTCTCTGTGACCGCAGAGACATAGGGGGAGTTTCGACCAATAAGCACCCAAACACTGGAAAACCCACCATATTCATATACGACGGCTACCAAGGAGGCATAGGGATAAGTGAAAAAAATTACCAGCTCTTCCAAGAATTGGCAATCAACACCCTAGAGCTAATTGAGGGCTGCGAGTGCGAAGACGGCTGCCCCTCCTGCATCTATTCTCCAAAATGTGGAAACAATAATGAACCATTAGACAAGAAGGCCGCAATAACTATACTGAGAGCACTTAAAAAACATCCTAAAAGAACTGTAAAAGCATCACAAAAAGATGGAAAAACTTGAATTTGGTTTTCCCCATTCTGGTTACCAATTCGGGTTTAATTTATGAAATTAGTGCACGCTTTCCTTGTCGAATCTTATCATTGCGCTGCTAATTTTTTCTTCAGGTATTTCTTCACGCACCCTTATCATGGTTATGGCGTTATGAGGACACTTGTGGGAGCATATTCCGCAGCCTATGCATCTTTCTTCCAGTATCATTATTTTGTTGTCGGACAAATCGTCCTTGTGAGGGTAGTGATGCCACATTGCCTGCATGGGGCAGTTTTTGACGCAGGTTTCGCAGAGTTTACAGGCTTCCTTGTTTATCTGGGGAAGGAAGTTGGATTTGGTTTGTGTGCGTGGGTTGTATTGTCGCATGATTACTCCCAGTATGCCACAGCAGCAACTGCAGCAGTTGCAGGTTATTACTGGTTTTTTGGCTTGGTTAGTTGTGTTATGAAGGAGACCGTGATCTTCACAGTCTTTGATTATTTTCAGAGCCTCTTCCTTAGTAACGTGCCTTGCCCCTTGATACTTGACTATGTAGTCTGCTATGGAGTCAAAGGTCATACAAACTTTGGGATTATCACATCTGCGGTTGAGCAACCTACAGTAACAGTTGAAAACAGCTATGGATCTATAATCGGAAATGTACTCACTAATCCTTTCAAAGGGAAGCACTTCGGTGGTGGGATCCAATTTTTCCTCTATAGGAATGGTTCGAAAAAGAGGATAATTAGACACAGTAATTTTAGACGCAGTAATTTCATGTCCAAAGCCCGTATATTTTTCCATAATTTTGTGAATCTCACGCTTCGCATCAGTTAACTGTCCCTGACCCACATGATACTCGCTGAGGCCGGGAAGCAACATCAACAGAGAGTAACGTGGCTTTCTGTCCTCCTTGCCTTCAAATTTGATGATGAGCCCCCTCCTTGTAAGCCCCTTAAACATGGATTTTACGTGGTGTTCATCCAGTCCCAGTTGCGCCCTGCCTGTTCTACTGTTTTTGCATCTATAACCGGCATTTTGTAGGAGGAGAGGAACTCTGCCTCTTGGGTGTGAATATTCTTTTGAGAATCTCAAAAAATCTCATTCTGTTTAGGAAGCTTCATAAACCAGTTGTTCATTATCATCTATAAGTTCTAGTAAGCATCAGCCAAAAGCAATCCTCCACTAACAAAAGGATGAAGTAATAGTGGTGATGTAGAATTGTTCGGTTTCGCCTCAAAAAGGGGGTGTTTATAGGGCTTCTTTCACGATTTGGAGCTTTATTAGGGAGATGGAACCGAATAAATCTGCATCACCAAGTAATAGTTTTGGATAAGGTTTTAAGCGTTTCTAAAATTTTATTCAAAAAAGAAATAGGAAGTAGCCTAAAAAAATAAAAGGGGGATTAAAGAGAATGAGGCGGAAGTTTTGGTTTGTTTCCTACTTTACAAACTTTTTGGGGTTCTCGTCAAAGGATTTCTTACAGCCAGGTGCGCAGAAATAGTAGGTTTTGCCTTTGTATTCGCTTTTAAATTTGGCTGTTTTGGGATCCACTTCCATTTTGCACACAGGATCTATAGCTTTGGTCATTTTTTTCTCCTCCTTTTTTTTCTTTTTCCCTCCTTGGTTTTCTCTTTTGGGGGTTGAATCTTTTGAGTAAGAGTGAGTTTACCACAACTGTGACTGAGCTCATTGCCATTGCCGCAGCTGCTAGAGCGGGGGGTAACAGTAGGGGGTAGAGTACTCCTGCTGCTATGGGGATGGCTATAATATTGTATATGAAGGCCCAGAATAGGTTTTGCTTTATCTTGTTCACAGTTTTTTTGCTTAGGCTTATGGCTGATGCGATGTCTTTCAGGTCGTGTTTTATGAGGACTATGTCGCCGGTTTCGATTGCCACATCGGTTCCTGAGCCTATGGCGATTCCCACGTCTGCCTGTGCCAGGGCTGGTGCGTCGTTTATTCCGTCGCCCACCATAGCTACTATTTTTCCCTCACCTTGGAGTTTTTTCACTTCGCTTGCCTTGTCCTCTGGCAATACTTCAGCTAGCACTCGGTCTATGCCCACCTGGCTAGCTATAGCTTGGGCGGTTTTCTGATTATCGCCAGTAATCATGACTACCTCTAGGTTCATGTTTTTCAGTTCTTGGATTGCTTCCACAGAGTTTTCCATTAGGGTGTCGGCAACGGCTACTAATCCTTTTACTTCCCCGTCTTCTGCTACGAATAGCACTGTTTTACCCATCTCCTCAAGTTTTCGTGCCTGTTTTTCATAACTGTTTTTCAGTTTCTCCTCCTTGACCAGTTTTTTGTTTCCCACCAGTATTTCCTTTCCGTTAAGTTTTGCCTTCACTCCCTTCCCGGGATACTCGTAGAAATCTTTCACCTCGGGGATTTTGATTCCCTTTTCTTCAGCTTTTCTCACCATGGCTTCTGCTAGGGGATGCTCAGATTTCTTTTCCACCGCAGCTGCTATTTCTAGCACATCTCCCACTATGTCTGTTACTTCTGGTTCTCCTCTGGTTATGGTTCCAGTCTTGTCTAAAACCACGGTGTTAATTTTGTATGCTTTTTCTAGGGCTTCTCCGCCTTTAACGAGTATACCGGCTTCCGCTCCTTTACCTGTACCCACCATTATGGCAGTTGGAGTAGCCAGTCCCAAGGCGCAGGGACACGAAATGACTAGGATTGCAACCAGTATTAACATTGAGAACAGGAGACTCTTTTGACCTATGGTTACCCAGTATAGGAATGCTCCCAAAGCTGTGAGGATAACTGAGGGTACAAAAATTGAGGCCACTTTATCAGCTAAGCTTTGGATGGGGGCTTTTGAGCCTTGAGCCTCCTCCACCATGCGAATTATTTGTGAGAGCATAGTGTCTTTTCCAACCCTTTTTGCTTCTACGCGCAGGTAGCCATTTTTGTTAATTGTGGAACCTATAACTGGGTCGCCTTTGGTCTTCTCAACGGGTATTGGCTCCCCTGTGATCATGGATTCGTCTACAGTGGAATAACCCTCTACCACGATTCCGTCTACGGGAATTTTTTCGCCAGGCTTAATTACTAGAATATCCCCTACCACAACTTCATCTATGGGTACTTCGACTTCCTTCCCATCTCGTACTACCGTAGCAGTTTTGGCTTGAAGCTGTACTAGCTTCTTTACCGCCTCACTGGTTCTTCCCTTAGCGATGGCTTCCAGAAGCTTTCCCAGAGAAATGAACAGTAGTATAAGGCATGAAGTATCGTAATATAATTGTCCGGGAATTATGAAGGTGGCAAATACGCTGTAGAAGTAGGCTACCGATGTGCCCATGGCTATTAATACATCCATATTTGCAGTCTTATTTTTGAGAGAGTAGTATGACCCCCTATAGAACTGGTAGCCTCCAACGAACTGAACCGGGGTGGCCAGGAGAAATAGAAATATGGGGTTTCGCATTATTTCGGGAATGGGAAAGGGAAGCAGGTCCGCCATATTTCCAAGGGCTACGGGAATAGTAAGTAAGAGTATAAATGCAAATATTCGTTTTTGCTTTGTGAGTTCTTTTATTGCGGCTTTCTCGGAGTATTCGTCCACTACCCGGTATCCTGCTTCTTTAACCGCTTTTTTCATATCATTAATGGTGGCGGGGGAGGTATAGGTGACAATGGCGCTCTCAGATCCTAAACTTACCTCAGCTGAGAGTACACCTTCCACTTTTAGTAAGGCTTTCTCGACGGTCTGTACACAGGTTGCGCAGTGCATTCCAGCTATCTTTAGTCTTACTTTTTCCCTTTTAACGTCGTAACCAGACTTAGTTATCTGATTATGTATAGAGCTTAGGGTAACCTTGCTTTCATCGAAGACAACAGTGGCACTTTCAGAGCCGAAACTTACATCTGCCTTAGAAACGCCTTCCAGCTCATAAAGCGCCTTCTCTATGGTTCCAGCGCATGTTGCACAGTGCATTCCCTTAATGGGAATTTTTTCTTTCCTCATTCTTACTTCCCCATTGATTCCAAAACTTTTAATTTTGTAACCCTTTTCCTTTAATTTTTCCCCACTTGGCTACAAGTTTTTGGGATAAAAGTGGGATTACAATTGTTAATAATGGTTCGAGTATAATAAAGGTTTCGCGGGGCACACAAGCATACTAACCGTAAACACCGAAAAAACTAAAATAAAGCTATAGTTTAAACCTTATCTCTTCCCGTCCCCCTATTTTGTCGCCCTTCCTGGCCCAGAGTACCAGAATGTTATCCATAATCTCGTACTCCATTGGGGTAGTAACTGATAGGATTTCGCAGCCCTCAGGAAACGTCCAAATAGCCTCACAGTCGTACTCCAGAAACTCTTCCTCAGTCACAGTCACATAAACATTCTCCCCCTTTCTGAATTCGCCCTTAAAACTAATTATCCAGAGGATAAAGGGGCTATTTTCGCTGCCGCGGAACTCAATATCAGTGTAAATAACTTTGGGATAGACCTTTTTACCATTGACTGTGTTTGTTTCTTCCTCAAGATATCCCTGCATATTTAGCCAGAGCTTTTCTATTTCCCTCTCATATTCTTTTGGTTTTGCCTCCAGATTCAAATAGTATTCGTCTGGGTCATAGTAATCGTAGGTGAGAAGTTGATGGAACTCCCCACTGCGTGACACACTAAAGAACGCGTGAGCATAAAGGGGAACAACATTGTCACTCACGAAACTGCCACCCTTTCTCTAATTGGTGATTTAGTGGGTTTTATTCGCTAGATTTTTAAAAGGGTTGACTATATTCCAGTTTAATAAATCTATTGCAATAATGCTTTGATATTGCACGAAAGAACAATAATTTATATGAGTCTACTGTTTATTGTCTTGAGTCTAAATTTAGATAAATTTGGTGAGAGGTGTTGCGATATGCCCAAGAAGCAAGAAAATGTAGAAGAATTGAAAATTCGTAGACCGCCGCGGGTTGGTTTGGTTTTAGGTAGCGCCACCCTGGTTAGCACCATAGCTGCGGCTTTGGCGTCTCTTGGAATTTGTTATGGATTATACCTATTGTTTGACGAGTTTTGGGGCGGAGCGCCAATTTATGTTTGGATTGCGATAACTCCCTTTTTGTATTTCGCCGTCAAATGGGCCTTCAAACTGACACTACTTTGTTACGCCCACTTCAACATAAAACCTTTGGAGGAAGGCTACCACGACTTTGATATGCGTGACGAAACAGTTAGAAAGTGGGTTGTAAATGCCGCTCTGACTTCTTTTACCGGCGTGATTGTGGGCACCTTTCCTTGGGGTCAACCGGGCATTGGAGCCAGAGTTTTCAGAGCTATGGGTGCCAAAATGGGTAAAAACTCTATTGCCGCAATACTGGGTGAACCCTATATGGTTGAGATGGGTGACAATTCCACCTGTGGAGTTAGCTCCATTCTAGCGACACATGTAATTGAGGGCAACAAATTCTACATGGCCAAAATAAGAATAGGAAACAATGTGGTGGTAGGGGGGCAATCAATGATCTTTCCAGGAGTCACCATAGGAGATAATTCAATAATTGCAGCTATGTCCCTTGTCCCCAAAGACACTAAAATTCCTCCAAACACTGTCTGGGCAGGAGTCCCAGCACGTCAAGTGGGCATAGTGGATAAAGATGGAAAAATAGTAAAAATGCAGACAGAGGAACTGAAAAGACTCGGAAGATAATGACTATTCACACACCTTTTCTTTTGTTTACTATTCCGATTTTTAACAAGGCGAAGACAAATGGAATGTCTGCCCAACCCTAGGGAGTACCCCAATACTGTTCGAAAGATGTTTTTAGCTGTTTTTACTTAAGGGAAAATTATGTGCTCTGTGGCTGTTTTTGGCGAGAAAAAACAAGTGCGCAAACAAGCCTTCAGATAAGCCTACTCCGCTCCCTCAACCCAATTTTTCGAACACTATTGGGGAGTACCCCCATTTAAACACAACACTTAAGGCGCCCTTCTCCCTAAGCTCATTTTCAAATATTAGCAAATATGCTCTGTTAAACCATTTTACTTTTAAAATAGTTTATGGGGATTCTGAAAATTTTTCAACAATGTGAAATTGCAAAAAGGCTAAAAATTAAAAAATAAGAATTATCCTACGTGGCAAACGGGCGATTTAGATTTATTGGGCTCCTTTTCCCTAATTAAGGCTCTAAACCGCGAAAGGAGCTTTTATGCGCTCCTTTTTGAGAGGGAATTGAGCTATTATACATAACCTATACAATAGAGACCTCGCCTTTAAGTGTGCGGCTTCCTTTCTATCATGATCGTTTTTTTCTCTCAAAAAAAGGAGGCTTAATAGGGCTTCCTTCCAAATTTAAAGCCCAAAAAAAGGGGATAAAACTGGCTAACCCTGCACACATATCATGCCAACAACTACATACTTACGACAAAGGTTCCTATACAATAAATGATAATCTTTAAATAAGAGGAGCAAACATATACTTCAAAATTGGTTGGCGTACTATCTGAGTATTACAAACTTATTTGGGAGCCTAACATAATATTTGATATTTAAAAGGTTACCCACTCAACATAAGGGATTTATAGAAAAAGATAGGGAAAAGAGTCTTGGTGGAGGATGTCGCATTGGTTGGTAGGGAAGATGTGGAGCGAATGAAAAGGACTCTTGACGAGATGCTTGAAAGAATCACTGACAGTAAGGCAATGGATAACAAATTTGAGACCATTCACCAGAAAATCATCAGGCTCGATGAGCGAGTGAGGAACATTGAAACCCTCATGGAAACTGCGGTTAGGCTGATTCAGGAGCTAATATTTATCTCCTCAGGTGAAAACTTGGAAGTGAAAGAAGAACAGGCTGACGTTAAAAACAAAGAGGAAGAAAGGAAGCTCAATGAGGAGAAAACCATCCAAAAAATTAATAGGGTCAAAGCGAAAGAGGAGGAGGTTACCGGCGGCGGCTCTTGGGGTCTTCTCAGCCAGAGGCCAAAAGTTTCACTACATGATTTGGAGCGAGAGCTGGAAAGGCTGTTCAGCAGAATGGCGGAGCTGGAAATCGCCCGGGAGGAAAAAAGAATCACCAACAGTGAATACCAAATGGTTATTGAGGCCTTGAAGGAGAAAAAAGAAAAAATAACCAAAGATCTGGACAGTTTATTCAACATCACCCTATAGGGTGGCAAAAGTAAGGGAATTGTGTTTTATGTCTTGATGATTTTTTTGTAGTTTTGAGCTAGTTGTGAGTAACTTTCAGCACTGAATTTTATGGTTGCAAGGTGGGCTTCGCTGATCTGTTTTACCACTTTGCCGGGATTGCCTATAACTAAGCTGCCTGAGGGGATTTTGGTGTTAGGGGTGACAACTGTTCCTGCACCGATAATGCAATTATCCCCTATCTCTGCACCATCAAGTATAGTGGAGTTAATTCCCACTATCACGTAGTTACCAATTTTTGCCCCATGAATCACGGCTCCATGGCCTACTGTCACGTTGTCCCCTATGATTGCTGGTGTTGTTGCCGCGTGAACTGAACAGCAGTCCTGTACATTGGAATTCTTGCCAATCTTTATGGTTGAGAAGTCGCCTCTAACCACGGCGTAATCAAAAATTGCGCCCATCTCGCCGACTTCTACACCACCAGATACGAAAGCATTCGGACTAACATAAGCAGTGGGGTGGATCTTTGGAACCTTACCAAGATATTCCACAATTGGCAATGATTTAACCTCCTTAGATTAAAACCACATACACTATAAATTATAACCATTTATTTTTTTACCCCATAAATATCCGAAATATCTTCTATGGTTGCCGATTGCGTAACATATTTTTACTCGCATGTTGATTAATTTATTTTGACGATGTTAAATTTTAGCGATTCCCATCTTAGTGCTACTAAGAGCGGCGGGAAAAGCGTTTTTCCTCACCTAAAAGATAAAAAAACAGTGAGAAGCAGGCAGCAACGAACCAAATTTAACATTGTCAAGTTATCCTAAAATAGTTGAGAGAAATTAACTAGTTATTCTAGTATCGAGGAGAATATTCTATGTTTAAAACATCTTTCGACTTTATATTGGGTAGAAAAACTAAAGAGGATTTGCCCTACGTGGCCTCTTTATCTTTTGAAGAGTTGGGAAAGCCGAAAGAAGTCATTGTGGGAAAGCCTATTCAGTGCCAGAGATGTGGTGGTGTTTTAACAGACCCCCAAAGCATAAAGAAGGATCCCAAAATTGGAACACACTTTGTGTGCGCCTTTTGTGGAACATTAAACTTGGTTGACCCCAAAGATTTACCCAGCCACCTAATGGAAGATGTGGACTTCATCATAGAAGAAGCTATGGAAATTAAGACCACTAAACCCGAAGTAACAGGCGACAATATTGTAGCAGTGATAGATATTTCAGGCTCAATGTCTGGAGGAAAACTGGAAGCAGTCAAGAGAAGCTTGACAGAAACTATCAAAGATCTTAAGGTTAACGCTCCACAAACCAAATTTGGATTAATCGCCTTCGAATCCCAAGTATACCTAATCAATTTTAAAGGTGGAAAAACCCTAACAGTATCGGGTGATGACCTACACTCACAGGAAAAAGTGGCAGAAAAGTTCAGTCGAGCAAATTATGACTTCCTAGACGTAGAAAAAACAGCAAGCAAATGGATAGAAACACTGTCCAAACTTGAACCAATGAATAACACCGCCCTAGGACCCGGACTCCTTGGAGGATACACCCTCCTCAAAATGAGAGGAGGGGGACGCCTACTTCTGCTCACAGACGGCTTAGCGAACACCGGGTTCGGAAGCCTTGAAAGCCCAAGTACCACGGGAAAGAATTTTTACAAAGAGATTGCGGAAAGCTGCAAGTACAATAACATAATAGTGGACGTAGTGGGAGTACGTGAGGAAGCAGCTGAGAGCAGATTGGCGTTAAAAACCTTGGGAGACTTGGCTCTGGAAACCGGAGGAGACATCTACTACGTGACTATGCAAGAAATTGAGAGAACATTTGCCGACATCCGAGGTAAAGGCTACATAGCTCGAGAAGTGGAGGTAAAGATGCTTACTCCACCAAGCCTAAAAATTGTAGATGTAACCGGAACAGCTTATGAAACACCAAAACCAGAAGAGCCCATCCGACTAGGAGGAGTAACAGAGGACAGAGAGATTTACTTCGAAATGCAAACCTCCAAAGAAGTGAAGGAAGAAGAGGTCCCAATCCAAGCACAAATCCAGTATGTAGACCCTCAAGGAAGAAGACACCTGAGAGTAGTTACAAAAAAGGTCAAAAAAACTGAAGACGAGAAACAGTTTACAAAAACTTACAATCCCAAAATTACGGGAGCGATGAGGGTACAGCAGGCAGGAAGAGCCGCCTACCAAGGAAAAGCAGAAAAAGCCAAGGAAATAATAGGGAAATATCAGAAACAGATAGCAGCAGCGCCCATGGCACCAGAAGCTAAGGTTGTTGCCAATGTTCTGCAAAAGGAACTCAATGAATTAGTGGCAAAAGCTGAATCTGAAGACGAAGCCGCTGTCCAAAGCGCCAAGAAAATAAGGGTCAGCGGAAAGAAACTCTTCGAGTAACAGAAGTAGGTTGAAGGGTAATACTCCTCTTTTCTTTTTTCTCTTTTTTGTTGGGAGGAGTAGTTAGTCAGTTTTCTTTTTTCTCTCAAGGAATTCTTTAACCCTTCTTTTATTCTCTTCTGTGGTAAGACACAAGCTTTGTAGTGTCATTTCATAGTCTAGTGCCTGTTCCATGTTTAAGTTCAGAGACTCGTTAACAGCTTTCTTTGCAACTCCCAATGCTCTGGCGGGCATTTGTGCCAACTCCTTCGCAAAGCTCATCACTGTAGATTCTAACTCTTCTGGGGGAACCACCCTGTTTACGAGGCCCAGCTGCTCTGCCTCCCTAGCATCTATAATTCGGCCCGTGAAAAAGAGTTCCTTTGCCTTGTGAATTCCCACTATTCTTGGGAGCAGATAGCTTCCTCCTCCATCGGGACCCAGTCCCACCCTGATGAAAACTTCTCCGAAACGAGCATTCTCAGAAGCAATCACAATGTCACAGGCGAGAGCTATGTTGCAGGACGCTCCAGTGGCTGGACCGTTTACCGCTGCAATGATTGGTTTTTCCATGTTCCATATGGTGGAAACTATGGTTTTCACACCCTTCTGAAGTTTTCTTCTAAGTTCTAGGGGGTCGATTTTGTGGTACACGTCCTGCATCTGTTTTATGTCCCCACCCGCACTAAAGGCTCGGCCCGCACCAGTAATTACTATGACTTTGACACTATCATCATGGTCCAGCTCTCTTAGCGCGGAGATAATTTCTAGATTCATAGGCTCATATAAAGCGTTTAATGTTTCGGGACGATTCAATGTAATTTTTGCTACGCCGTCCATTTTTTCAACGATAATATGGTTGTAGCTAATTTTCTTCACCACCAAACACCATTGACACAATCACCTAATAATTGTTAAACATCTTAATCAAAATATCCTTAATTTAAGCACTTTCAATATTTTGGGTCAAAATTTTAGTTAGAAATTTTTTGGCGAAGTTTTTTAAACTATAATATGCGTTATTTTAGTTTATAGAGTTTTGAAGAGGTTTTTTATGGTTCAATTAAATTTGGGTAAAGCAATAGTTGAGATGTTTAAGAGACACAAGGTGGAATATGTTTTCGGACTAGTGGGAACAGCGGTTAGCAGACTAATCTACGAGCTGGGTAAGGACGAAAGCATAAACTACATAGTTACCAGACACGAGCAAACGGCGGCAAGCATGGCTGACGGTTATGCGCGAGTTACAGGCAAAGTCGGGGTTTGCCAAACAACTGCTGGGCCTGGAACGTTAAATGCGGTTCTAAGTGTAGCAGATGCCTACAAAGACGGCTCTCCCATAATTTTGATAACTGGACAGGTTAGGTCAGACTTCATTGGTAGGGATGTTTTTGACGAAGTGGATCAAATAGCTATTTTTAAGCCTATAACAAAATGGCAGCAGAGGATAATGAAGATTGAGGATGTGCCCCGCATAATATCTAACGCCTTTTATTTGGCTCGAAGTGGTAGACCCGGCCCAGTATTTTTAGAGGTTCCAGAAAACCTGTGGGACAATTCGGGAGAAGTAAATCTAAACTATCAAATTAAAGCCAGCCGAAGTTATGTGGCTTCAGGCATGATTGAGGAGGCTGTGGATCTTCTTCTAAAAGCGGATTCCCCCCTCATTTTAGCTGGTGCTGGTGTGATGTGGTCTGAAGCTTGGGAGGAACTCAGAATCCTAGCTGAAACCCTTGAGATACCCGTAGTAACTACGGGCAACGGGAGAGGAGTCATCCCCGAAGATCACACCCTCTCATTTGGTATGGCTGGAAGCTATGGTGGGAAAGCTGCGGCTGATTACGCGTTGGCCAAAGCAGATTTGGTACTTGCTGTTGGAGCAAGTGTCTCTGTAAATACCATGTACTTTATGAATAATCCCATTACAGGCCAACTCATCCACATAAATATGGACCCCACAGTTATAGGGAAAAATTATCCCTGCAGACTGGGAATAGTGGGAGACGCGAAACTGGTACTCTCAGAAATGCTAAAAATATTAAAACAGAAAAGGTTCACCAAGAGAACCGCCTCATGGATTTCAGAGTTAGAAAATAAGAGGAGAGAATGGGTAGAAAAGTGGCACACACAAAACAGGTCAGATGCAGTGCCCATAAAGCCCCAGAGACTATTAACTGACATGCGCGAGGTAATTCCGAGAGACGCCATAATAACAATAGGTTCAGGCAATCATCACGCTTTTGCAGCAGAGTATTTTCCAGTCTACTATCCTCGTACTCAGATATCCGCTTTTAACTTTGCCGCAATGGCCTTCGCCTTCCCAGCAGCACTAGGCGCAAAAGTGGCCAAACCAGACAAACCGGTAATCTGCATCATCGGCGAAGGAGATTTCATGATGACCGTACAGGACCTTGAAACAGCGGTCAGGGAAGAACTAAACGTGGTCTCAGTAATTCTCAACAACGGATGTTACGGGACTCCCAAACTATTCCAAAAAGCAGTGTATGGTGAAGCCTATGGCTGCGACTATGGCAATCCCAGTCTAGCCAAACTAGCAGAAGTTTTTGGCGCTTGTGGCTGGACTGTGGAACGCCCAAGCGAAATAAAAGACACGGTCAGAGAAGCCTTAAACTGCGGAAAACCAGCCATAATCGATGTACCAATAGACCCAAATGAAATAATACCCATAAACCTAGAAGCACACCTGGGACTGACTAAACTCCCCCAAAAAAGAATAGTTTAACACCATTCCCCAACTTTTACCACTAGAATACCCTCCCACAGCCACAGGATTCACAGAGATATAAAACCATCACAATAAAGGGGACAAAAGAAAAGGGGACAAAAGAAAAAGTACTACAAAATAACTAGGAGGGCGCTGCATCAGAAAATCCATTCCACAATCCTAGCAGATAGACATTAGTCTATACAGATTTCCCAAGCAGGCTTATAAAATTTTCATTCACTCTTAGTCTTCACCCTTTTAGGAGACAGGTTTTCAATATTTAACTTAGATTAGTCTCCTTTTTGCAGACAAAGAATAAAAATTTTATTTTTTCGTTTTCATCCATTCTGTCTTTTTCTCTCTGGGTTCACCGAAGGGGTTCTCATATTTTTCCATGTTTTCGGCAATTTTGAGGTGGGGCGGGACTCCATAACCCTGCTCTACTGCTATTGCTCTCAGTCTTTCAAGCATACCCGCTACATCTATTCTACCAGGGCACAATTCTATGCAGGCTTTGCATCCAACACACATAAATAGTCCGTTTCTCACAGCAGCCTCAATGCCCTCGGAGAAAGCGCTTCGCACAATGCCTATGCCTCCTTTAACCGCCTCTGAGCCATAGGCGAGCCCACCAGCCAGAACCGCTGTGCAAGCAAAGAAGCAGGCACTACAGTTGGTACAGTATAGTAGTTCTTCGAACCCCGCATTTTTGGCTCTGGTTCTCCAATCATCAACCAGAACCACATGGACTTCTTGGGCTCCATGCATGCCCAAAACGTTTATTCCTTGGAGATCTGCTGTTCTTGACGGCCCCTTTATGAAGGATGTGTAGGTTCCGGTGATTTCCAGGTATTGTTCCATGCTTTTGATAATTGTGGTTGCGCTTTCCCAGTCAGGTACAATCTTGTCTATGCCTGCGACCGCTATGTGTTTGTCGGCTAGGCGTGTTATGAGGCTAATGTTTCCTTCGTTTTCTATTAGTCCTATTATGCCGTCTTCGGCTCCTATGGCGTTGGCCCCTGTGAGGCAGATTTTGCCCTGGAGCATTTTTTCACGCATGTTGGCGCGGGCTGCTTGGCGTATGGGTTCGAAGTCAGGCTTTACTTCGTATCCAACTTCTTTGGTGAAAACTTCTGCGACCTTGGTGAGGGGTATGTGTACTCCTGGGCCTACTGGGAGGCTTGGTTCTTCGCCGCTTAGCTGTATTATTCTGTCTCCCAGGTCGGTTTCGATTACCGTTATTCCCTTTTCTTCTAGGGCTTTTATTATTCCGCACTCCTTGGCGGTGGTGGATTTGGATTTTGTTATTAGGTCGACTCCCTCAGTTTCCTTTAACACGTATTTTTTGGCGTCTTCAGCGGTTTTGGCAAGGAATACTTGGCAATTGTTTTTCTCAAGGTTTTCTTTGGCGATTTTTACCAGCTCGTCCAAGTTTTTGATTGAGTATTCCTTTATTTGTCTGTACTTTTCGCTGAGCTTTTTTAGTTTGGGCATTTTCTTCATTATCTGCTCATACTTGAAGTTTAGTCCGAACTCGAAGAAGTCCATGACTGGCTTGTTTTGAACCGCTTTCTTTATCCTTTCTTGAACATATGTGTGAGCTTCCTTGGACATTTCCAAACACCTCAACATACGGCTTTCCAAACTATCTCTGGCAAATCCAGCACCTCAACATCAACTTTCATTCGCTCCGCCGCATTTGCCAAAGACAGGTTACAGAAGGGACAAGCGGTGACCAGAATTCTCCCCTGTTGCCTTAATACATCGTTTATCCTTTTTTCGCTTGAGCGTTCAGTGTTTTCTCGGTAAGCAGACATCACACCTCCACCAGCCCCGCAGCACTTCGCATCTACTCTGGAACGAATTAAATCGAAGAACTCTATTCCCGGTATCGCCCTAATAACTTCCCGGGGCTCATCATATACTCCGCAGTGCCTTGCCAAGTGACATGGGTCATGATAAGTCACCTTCATTGGGAGGGGATTCTTGAAAACCAGCTTTCGTGCATCCTTTAATTCTTTTAGAAACTGTGAAATGTGTCTTACTTCCAGATTAAAGCTAGGATCAATGTTGGGATAGTCACAGGTGAAGGCCCTGTAGCACCCCGGACAAAAAGTTAAAATCTCATCAACTCCCTTGGATTTGAAGTATGCCAGATTTTTGTGCACTCTTTTTTTCGCGGCTTCTAATTGCCCAGTTCTAAAGAGGAAACCACCACAGCAGGGCTCGTCATTTAAAATTTTATATACGACGCCACACTTATCCAGAATATTTTTTGTGGCGGTAACTATGTTTGGCCTGCGATAAGGGGACATACAACCCATAAAAAGAATAGTCTCACCCATATTCATCCCGCATAATGGTCATACCTAAATTATATTCAAGATAAGTAGTTTAAAATATATATATTTCCACCAAAAATGGGAGGATTTTGGTGTAGGTTAAATAGTCTAATATGGTATGGAAGGAGAAATGAACGCCCTCTAAATAAATTTTATCTTGGCTGTTTTGATGTTACTTCGCTGTTACGAGGATAGTATATAAACTTAAGAGGAAAGTAAAACTTTAGAATGTTGGGCTTTAAATACTTAAAAATCCTTTAAAAATACCTGCTCATAGTTAAGGTTTAAGGGTGCATAAAGATTATAAGGGCGTGAATCAAATTTTATAGCAAAATTACAAAATTATAATGAGGGCGGAAGATGTTGACAAAACCCCTATTCCAAAACCTAAGCGAATTGTTAAACCGCATAGACGAGGGGAAAATAGAGGACGTCCACAAATGCCTGGAACGCTGCTGGAAGGAATTCTACATACTAGAAAAAAACCCAGAAATCCCAAGTGAGGACTTCCAAAAAATGCGAAAACTGTTAGAAGAAATAACAGTAGCCATAGAAGCCTACGAGGCCGGAGCAATCACCGTAAAAGAATTCAACAGAATAAAAATCAAAGTCTTTGAAAAATAAAGGACAGTCATCCACCATCCAAATCTATAAACATAAATAGTTAGTTAGAATCAAAAAAATAAATAATAAGAAATAGGCGGTTTATTTAGCCTTATATTTTTCTATGGCTTCCCAGTCCAATTCCACACCCAACCCTGGTTCCTGGGGCACAACAGCGTATCCATCCTCAAGCTTTATCGGTGTCTTTAGGAGGTAGAATTCGTCGGGATAGAAGGGAAACTCCATCCAATCCGAATTGTAACTTGATGCAATCACGTGGATATTTGCCGCCATTATAAGTCCGAAGCCGAAAATGTGGGGGATTGCACGCACGCCGAACGCCTCAGCCAAAGCGCAGATTTTTTTCACTTGCAGTATTCCCCCGCTTCTGGTGGCGTCTGGCTGAATTATGTCATATGCCTCAGCCTCCAGAATCTCTCTGAATCGCCGCAACCCGAAATCGTTTTCCCCGCCAGCGATTTCCACATTGGATCTGGCGCGGAGCTCCGAAAGCCCTCTCAAATTATCGGAAGGTAAGGGTTCCTCCAGCCAAATCACATCGTATGTTTCACAAATGTTTGCCAGCTCAGACGCTTCCTTAGCTGATTCGTAGGCAGAGTTAACATCAACCATAATCCCCAGGTCTGGGTATTCCTCCCTAACTGCTTTGATTATTTCCTCGTCCTTGGCAAGACCCTCCCCAATTCTGAGCTTTACTGCTTTAAACCCCTTCTGAACCGCAGCTTTAGCCATACCCACGGCCGCTTTTGGAGCCAGGGCGAAGGCGAAACTAGCATAGGCTTTAATTCTGTCCCGATAACCTCCCAGCAGTTTGTAAACCGGTTTTTTTAGACTTTTGCCGATGATGTCCCATAGTGCTACCTCAACTGCGCTAATGGATTGACCAACCCCGAACAGAATCCTCCAGCTGTTGTTGTACATTTCCCTCCAAATTTCCTCAATCATGAAGGGGTCCTTGCCCACAACCATTTTTGATAGTGCGCCCTCAATAAATTTTACCTGAGTCTCATCGCTGAGAGAAAAGTGGCTCAAACCGTAGCCCTCGATTCCCTCATCCGTTTTAACCGTCACAAGAGTTCCCGAAGCATTGATGCGAGGCATCGAACCAATTTTAATGCTAAAAGGAAGCCTTAACACCTCAGCTTTAACTTCTGTAACCTTCATCTCAACTAACACTCCCATACTTTAAACATAATAGACACCCTTCCCCCATATAACTCTTAGCACACCACAAATGCACCTAAAAAATCTGAAAAAAAATAACCCGATAACCGTCAGAGTTAAAGAAAAAGTGCTCACACAAAATTTTAACTTACAAAAACACTCCACCATAGAGCATACCCTTATTTTAATTCAGACTTCCCAGCGTGAAAAACCTGTAACCTCACCTAGCTGAGTATGAAGCCCACACCAAAAGGTAAACAAAATTTAAGTACTAGTTATAACCAAACCTATTTTTGCGAAAAACACCACTTGCCATGAGTTGACTCGAAGTGCCTTTAAAAAAATTGTTACGATGAGTTTTTAGAAAAAGGTTTATTATGGCTCCATTTCGGAAAGGAAGATAAAAAAAGGGAGATCACACAACTAATTTTAAACAAAAATTATTGAAAACGCCAATTCGCGCCAGCATCCCTAATAGTGAGTCTTAAACACCTTGCATACACCAAAAAAAGTATATTTTTAAATAACGATGATAGTAGTATAACACTTGGAAAAGTGAGGAGTTATGAGCAACTCAATTACTGCTGGAGTTTTTGGAGCATCAATAGGATTAGTGTCAACCATTGTGGGAGTTCTGTGGAGCCTTCAGTACTACGCTCTCGCTTCCCTGCACCAGACAGCTGTTACAATACAGAACATGCTCTACGTTTTCGAGGAACTTACCTTCTTTATTGGCTTTTTCCACACTCTTCAACTGAACAGCGCCATAAGTGGCTTCTTGGGAGTTACAGCTATTCTTGCCATACTAATGCTTATAACACTAATTCTGGTGGGCTTGGGGCTCTACGGAATCGGAAAAATAGAAGGAAAAACCATGGGCACGGTTGGCCTAGTGATTGGAATCATTGGAGCAATCCTAATCCTACTACTATTAATTATAGGAGTAGCAGCAGGCGGCACCACACATACACTCACCTCAATTTGGGTACTTATGAATCTAAGATGGATTATTTCTATGCCCCTTAACCCGGGAAAAATTATGTTCCTTGTCCTTATGAGTGGTGTGCCTAGCGTTAGCACCCCCCTCTTGTGGCTGGGTCTTCTCGCTTTGGGAATAACAGTAATCATCTTTGGAGCCACATTCATCTTAATGAGGGATTCACTATCCAGCCCGGGACTGGCTGTAGCGGCAGGAGTACTCTACATTATCAGTGGAATATTCCTATTCGCAGGAGTTCTAGTGCCATGGCTAGCCTTCATCATCCTCTTCGTAAGCTTCATAATGTCAGCCCTAATATTCTTCCAATCAAGAGAACAAGCCTAAAAACAACTCCTACCCTATTTTTTATTTTTAACCGATATTTCGCAGATTCCGCGAAGCTATTTTGGCGATTTGCTTTTCTCAAAATGGTTTGGAGATGCCTTGACGTTTATACCGATTCGACATCCACATTCTCCCAAAAAGGGGGAAGTGTCTTTATGAGAAACTCCACAACCCCACCAAAGGAATTCCAAATCCGCAAAAATGGGTTTTAAGTCTTTTAACCAGATTTGCAACCCTGATTTGATTGGGAGCTTTATCCCACAAAAGGTTCGGTGACATCGAATCAGTCCCAGAAACTAGATTACAAGAATTGCTGTATGTATTTATCTGTTGTGATTGAATAACGGATACTGGGGCTCTAAACCTTGAAGGAGGGCTTATTTGGACTTTTCTGGCGAATGTTTCCCACATGGAAAAGAATCTAAATAGCCCTCCTCTCATGGAAAGGAGGCATATAACACCAGGTCGGCTTCCGGGAGCTAAACATCATACACTAAAGCGCTTCAGACAAAGGATGAAAACCTCAAGTTTTTTTCATGGTAAACTCCCATACGCTTACGCGTTTTAGATAAAGAATGAAAACCTCAAGTTCTTCATAACAAACCTACATACGAATTGCTATATTTAAAAGGGGAGAGTGGTGTTTAGGATAATGGTGAAAAAGCGGTGGGCAAAACGGTCACATTGGGAGTTTTAGGTTCAGTTTTGGGAGTAGAGGCAACCCTAGTAGGAATTGTTTGGAGCATCATTTACTACGATTTTGCAGGAATGTATGACCTCACAGTTCTCACCCAAAACCTTCCAATTATATTCCCGGGGATTCTTGAACACCCCTGTATTCCAGCCTCACTAAACGTCCACGTGGGAAACTTAAGGGGTGGTTTGGTGTGGCTTACCCTTATTCTATCTGTGGCTCTAGCCCCTCCCCTAATCTTAACAGGTATAGGACTCTATGGGCTAAGCGGTAGAGAGAAAAAGTTAGGAATAATAAGCACAGCGGTCGGAGCCACGACACCCCTCCCCACAGCAGCACTACTACTTTCCGGAGTCGCTGCGGGTGGCAACACTCTAACATATACATCACTAATCTCCCCACAGCTTTTCGCACAGTACCCTACCCAATCCACCATACTCATAAGTGGAGTGCCTAACATTAACACATCCTCATTATGGCTGGGCTTCGCAATGACAGGATTTACAGTAATCGTATTTGGAGCCACACTCATTCATTTAAGGAAAAGGCTGGAGGAGCCAGTACTAAGTTCAGCTTCAGGAGCATTAGCCATAATTGCGGGATTAACACTATTTGCAGGCTTACAATTCCTATGGGCAACATTCGCAACACTTTCTTTAACTTTCCTACTGGCAAACCTTTTATTTTTCCAGCAACTCAAACAACCCAACCCTTGAACCAAGTTTCACATAGCACCACTTTAAACACTCTGCCACTCCAATTGTCTCAGAAAATAGAGTGACACCGAATTGTTTAGTTTCCCCAAAAAGGATTTAGAAAACATATCCCATTTATTAAACCCAAAAAAAGAGTAGAACCAAAAAATATACATGACCCAGATTGGAATCGAAAATTTTATGTTCAAAAGTTTCGAAAATATAATTAGAAATAAAGGATTTACATTTGGTTGAGGAACAATATGGAAAGCGAAAAAAGTGAGGCACCACAACCAGCAGGTTTAATAATTGCTTTTATGGGTATACCAGTGGCAATCATATGGAGTCTATGGACCAACTTCTACATTCACTACCTTGAAGGCTACACATTAAATATGATGCTCTTTGCGGTTTTTCTACCCTATATGCTCCCCTACCTTAACACCAGTCTCTTCATAACACTTTTCGTCATCTTCCAACTCATACTATACATGTCCTCAAGAGAATTCATGATACTACTATGGTACTCAGGACTCGTAGTGGCAATAATAATATTTTTATTAGTAGACATAATCCAGATACCCCTAGGAAACGAAACAGGACACAAAGTAATCTCCAAAGTATTTGCAGGCATAGGCATCGTTCTAATAGTCCTAATGCTCCTTGGACCGCAAATAGCCTTCTACACATTCATAGCCCGCATCCCCCTCTACATAGCCACAGCAATAATAATAAGAGGATAAAAAACTACTCCACCCCCACTTAACCCCACTTTTTCTATTTCACCCATTTGCCTCAATGAACTTTTTGTAATCTCAAAAAAGCATATTTGAAAAATTTTCAGAAAACCAAATAAAATTTTGGAAAACCCACCCAAGCTCCGCTTCTCAGACAAACCAACATACGCTTACGCATCACAGACAAAATATGAAAAACCTTGTTCACCCGCCTCTTAGTAGTGCTGTGGACGCTAGGGGAAGACCGATAAAGTTTTGGGGCTGTTGACCCCCTTTCAACAGCAATCCGTATACGCTTCCCGTATTAGGCACAAATATGAAAAATTTTTCATGGCAGATAAACCCATGTAACAAAACAAAAACTAAAAATGCACTCTCAAATTAAGCTACCCTCAAAAAAGAATAACAAAGCACTAAAAATCCCATCCCCCAACATTTAACACCCCCCTGCCATAAAACCCATGATCTTAAAGTCCATTTCCTCCAACAAAAGCACACCCCACAAAAAACAGAAGAATAGAAAAAAGCAAACTAAAACAGAATGCACAAAAACAAACAAGACTACTAAAAAGGCTAATCAACCTCCCTTCAAACATTCCATCAAGAAAAAACCAAAAACCAAACCCCCCCAAGCAGAGAAAATATAAGACCTTCCCAAAATTTAAACAAAAAGTCTATCATACATGGTGATGCAGAATCGTTCGATTTCGCCTCAAAAAGGGGTGTTTAATAGGGCTTCTTTCACGATTTGGAGCCTTAATAGGGAGATGGAATCGAATAAATCTACATCACCTATCACACATAATAAATACAAAGTAACCAAACCCTTCCAATTCCCACAAACTCCACACAAAAAAAGCCAAAATAAAAAAAAGAAAAGGACTACTCCTTTGAGAGGTCAGTTATTCTCTGAATCTTGTGGAAAATCTTGGGAATCTCCTCCCAGGTAGCCCACTCAACCTCAGAATCCACACCCAAATCCTTCTTAATAGCCTCCTTCACACGACGGGTCAAATCACCCAAATCCTTGGTCAACTCCCGGTCATAGGCAACCTTCAACCTCAACTTATCCATCTTACCCCTCGTTTTAAACATGGTAAAGGAGCCTTCCCTCGTCTCCGGAAACTTCTCAAGCACCAAACGCACATCGTAGGGGTTAATCTTATGGCCCGCAATGTCAAAAACCCAACCAGTCCTCGAGAACACCCGAAGCCTAAGATGCGTCCTTCCACAGTCACACTCCCCCTCACTCATATAGGCAAAGTCCTCAGTAGCAAACCTTACATAGGGGTGACCAAGCACAAAAAGATTCGTAACCAAGTATTCCCCTCTTTCCTCCGGACCCAAAGGCTCCCCAGTCTCCATATCAATAAGCTCAATGCAGTAGTAGTCATCCCAAACATGTTGACCAAGATGCGCATAACAATCCGCAACCGGTAATAAACCGTCGCCAACGCCACCTGCATCCCACAGATCTTCTAAACCCCACATGTCAATCAAAGTCTTCCTCAGCTCCGGCGTCACCGGCTCACCCATTCCATCAAAAACATATTTGAGCGAAGAGAATACCTCCTTAGGCTTCACACCCAGCCTCTTACACAAATCATTCAAACCCAGCATCAAGTCAAGCACAATAACCCCAAAATCCGGCTTAAGCCTCACGATGGCGTTGTACATATGGGGTGCCGTCACAGGATGCGGAATACAGGCATTTATCCCCCAGGACAAACCCAACCTCTGAAAACCCATATTATAGGCGCAGGCGAACCAATGCCAGTTCATGGGATTGGCTATCATTTTCATTCCTGGTCTTAGTTTCATCATCCAGAGGTTTCTGAGGGCGACGTCACTCATGATTTTGAGGTCGTCTTGGGTGTAGGGCATAAATGTGGGGGTTCCTGTGGTTCCGGTTGAGGGGTGTATGCTTACTATGCGTTCGAGGGGGATTGTTAGGATTCCTGCGAATGGGTCTCCGGTTTTTTCGGTTTCGTGTCTCATGTCGTCTTTTCGGTAGTAGGGGATTTTTTTGAAGTCGTCTAGGGTTTTGATGTCTTCTGGTTTTATGTTTGCTTCGTTGTAGAGTTTGTGGTACCATTTGGAGTTGTGGTAGGCGTAGTTGATGAGGTATTTTATTTTTTTGAGTTGGATTTCTTTAAGTTGGTTTCGGGGCATGGTTTCTACTTGGGGGTTCCAATATTCGCTTTCTTTCATTTTTTGTTCCTCCACTTTTAGTAGTCTGTGGGTATTATTCGGGCGTGTGTTCTTCCGCAGGGGCAGGTTTCTGTTTCTATTTTGCAGTCAATGGTGGTTTGGTATCTTATGAGGGGTACGGCTTCTGCGAATAGGTTTGTTATGGTGAGTTTTCCGGTGTTTCCTAGGGGTAGGGTTTTTCCGGTTTGGGGGTCGGTTGCTTCGACTAGGTACATGTCTTCCCAGACGTGTAGTCCTTTGTGTTGTGGGCAGTCCATGGCGTAGAAGAGGTTGTCTTGGATGTCTAGCATGGATTGGGTGCGTGCTTCCCATTCTTTTTGGGCGGTTTTTTTGTCTTCGGCTTTGGGTAGGGTTTTGCGGTCTCTGAATACTATTATTTTGTAGCCTAGGGAGGTTATGGGGATTTTTTGTTTTTCGGCTTCCATTTTTACTCCTAGTAGTGCTAGGTGGGGGGCGATGACGGTGCTGGGTTTGAAGAATTTGGAGGTGAATAGTGCCCGGGGTGCGTCTGGTCCTACTTCTTCTGTGTGTAGTATTGTGCAGTTTAGTATGTCTCCTACTGATTGGTTTGTGTAGTTGTTGTAGACGGGGGAGAGGAAGGAGTTTATGGGGTTCCAGGACCAGGACATGTGTAGTATTCTGTCGTTTTTGTTTACTCCTATCATTACTAGTTGTCTGGTTAGGGTTTCGACGGCGAATTGGGCGTCTTTGTAGTTTATGACTAGGTAGATGGGTTCTCCTTCTGGGGGGAATTCGGGTGAGAAGGCTATTAGGGGTTCGTTTCTGGTTTGGCAGAGTCTGCCGCCGTGGGGGTCTTTGGTTTCTTTTATTTTTTGTTGGATTTCTTCTCTGGTGGTTACGGGTATTTTGTCGAGGTCATTTTGTGCTTTTATGTCTTGGGGTTTGATTTTTGCCTGGTTGAATTTTTGGTGGTAGAATTCTGAGTTTTGGTAGACGTATTGTAGCTGTCTTTTTAGGTTGTTGAGTTGTAGTTTTTCGAGTTCTTTTCTGGGCATCATTTCCATTAGGGGGTTGTAGAAATTTGTGTTGTTTTTCAAGTTGAGAATTCCTCCACACCACACTTACCCTAAGTTTTACTATTATTTGTATATAATGTTGTATATAAGTTTTTACTTCCATTTTTTGGACGCTACCTGCAGTAAGGGGATATAGAACAGTTTTTGGATTTTTTGGGAAAAATTGACTGAGTACTTTGCTTTTTGCTTCTGGTGTATTTTTCGCCTATTTTCTTGTTGGGTTGGTTTTTGTGTGGAGAAACCTTTTTTGGTCACTTGCTTGTGGAGAGAAGGGGGGACTTTGTGTGGATGAAGCAGGGGTATTAGATGTAGTGGTTGTGAGAGGTTCTTCCTGAACTAGGAGGGCTATGGGGGAACGATGAAAGATTATTGGGTGGTGTGGTCGCTGTTTACTTTTGTTTTTCCTTTATGGTAAAGTTTTTTTAAGAGTTCTGCGATTGACCGAGTAGTGGGGTGATTGCATTAATTGGATGGGTTGAACTTTATTTGAGGGATAAGTGTTTTGTGGGATGTTTTGCGGGGATTCTTCTGTCTTTGGTGGGTTTATCTTTGGGTGAGTGGCGGCTTTTGTCTTGGACTTTTCTTGGAGGTGCTCCTGTTTCTGTGTCGGTCAGTGGGCAGGTGGTTTGGACTTTTGGGTTTCTGGTTTTCATTGTTGGCGATGTCTGCTTCTTTGCCTCGTTTATGCTTATGATTGGAAAATTGAGAATGAGGGAAGCATGGACAATATATATTGTTAAAACTGTGTTTTTCTTGGTTGCTTGTGTGGCGGTGGTGCAGAGGAGTAGCGGCTACGTTGCCTTCAACACAGTTTTGCTTAATGGTTACTTTTATTTGGACAATGGGTATACGGGTATGGCTCAACTTACTGTTTTGGCCTCAATTTTTCTAACCCTGTCGTTAGTATTAACCGTGGATTTGTTTTTGAGGGGCAAGATGGTTGAAAGGCTCAGCGAGAAATTTTATTTGGCATCGGGAACGGCAACCCTCGTCTTTGGATTGGTAATGATATTCTTGACCATACTTACTGTTCCATTTTATTCCTTTTACGCTGTTCCGGGGTTGGGCTACTTTTATAGTCAGGGCGTTTTGCTGGATATGATTGATTCGTTTGAGCTGGTGGGCGTCTACTTTGCTATTCTGGGATGTGTTGCCATATGCTTTAAGAAGAACCCTCCCCTCATTAGGGGATATCAACTTGTGGGAGGAACTATTCTTACACTGCTAGCTCTTCCATTAGTCTTTGTGCCCTTTCAAATATGGGTGGAGCGATATATTTTGTATTCTCCAATTCTGGCTTCCTTGGATTTGGGGCGCATCCATGGTATTTTTCCTCTTAACTTCAATTTTTACACATTCGTCTCAATGACTCTTTTCACAGTAGGGGTAACTGTTTATATGCAGAACTCAAAGTCTAAAACAGTTGCCTTAATACTTTTCCTGATCTATATTTATTTTTACCCTGGGCTATCCAGACTTGCGCTATCCAACTATTACATTCCCACTCCCACCCCAACAGTTCCCATACTGGTTTATTTGGGCTTAGCGGTAGTGGCGACTGTGGTGTCGATGCCTCTGGTCGCCAAGAAGTCTGGCTGGGACATAGTGCACACTTTAAGGGGAATAATTAAGCCCTCTGCAAGAACCATGGTGCTTTTGCTGGTAATATTGGCTTTAATTGCGCCAATCCTAGTTCTGAATTGTGGGGTGAACTCTGCATCTTTGGCACCGGTGGGTGTAGCGTCGAAAAACTTGACTCCCCAAGACAGAATAGATCCCACCCTACTCAACCTAAACGAGGGCTTCCCTCAGAGTGTTCCAGTTATACTGAGGTTTAAAACCTCACCGCTGGGCTCCGTGTCACAACTAAAAAGCACCCCCTACAACGAATACTTCACTTTTGAGACACATAATGGTAAAGACGCTATTTATCATGAGAAGGCTTACTATGCGATTTACGGAAATGTTAGCGCTGATAATAACACGGATTTGAGGCAAAAATTGACTGCATTGGTTGCAGACTTTGATTTGGCTTATGTATTGTTTAGTGAGCAGCCGCTTGTTCCTCCAGACATTGATTCTCACTATTCGTATTATTTCTTTGTTGGAGCAGATATACTGAGGGCTTGGAACGTTACGGGGAAGGGTACTACGGTGGCGGTGGTTGATTCTGGGGTGAACGATTTTAGCAGTAATATAGTAGGCAGAGTTGTCTACCAAGTTAACTTTCTTACGGGGCAGGAGGGGGATCCAAGAATAGTGGGTGAATTGACTCCGGAAAGCCCCTTGAAGCATGGAACTGAGGTGGCTGAACTTGTGGCAGGCGTGAAGGGAATAGCGCCGGAGGCTAATATTATAGATCTTAAGATTAAATCTGGGAGCGAGGAATCCTTCTACATGAACTGTGTTTATATGGCTGAGGCCATTGATTGGTGTGTGAGAAATAAGGATCGTTTTAACATTACTGTGATTGCGCTGGCTTTGGGAAGCAGAGACCAAATTTATGGGTTCCTCACCAATGCGGTTGACAGGGCATTTCTTAGGGGTATAGTGGTAATTGTGGCTGGCGGGGGATACTTGGACTTCTCAAAAAACCGTATAGGCGGAATATTATTGCCGGGAATCGCAGACTGGGGAATAACCGTAGCAGCCACTATGGGTTTGGATGATGAGAGATGGTCTCCGGTAAGTCCAATTGGTCCCTCACCCCACTGGTATCTTCCAAAACCAGAACTAACCGGTCCCGGTCCCTACACTAGTGGCTCTGTACCTATGGTTGCGGGAATCACTCTTCTTTTGGCACAGCAATGCGACGAACAGGGGGTGCCGCCTATTCTTAAGGCTGCGGTTATTCGCTGGTCACTGGTTGCTGGGGCTCAAGAGTATGATTTGGGCCCTCCGGGCTGGGACATATTTTACGGATTCGGGAGAGCCAACGCTTTGACCTCATTTCTATACTTGACTAATTATCTTGAAATTTGAAGGTTCTTCTATTTCCCCCTTTTTTCTTCTTTTTTATTCTATTTTTTGGGGCCAGAATCTCTGTTGTGGGTCTACTTTTACTGCTTCCTGCATTGCTAGGTCGAATATTTTTTGGGCTCTTTCAATGTTTCTGTGTGGTGGTTTTTCGCCCATGGCTAATTGCACTAGTTCCAGTATGTGGAAGATTGGGGTTTTCCCCTGGGTTAGGATTTTTGCTATGGAAAGCACCCATTGGCAACCCCCACAGTAGAGTGCCAGTGCGCTGGCTCCAGTGTTTTCGGCTTCCTTGTATCTCCTCACTGCTGCGTTTAATATGTCGTCCACACTGTGGCTTCCGGCGAAGGCGGCCATGCCGCAGCATAGAGCCTTGTCCCGGTTATGCTCCATTTCTACAATGTTTGCTCCTAGGGTTTGGAGTATTTTTCTTGAGAGGTCGTAGTATTTGTTTCCGAAAGGTTTAGACTGGCAGTTGTCGTGTATGGTCACTGTTCTGTTTAGCTTGATTTTTGCTTTAAGCTTTCCCTGTTCCAATTTTTCCCAGAGCCAGTCCAGCACGGGGATAACTTCGAAGTTAAATGTGGCCCCGAAGCGGGGATAGACGTTCTTGTACATGTTGCAGCCCGCTAGGCAGGGAATAATCATTTTCTTTACTCCGAGTTCTCGGAATTGCTTTTCAAGTTTTTTCGCAATCTGCTCGGATATTTCTAGCACTCCTATTCGGTACCATGGTTCTCCGCAGCATAGTTCCAGGGAACCCATAAAGGTTAGGCCTTCAAAAATTTTGGAGAAACTTAGATAGGATAGGAAAATCATGTTGCACCCAGGATAAAATATTTCCTCGTGTTTCTCCAGTTTGGCCCAGGACTTGACGGTTTTGTTCTCGTCCTGGGGAAGTTGCTCCAATAATGCTGAGCCGAAGTTTGGGAACTGGTAGGGTAAGAAAAACTTCGCTGCCAAGGGCAGCCCCTTCTCTTTATAGCGCTCATACCACCGGTAAAGTATAAGTTCGTATGGGCGACTATTGCTTGGGCAGAAGTTGTTGCAGGACATGCAACTTGTGCATTTGGTTAATACTTCGGTTTCCTGTCCATCCACCAATTTTTTAAACTCTATCTTCGCCTTATCTATGGGCATTTCTAAAACTGGGCACTGGTTTAAACATAGACCGCACAGGTCACATGAAGCCCTATCAAAAAAGTTGTACGAAACCAAGAAGGACACCTCTCAATTTTTAAAGGCATTCATAGTTTTACCGGTATAAAAGTTTGATTATAACTTGCCGCAGTGTAGATTCGTTTGATTTCGACTTTGAAGGGAGCGTTTATAGGGCCTCTTTTCCGATTTAGAGCCGCGAAATGAGGGGTAGAATCGGGCTAATCTACACCACTTGTTGGCTTCAGCCAAGGAATGTGCCTTTTTAAAAGTAGAATTTTTTGGAAGCAGGAGAAATCTTAATTTGCCTTGAAATAAAAGTTTCTAGGAAGATGTGCTTGGTGTGGTGAGAACATATGTTAGATTCTGATTTTCAAATAAATGAGCACTGTTACCAGATAGATATTCAGCAGTGGATGGTTCCGAGAGTGGGAACATGCTACGTGGTTAAGAGTGATAAAATATTCTTAATTGATGCGGGAACCAGCCACACTACAGAGAAGGTTTTAAAGACCCTCGAAGAGTTCAAAATTAGGCCGGACTCCATAAATGCCATAGTTGTTACACATGAGCACTATGATCATGGTGCGGGGGTTGCGGGGCTTCTGGAAAGGATGCCCACCACCATGGTTCTAGCCTCAGAAAAAACTGCGGAAATACTAAAAGACCCCAGTGACTTTCTTGAAATCTCAAAAAGGCATTATGGTGAAGCAGCGGGACTGGTAAGCCCATTCCCCCCGGTGAAAAATGTGGAGATAGTTGAGGAGGGAGATATAATCAATCTTGGTGGAGGAGTAAGCTTAGAGGTTGTGGCCCTTCCAGGACACACACCAGGGAGCATTGGATTTTTTGAGTCTAAAACCAAGACCTTTTTTGCGGGTGACGCCGTCTGCAATTATAACGCTCAGTACGAGTTTTACATGCCACCCTCATTCCCCGAACTTTTCAATTACGAAGAATACCTAAAATCCTTGGACAAAATACTCAGCTACGACTTCAATTACCTGTGCATGGGACACTTTGGAACCCAAACGCAGCCCAAAGCAAAACAGGTGGTGGAAAAGGCAGCAAAAACGGCCAAAGAGTGGAAGAAGATAATAGAGGACACCTATAGAAAAACAAAAAGCGAGGAAAAAGTATACCAAGAACTGCTAAAAAAATATGGAGACAACGAATACGTTAAAAACTTTCCAGAAATAATTCGAAAAAGCATCCTCAGCCAGCTAATAAGAGGATACGTAATCTCACTGAAACTCTAACCTCACAATGCTAACCTTTTTAGCCGCTTTTCCATAATTTTTTCTCCTTTTTTTATCTTGAGGCAGGGTAGCCTTTCCAATGCTTCTAGCAATGCTGAGAACGGAAACCAACCCTAATTTAAATTTGTTAACTGAAGACAACCAAAAAAGAGCCACAAAAAAGTACATGCGGCAATCATTAGAAGAGGCTCAAAAAAAATAGTACCGCGACCCTTCTCCTTCGTCCAAAAAAAGGAAGCGCCAGCTTGTAACGAAAATATTTTTTATTTCCACTTCCCCCCTTATTAATGATTCATACGAATCTCGATAAATTGGAGGAATTCTTCTCAGGCGTGGACCGGACCCATACGAGGCGGAGATTAACAAACTATATATACAACCTGGAAGGTAAGGGGTAGGAGGCCCAAATCTCCGGCAGCCTACTTCAAGGCGGTTCCAGTCAAGACGCTTCACAACACACCAAGCTTCAGCCAACTCGTTGAAAGGCTGAAGAACAATCCAGATCTGGCTCAGCTATGCGGATTCGACGAACCTCCCTCAAAGATGGATTTCAGCAGGTTTATGAAAAAGTTTTCGGAGGCAGCGCTGGGAGAGAAACTCTTTTGAGGAAGCCCCAAGGCAATTGAAGGAGCCAACACTAAGAGAGGCCGACCTAAAAAAGGGGATCTAGCCGGTGGAATGCAGCGCTACGACACATTCCCCATCAAGGCTTGGACTAAGGGAAACCAAAAACGTGAAGGTGGGTTTCTCTGATCCAGAGGCGAGGATAGGCGTAGGAAAGAAGAATGAATATTTCTTAGGGTATAAAGTTCACCTCAGCTGCGATTGTAACAGCGAACCGCCCACCGCTTGCGTGGTTAGACCCGCCAACGAGAATGAAAAAAGGCATTTAAGTCTCACATAAGTCAAGAAGCGGTTTAGGAACGCTAGGTGGCATGTGGCAGACAGCCAGTACAGTAGCAGAGAACTGAGAAGGTCCGTAAGGCAGTACTTGAAAAGAAGACTGGTCATAGTCAAGACGCGTAGTGAAAAAAATGGGGGGGCGGAAGACTTCTACACAGACAAAAAGGTTCCGCTGTCATAGAAAGAGACCTTGTCGTAAGTATGTAGTTTGTTGACATGGTATGTGTGCAGGGTTAGCTGGTCTTACCCCCATTTTTTTAGGCTTATTTGGAAGGAAGCCCTGTTAAGCCTCCTTTTTTTTGAGAGGATCAAACGATTACGCATAGAAGAGAAGCTACATACATAAGACGAGGCCACTGGAAACAGGAAGATGTGCAAAAATATACAGGAGGAGAACTGCCTGCGAGAGAATGAACTCTGGAGCTGAGAGGCTTGTTGGGAGAAACACGCTTAAGGGGTTTAAGCAAGGTTAAAACCCAACGCGGGTATAGCTCCAACCCTCATACTCCCTAGTGGCCGCTGCTTCCCATTTAGTATGGAAGACCCTGGCTTGCAAGAAGCATAGAGCACTACGCAAACCACCAGGACGAAAGGTATCTAAAACTACTAGCGGAAGCTTTCGATTACCAGACTAAGAAGGGGCAAGGTTTGGAAGTGTGGAGGGGGTAGCGGAAGCTCTCGAATACTAGGTCCAAGAATAGGAGGAGGAATAGAGGGGGTTAACCACTCGAAGAGCCTAAAATCCCAGCAAATAGGGAAGTAGGCCAACCAAAAAGGACCGTTTGCGATACTTCCCTAGGTCAACTTTCTATTTTTCGTTACAAGCTGGCGCTCATCAGTCTTTTACAACTGGGTAACCCTAAGATTACAAGCCAATTTCCTAACCTCGCCTAAAGATGACGCAAGATTTAAATTTCCAAAGAATTCAATGTGTGCAACCAAAATAGTAGAAAATAGAAGAGCTAAAAAGAAAAAAGGTAATTAGCTTAAGGAAAGAATTTTGAGAGGCGAAATGAAAAATGGTTGGGATAAAGGCGTGTGGAGCCTACATTCCTCTCTACAGTCTAAGTCGGGAACTGATCGCTAAAGCTTGGGACTTTCCTCCAGTGCCTGGAAGCAGAGCCTTGGCAAACATTGATGAGGACAGCATAACTATGGCGGTTGAAGCCGGCTGGGACTGCCTACACAAAATTGAGCCCAAAACAGTTGATGGAGTCTACTTCGCCACCACCACATCACCCTACGCTGAAAAGCAAGGCGCAGCCCTCATAGCAGCGGCTCTGGACATGAGAAAAGATGTTCAAACCATAGACTTCACAGACTCCCTCAGAGCCGGAACAACAGCCATGATAGCTGCATATAATGCTATCAAGAGCGGCACCGCCAACAACATACTTGTTGTAGCCTCCGACTGCCGTATAGGTGAACCCGAAAGCATGTTTGAATTTCAGATGGGAGACGGAGCTGCAGCCATACTACTATCTAAAGATGATGTGGGAGCCACCATAGAAGGATTCCACACCGTCTCCGAAGAATTCACTGGTCCCTGGCGGAGAGCCAAAGACACCTACATAAGAGAATTTGAAGTGAAACACGATGGAATATATGGATTCGCAAACCAGGTGGGCGCAGTCCTAATGGGGCTAGCCCAGAAATACAAATTAGACCCCAAATCGGTATCCAAGCTCATTATGTACGCCCCAGACCCTCGAGCCCCCGCAGAAATAGCTAAGAGAATGGGGGTTGACGCAAAAAATGTTCAAGATACCATGTTCTTCTCAATAGGAAACACCGGAACCGCCCTGGCCCCCATGATGCTTGTGGCAGCCTTGGAACAAGCACAGCCAAACCAGAAAATGGTTGTGGTAGGGGTTGGAGACGGAGCCGACGCCCTACTATTAAACACCACAGACAAAGTTGCACAAATAAAGGGCAAAAGGGGAATAACGGGACACATATTTTCAATGAAACCCCTCAAAAACTATAACGAATACATAAGAAACAAACAGCTCCTAGAGAGAGAAAGGTTCTCCAGAAGAACCAGCACCGTAATCTATTACCGGGACAAAGCAAAAATCCTAAACCTCCACGGAATGAAATGCAAAGCCTGCGGAACAATACAATACCCCATCCAAAGAGTCTGCATAGAGTGTGGAGCAAAAGACAACTGGGAAGAAATAAGACTACCCAAAACTGGAAAAGTGTTCACATTCACGCTAGACCACCTTGTAGGAGGAGAATACCTAGTAACACCAGTACCCCGAATAATAGTAAACCTAGATGGTGGAGGAAGAATCTTCCTCGAAATGACTGACTGTGAACCCAACGAAGTAAAAATAGACATGCCCGTAGAACTCACATTCCGGTGGCTTCACGAATCCGCCTACTTCAGACACTACTACTGGAAATGCCGACCAGTGAGAGGAGGAATATCAACATAAAAGTTTTATAAGAAGGTGAAATGAAAAATGCCAGGAAGCATAAAAGATAGAGTCGCAATTATGGGTGTAGGATACACAAAATTTGGAGAATTATGGGACAAAAGCCAAGAAGACCTACTGGTAGAGGCAGGCTACGAAGCCTACAACGACGCCGGGATAGAACCCAAAGACATCCAAGCAGTGTGGGTTGGAGTATTCTACTACTTCACCGGCCTATCAGGATGCACCGCAGTAGAACCTCTGAAACTTTTTGGAAAACCCGCAACCCGTGTGGAAAACTTTTGCGCCTCAGGAATGGATGCCTTCCGAAACGCCTGCTTTGCGGTAGCCAGCGGGGTCTACGACATCGTGCTCGCCTGCGGAGTAGAAAAACTCATGGACTCTGGATCCCGAGGATTACCCGGACTAAAAGACTTTGGCCACCCCGTATATGGCAATGCCAGCGCACCAGCAATGTTTGCACTAGCAGCTACTAGAGCATTCCACAAGTATGAGTGGACAAAAGAAGACCTAGCCAAAGTTGCAGTTAAAAACCATTACAATGGTGCAGCCCACCCCAAGGCCCACTTCCGAAGAGAAATAAAAATCGAAGAGGCACTAAACGCACCAATGATTGCCGCACCACTAGGCAGATACGACTGCTGCGCTATGTCTGACGGAGCAGCCGCACTAATTTTAACCCGCCCCGAGATTGCAAAGCAGTACAAACACAAGGATGACTACGTGCTTGTTAAGGGCAATGGATTGGCAGTGGAAACCGTGATGCCCTTCTACAAGCCCAGCTTCGACTACCTAGGCTTCCCAGCCACGCAGAAAGCCGCGCAAGAAGCCTATAAACAGGCGGGAGTAAAGGATCCCAGAAAAGAAATCAGCTGCGCCGAAGTGCATGACTGCTTCACAATAACAGAGCTCCTCAACTATGAAGACTTGGGATTCTGCAAGAGGGGCGAAGGTGCAGAACTTATCAGAGAAGGAGTTACAGCAATAGATGGAGAATTACCGGTCAACCCCAGCGGCGGACTCAAATGCTTTGGGCATCCCATAGGAGCTTCTGGATGCCGCATGCTGGTAGAAATCACCAAGCAACTGCAGGGCAGGGCTGACGGTAGACAGGTGAAGGACCCAGTCTTGGGACTTGCTCACAACCTAGGCGGTCCAGCTTCCGTAGCCTCGGTCACCATTCTGGGCAGAACATAGACAATTTGAGTTAGAATGTTCAATGGCTCAAACGTATAAGACTCCCTAATCATCCTTCTTTTTTGTTTTTGAACATTTTTACTATGCATTTCTGCTAAATTCTTTTTTTGGCTTTTAGCCGGGAAAAGTGTCGCATTTGTAGTCCAACTAGTCAAAGGTATAAATATGTAGAGTTTAATGTGAGATTCGATATGATTTTCCAAATTATTTGAAGTTTTCCACTTCATTTACGAATGATTTCTCGCAAAATAAACCCACGACCATAAAGGCAAAGGCGGGAGTAGCAATTGCAAGCAGAATAGTAAAACCCATTTTTACTCTCTGTATTTCGTTAAGATATAGAAGTGAAATTAGGAGATAATTAATTGAGGGGAATACGTGGAGAAGGTATATATTAGTGTATACAAGTGAGGAAAAAAGGAAGAAACTCCCTTGAATGTGGTATGTTAAAGCGGGAAGGGTAGGTTTTTAGGGTTGTTTGAGCTAAAAGGTTGGTGATTTGTTGATGTGGTTGATATAGTTGTTTTGGATTTATTTGGGGAGTGAAGGTTTACCTCACTTTTGTTTTTCATTTTTTGAGTTCATCTTTTTCCGTTAATATTTCAAGGGGGAAACAGTGAATAACTCTTGTGGAATTTATCCTGCTTAACGTTTAGATTTTTTGGTTTTTTCGAAATCTTAATTACCTTTTGTTTTACAATTATTTTAGGGTCGTGTTCTTGTTTTGGAGGTGGTGTGTTTTGAAGAGTATTCCTGTTCAGGCTCCCTTGTATCCTGAGCCTCCGTATAGGTATCCCGGTGCTCGTGGTATTCTGATAGTGTATGAGACTGAGAGGAGTAGTGTTGAGAAGGTTTTGCCGGATGTCCTTGAGGTTGGGGATATGCCTTTGGCTTTTCTGGGTGTTATGGAGTATCCGGAGTGTGAGCCTCTTGGGCCTTATAATGAGGCTTATATTATGGTGCAGGCTAAGTGTGGTGATGTGAGTGCCTGGTTTAATCCCTTTATGTGGGTGACTACGGAGGAGGCTTTGACTGCGGGAAGGGAGATTTGGGGTTTTCCAAAGAAGATGGCTGAGATTAGGGTCGTGCAGGAGGAGGAACGAGTCACTGGTACAGTTGAGCGTAAGGGTGTCAAATTTATTGAAGCTGTTGTGGAGCCCTCAGCCCCACTGGAGATGCCCTTCGAGGCCTCAATTCTGACGTTTAAGCAGATGCTGAAGGGAGATGGCACCGGTTTAGACGTGAAGAAGGTTCTTTTGACCACTAATCCCCTGAAAATAAAGAAGATGATGGGTGGGGAGGGAAGAATAAAATTTTCAAAGTCAAAAGAGGATCCAGTCTATATTCTGGAGCCTAAAAAATTAGCGGCCAGCGTCTACGTGGAATACGACATGACTCTCCCCTACGGAAAAATCATCAAAACAGTAGTTTAAATTTTGTTTTCTTTTATCCTTTTTTCTTTACCGATTATTTCTTTGTGACGAGGTAAATTATCAAACCCGGGGAGAAAGGTGTTTTCTGTGAAATATAATTATAAAATAGGACAACTTCCTGAAAGTATCATGTAAGAAATTGTAAAAGTTTTTTATCATTAGTTATATTTTTCTCTGTGAAAAGGAGGGAAAAATGAGCTTTTCTTGGAAAGAAGAATTCATTAACCATTAATGTCAGGGACGCCAAATGACAAAAAACTTCTCAAAATTATATAGACTTTCCAATTAATTTTTTCCTTTTCGTTTTCAGGGAACATGGTTTTTTCCGCCTTTTTT
>JAHQXB010000089.1 GCA_029856435.1 Candidatus Jordarchaeia archaeon
CGGAAACCTGCATTTCCCTATTTAGGGATATGATTGGGCTCCACCTCCATTGTTTGTTATAACATATAACATAGGAGAGCCCAAAAATCCCAAAAAAGTTGACCGATTAGCAGACACAACCAATTAATTAAGTTTTTTGCAAGTACAAAAAATTAATTATAACGATGAGAAACTTTTTTGCCTGTTAGATGATATTAACTTTTATTATCTGTTTTGTTAAAAGGTTTACTTTCATTTGAGGAAGGCTTCTATATCCTCTTTTGTTAATGTATTCCGCCTCTCCCGCTCTTTCAACAGTTTCCTAGTAGTGTAGAAATGAATAGGACGAACTTTTCAAACTTTCTCGTGTGGAAACAGTATTTTGCCCAAAAGGTATTTATGGGAATATGGTCATATGCTCCGGTTGAGAAATTAACTGGATGATTTTTATGAAGTATATTAAAGTGGCTCTTCCCGATGATCTTGAGGAGAAGGTAAGGTCGAAGGCGGGTGTCTTGTATGGGGCAAGGAAAGGGAGTCTTAGTCGTTCAGTTACCAACGCTCTCTTCAACTGGCTCAGCCCCGACCCAGAAATGTATGTAGGCACCACACCAAATGGTATGAGTTTCGAAGTGCCCGAGAAACTGGTTCCAGAGTTGATGGAAATTCTCATAGATGTCCTTAAACCCTCAAACGTTGTATACAGCTATCTGCAGGGTGAGGAAGAGGTGGAGTTAAAACTCCCCGCAGAATTAGCAAGGTCAAAAAGTAGAGAAATGACGGGTGTGTTTCTGAATCCCACTTTTATGGCGGAACTCGAAACCGCTTCTTTATATACGGGTGGCGGTGGCTGCTTCCTATTGGAAGCTAATTTGAACAGGAAACAAAGAATTTCCATAGCAGAAAAATTACTAAAGCAGCTAGATATCAAAATCAAGCTAGCTAAGGACAGGTTCAGTATTATTGTAAAAGAGGGGCATGTGGAGGTATCATAATGAACAAAATTGTGAAAAGAACACTGGGCCACTTCAAAATACTCATAGAGCACTCTCTCAGACCATACGAACCCACAACCCAACACATCCTTAAACGAATGATTATGCCCATCTGCCAAGATATTAGAACAATGCAGATGAAGGGAACGAAAAACGACTCCTGGGAGCTCCTTCAAGGCTTAGCCGAAGAATGCAAAGCCATCCTCAACCAGTAAAAACAGAAAAAAGAAATATTCAAGAAATGTGGCCCAAAAAGAGGGTGGCGATTTAATCAGAATACTCTTCATTTTGAAAATAAATTGGTCAATCTCGATGATAGGTTGCCAGTATTTTTATTATCTGCAATTTGATTTGATGGGACACCTTTTAGGGTTCTCCAAAACGAAGTCGGAGACGGGAAGAGTTAAATATGATTTGATTCGGGGTTGAGATAGTTTGAGGTTGACTGTGTAGGTTTGGACGGGTGTGGTTTATGAGGTTGAAGCTTAAAGACGGGAGAGAAGTGAATGGTGTTGAAGTGGGATTCCGTGTTATGCGTGAAGAGTGAAGTGAGTTCCGGTTGGAGAATGGAAAAGTTTTGCAGGTAAACCCGTTGTTTTGAAGGTCTACGAGTTGGATGATTTAGATCCTCTAACAGGTGAGCCGGATTATTTAGTCAGGTCGCAAACAGTTATCTCTGTTAGTTATCCCAAGGAGAGAGAGTAAATTGATGGAGCATTCGAGGGTTAAGAATTCTTCCACCTTTTGGGGAACCCAGAAGGGTGAGTAAGGGTTGACGGGAACCTAAGGGAACAGTAATTACAACTACTAGTGATGGGAATATTTCCAAGGCTGTTGGCAGAACTGCGGATGGCTGGGTTAGATGGGAGGAGTATCGCAGAGAGTTAGAAAAACAATTTAGCGTTTGAGATGAAAGATGAGCTTTTCCGAAACCACGTAGGGAAGTGGGTGGCCTTTAAGAATTGAAATATAATAGTTTCCAACTCTACCGAGGTGCTCAAACTGTCGAGAGACGTCAAACATAGAATAATTGTAAAGATTACGGAGAAATTCCTTAAGCAACCCCATGAAATCTACTTGGGTGAACAAGCCTACGAATAGAGTATACAGGCAACCATACATTGATGAAAGATTCAACTATTTATGCCCAGCAGTCAAGATTAAAATATCAAACTTTGTTAGCGGAGAGAAAACAGAAATGGTTGCACTCCTTGACACGGGATTCGACGGAATGATTCTAATCACCTGGAAAACCTATACAGAGCTAAAATTGGAAAAATGTCAACTTCCAGACATCTTTTCACAACGGGGAGTGACCGTGTCGGGGGGAGAAGGAAAAACTATTATACTCCTACGCGAAAGTTGAAATGGGCTCTCCAAATCTCCTAACAGTAGTGACAACATTCAGGGACAATAAATTACTCACCATCGGAAGAGGCTTCATCGAAGACTACAAAACAATTCTAGATGGCTCAAAAAACCACTCGCAATAAAAGAAGATAAAGAGGAAAACACTTAAACAATTTTTAACGTCCTCAAGGCGGAGAATAAATTCGCCGTCCTCGATGATAAGTTGCCAGTATTTTAATGTCTGCAATTCGGTTCGGGGGGACGCTTTTAGGATTTCTTTCAAGAATTACAAAGTCGGCCAGTTTTCCCTCTTCGAGGCTTCCCTTAATTTTCTCCTGTCCAAGGGCATATGCCGCATTCAGTGTAAACATTTTAAGTGCTTCAGTTATGGTTATTGCCTGTTCGGGTATGAACCCGTTTCGGGTGACACAGACCTGTAAGGCTTTCAATACTTTGGCGGATTCCACTGGGGAGTCTGAAGCCCCTGCCAGAACTATACCGGCATCAATTATTGAGCGGAATGGGTAAACGTTTTTGATTCTCTCTGGGCCTAAGCGTTTTTCCAGCCACGTATACTCACTATCTATGAACATTGGCTGGCAGACCAAAACTATTCCCAAATCTGCTACGTCTCTGATAACGTCTGGTGTAAGCACTGAGGCGTGCTCAATTCGGAATCGGGCCCCTTCCCCAGAATTAACGGTTTTCAATACCCGCTTGTAGAGGTCAACCACCCATCGGTTGGCTCTGTCTCCTATGGCATGTATCAAGATTTGATATCCCCACTTGTAGGTTTCTTTTATGATTTCGAAGAGAGACTCCTCATCAGTCATAAAGAAGCCCTTACTCTTTTGCGGCGAATCTGAGAATGGTTCAAACATGGCAGCGGTGAAGGCTCCGAATGTTCCGTCAGCGAACCTTTTGATTCCCCCCACTTGGAACCTTCCCTCCCCTACGCCCAATTCCTGGAAAGATTTCTCAACATTCTTTAACTCCCCCGGCTGCGTGGTTATAACGTAAAAAACGAAATCCTGCTCTATTAAACCCTCTCTTATTAGGCCTTGAATCAACGGTATTTCAAAAGTTCCCGCTTTTCCCGCAGGGCCCTCCTCACCCAACTGTACTACTCCGCCACAGGTGGTGATTCCATAGGATGCCAGCTCTTGGGAAAATATTCTGCCCGCATCCAGGAAACGCTGCAAATCAGGCAGGGGCATAAACCCCAAGGGAATAGCGGTGGCTGCCTCGGTAAACACTCCTGTGGGTTCCCCATTCTCGTCCACTTTAATTTCCCCAGCCTCCACAGCTTTTTCCGCAACATTGGATTTATCAATCCCAATTATTTTTAGGGCCAAGGAATTTACAGCACAAATGTGTCCATCGTGCCGCAAAACTAACACCGGATGCTCAGAGCTGATTTCGTCCAAATCGTACCTGTTGGGGAACCGCCGCTCCTCAGGCTTTTCGAAAATATCCTCCATTAAGTCAAAACCCACAACCCACTGTCCCTCACCACATTTCCTCGCTTCTTCTACAAGAATTCTTTTCAAATCATCATACCCCTTAACTCCTGACAGACTCCTCTGTGTTTTATAAAAAATGTATATTCCTGGGTGCATGTGAGCATCAATAAAACCGGGAACAATACAAGCACCGTTCAAATCGATTTCCCGCAAAGAAATTGTTTCACCACTCCCTAACCGCTTCTCCTCTCTAAATTGGGCTATGCGTTTTCTAACCTCCCTCTCTGAACCCACAGCTATGATTCTGTCTTGAAAAATAGCCATAGCACTGGCTTCAGAATCATAGGAGTCCATTGTTAGAATGGTACAATTATGAAAGAGGGTAACCTCCATGATATGCACACTCCATAATCAATATTTTAGGAATGCTCGCTACTTCTTTATAACAGTAGTGGGTCCCGTGGCATATTTTGCTAAAGCCTCCTCGTCCAGTTCAACTCCCCACCCCGGTCCTCGGGGCAATTTGGCCTTGCCGTCACTGTAATCTATGGGATCCTTAATGAGGTCATCCTCAAACATCACGTAGCCGAAGAGCTCAGTCTCGTACCAAAAATTATGGGGCCGAGCCGCCGCCAAATGAATATGCATGGCAGACGCAATCCCCAGAGGCTGATTGTGCAGCACTGCGCCGATACCCCGCAATTCAGCATAATTCAAAACTTTAATGGCATTAGTAACCCCTCCTGGGCGTTCCGAATTTAAACCCAGAACCCCCACCGCACCCAGTTCCACCAAAGTCACAAAGTCCCTTACAGAGAAGCATCCCTCATGAGCCATAAGGGGGGTATCCACCCGCTTTTGGACGTAAGCCATGCCCAAATAGTCATCAGCATTAACCGGCTGCTCGGCAAAATCAATACCAAAGGGCTCGATTGCCTTAATGGCCCGCACAGCCTCGGGGGGTTCATAGGCTTGATTATAGTCCACCCGCAGAGCCACATCAGAGCCTAAAGCATCGCGAAAACTCTCCACAATTTCCCTATCCTCCTTAACCCCCTTACCCAGTTTAAGCCGGAAAGCCTGATATCCCACCTTGTGAAACACTTCGGCAAGTCTCACCATGGTTTCAGTATCAGTTAAAGGTATTAAAGCAGCCAGCGGGATTTCGCTTACAGTTTGGCCCCCCATAAAGTGACACGCGGGACGCCCCGTAATTTTTCCCATCAAATCATAACAAGCCTTATCCAAGAGCCCCTTCGCCACCTCGTTCCGAGTAATATTTGCATCAAATCTCTGCTGGATACGTTCCACATTGAAGGGGCTCTCCCCCAGAACATACTTTGCCAAACATCCTTTAATCGTCGATATAATTTGGTCTGGAGATATTCCGGTTTCGGGTAGCCATACGAAGGATTCCCCCAAACCTGTGGTGTCATCATCGCATATGAGTTTACAGATGACAAAATCGCCACCAAGCCAAGCTTCCTCTGCACCAATTGCCATTCCCAAACCGCCCGCGCCCGATTCCATGGCTTGTCGTATTTCAGGCCTGAAAGGTACATACAGGGGAGTTAACTCGATTCTCACAATCTCATTCTTCAAATCTTAATCCATCCCTTTCTTTAACATTTCTAATATGTATTTTTCCTTTTTTTACTTTAATAGAGTGTCACCTATAGAGTTTCTCATTAATTTTTTCCTAAACCTATCCTTGACCGGGGTTATTTAAGTCTTCTTTCCCCAAAAGAGGCGGAAAAACCATACTTTCTGAAAGCGAAAAGGAAAAAACTAATTGGAAAGTCTATAGATAAATGTAAATCTAATCCTCCAAATTTTCAGGGTGCTCTTACTAGACTATTTTTGAGCCTTATTTTTTCCCATGTAGGTACGGAAAAGCCAAATATGGATTGGCAGTGAAACTAAAAATCATTCCCCTGTAATTCAAAAAGCATCTAAAAAATAGAAAATTCACCAAATCACACTCTTTGCACATAAAGAAAGAAATATAATATAGAAAAAAAATTAGGCATAAGAGGTGCGAATAACAATTATGCGGAGGATTATGGATGTCTTCTTACAGACCTTTAGGCGTAAAACTGATTGTGGTACTCCTATTACTTTTTGCCCTGGGGAGCGTGGCTGCTGCACTCGGCTACTGGTATATTATGGTTAATCCCTCAATTTTCATTTTTCATAAAATTTCGTATTTTTTTGAAACAACTTTTGCAGCTATAGGTGGTGGTATCTTAATTTTTGATATAATTTTTCCCATAGTAGTTACACAATTTGTTTACCGGATTGTAAGCTTCCAGTTAACGATTGGGATCTTCTCCGCTCACGTGATATTCTACCTGATTTTAAGCCCCATACTCATCTTTGTAGCTGTTGGGCTTTATCGGATGAGGAACTGGGCAAGGGTAACCACCATTATCTACTCCATACTAACTTTCATCTTCGCCTTCATCTTTGCCTACCTCACCTTTCCCCCAGTATTGGAAAGAGTCTCCTTTGAGTTAAATTACCCTCTTTTCAACATAAACATCCCTATGGTACTGCTTTCCCTCACTGAAGTATCCTTCGTTGGAATCTTTTTTTTGGGATTAGCGGTTTCACTAATAATAGGGATAGGAATCCCCCTGTATTTATCAAGAGACGCTAAGTATGAGTTCTAGTACAAAGAAAGATAGTAAATCTAAACCGTTAGGTGTAATTCTGATTTTCGCCTATCTACTGTTTGTCTCAATTCGAGCCTGTATTTAGCGTATTTGTTTACGGTGGAAATTGGTTGAATTAGCGGTCTGGGTGCATTCGGTAGAATCTTCGGTCTTGATCCTTACCTATTTGGACCTATTACATGCATATTAGACCAGCAAAGGGACGCTGGGTTACAGTTATGGGCTTTGTTCTTCCTAGCTATTGGTGCTTTGTACTCGGTACCCGCCTATAGTCTTATTGAAATGAAAAGGTTGGGGCAAATAAACACTATAATCTGTGCCTTGCTGCAGATCGCCTCCGTTCTATGTAATCTGCCACTTGCGCTTCCCCACCTCTATACACCTACACTACTCTTGATACTTTACATGCCTGTCTTCTATCCTTCCCTTGGGGTATTCTGAGGAATAATTGTCTTAGTTATAGAATTAACAGTACTAGTGTACCGTTCGGAGACATTAAACATAGATTCGATTAATACAATCTAAAAAGTAGACGAGGTTTAAAGTACGAGTTCGAACTAAGATAAGAATTTGGTAGCTCTCAGAAAAGTTCCCGTTGACAAGACTATTGTTGTAGTGCTAGCTATAATATTTATGATTTTATTTGTAATTAGAATAATAAGGTTAAACGCACTTGTGACCAAAATTATTCCCGCAGAATTGCCCTGCAATTTGAAAAGAACGGGTTTGAAATGGAGGTTTTCTTATTGTTTCAGCACTGGATATTTTCCATGGATTTATTTTCACTTGCTGGTGACGGAATTGGCTCTTGAGAGAGCGTATTACATTTTGATCTCGAAGATGCTAGCAGTGAATTCGTTTTTGGTTTGCTGGGTTTTTTCGCCTGCGTTGGCTAGCTCTCCATGAGCAAGTGGGGACGCTACCTCGGTCCAGCATATGTGTTGCACTATACGTAATATTTATTTGAATTTCCACTAAAGCTGTTAATAGTAAAAATATAGGTAAAGGAATTAATTGGTGTGGAAGAATTTTTCAAATTAAATGAAAATTGGGATTGTTCTCATTCTTCTAATAGGTTTTTCAAAGATATTTCTGGGTTCCTACTTTGCTTTCAAATATAGTGGGAACTGGGGAATTATGCTTTCACTATATCTTCCCTACCCTATCGAGGAGACGGTTACTGGTGTGCTCACTTCCGAGAATCCCAACTATGAACATAAGTTACTACAGTCTTTAAGATAAAAGCTCCAACTATAGTGTACTCTATCTAGAGAAGAATGCTACAAATTCTGTGAATTTCACTATCAATTAATATCAGGAGATTCATAGATACGAAAATTCTTGGCCGATCTATTTATACCACTCTCAGAAATGCGAATACGCGTAAGAAATTGTAAAAGTTTTTTATCATTAGTTATATTGGTCTCCGTGAGAAAGAGGGCAATAAACGCTTTTTTTGGGGAAAAGAAGACTTCATTAACCGTTTATGCCCGGGACACCAAATGACAAAAAACTTTTCAAAATTATTACGCGAATATGAAAATAGTTATTGGATGCACGTATACTACGAGTTTTCCTGGATTTATGTCGATGTTCTAGGTGGCTTTATTTTCATAGTTTACAGTATAGGGGGAGTGTGGAATCCGCAAATATTGGGTAACTCGTATCTATCTATAATTGAATGATAATTGTTGCCTCGGGTTATGTTTTACTATACTGTGCGGATAAGCTTGAGACAAAAAATTTTGAAAAATTGAAAAACCTTTAAAAAATTAGTTTTAGCTGTATACCTTTTGAGATAGTAATAAATGACATAAATTACTATAGTTTTCAAAACTTTTTCAGAGGTGAAATATCCAATGCCTAAAAAAGAGTTAAAACCTGCCATTGCTTTATATCCGACTCCTGTTATTTTGGCTACTTCGATTGATGAGCATGGAAAGCCTAATGTTTGTACGCTTGCTTGGGTAGGTGTGTTATGTTCAGAGCCTCCACAAGTAGGAATTTCAATAAGACCTTCGCGTTATTCTCACGAGCTGATAAGTAAAACTAAAGAGTACGTTGTAAACATACCTACCGCCGATATCGTGAGAGAAACGGATTACTGTGGAATGGTAACTGGGAGAAAGGTGGACAAGTTTAAAGAAACCAAACTTACACCTGTTAAAGCAAAAAAAGTTAAACCGCCGTTAATAAAGGAATGCCCAGTTAACCTCGAGTGCAAGGTCAAAGACATTATCAAACTAGGCGCACATGACCTTTTCATTGGAGAAATAGTCAACATTGATGCAGATGAAGAAGTTATGGATTCTCCTACAAATATTAATTTCAAAAAACTGAAAGCCATAACTTGGAATCCGGTCTCAAGAGAATACTATAACCTCGGAAAATCCTTGGGAGAATATGGTTTCTCACAAAAATGAATTGCCAAGTAATGATTCTAGAATAACGGATTTAAAACAAAAAAGGATAAACTTACCCTAGTAAATAAAAAGAAAAGAAAGGAATTATGGAGTACGTGCCTTTAACTACAACCCAAATATGAATCACTCCATTTTTATTTTATTCCGAATATCTTCTGTGCGCTGCCTCCCAGCATGGCATCTACTTCTTCTTTGGTAAATGTGATTCCCTCTGGAGCCTTGGTTGGTAGGTCCTTTATCATTTGTATCCATTCACTATCTGGCACTGCGGCTCGCAGGTAGGGGTTGTCTGTTCCCCACAGAACTCTTGCGGCTGTGAATTCGTCCAAGCATTCGCGTAGCGCGTGGCAGAACCGGGCATAGTTCGTTTTAGCCAGTACCTGCCAGCCTGAGAAGTCCACTGTGAGGTTAGTTTTGCATGAGCCTAGGTGGTATAACTCGTAGCGCCAGCCGAAGCCCATATGCGCGGCTTGTATCCAGAGGTCTGGGTAGTCTAGGCAAACATCGTCAAGAAACATTGGGTTGCAGTACTTAGACCTGAGTGGAGCAACAATCTGCCCGGTGTGGAAGAGAACCGGTTTCTTAAACTCGTTTGCAATGTCCAAAAGTCTATAGACTTCTTTGCTGTTGGGGTAAAATCCAGTTGACGAGTGAATCTTTAGCCCACTCATCTTCCACTCCTCAAAACACCGCCTAACAAGTTTATCTGCACCGGGTCTGCGGGGGTCCACACTACAAAAGGCTAGGAATCTTTTAGGATGTTTCTTTTGAATCTCAGCAAAAATCTGGTTCTGCTCCTCAATAGAAACTTTGGGATCGCCCAGAAGAAGACCATAATCCTGTGCACATATCACAGTCATATCAATACCCGCTTTGTCCATCTCAGCAAGGCACTTTTCGCCCGTAGGATCATAGAAGGTGGGCATTATCTGCTCAACTATCTGTTTTGGTGTCAACTCCATACCCAGCAAGTGTTTCACGGGATCAACAAAAGCCTTAGCTAGGTCGTTCCACCACTTTTCAGGATACCAATCCTTATCAACAATATGGCTATGGGCATCAATAATCAAATCATGTTCCCTCCAAAACTAATTTAAAATATTTTTATACAGTTTAATATTTAAGGCTTTACTCAAAAAACGCTAAAAAATGGGGAGGTCAGGCTCCAAAGTTATTTTACACACATTTTAATTAATAATGCGGAACCGCTTTTTACTACACATATAACTTTTCCCCTTTAAAAAAAGGGGGCCTCGCCTTTAAGTGTGTGGCTTCTCTTTATGCGTAATCGTTTTTTCCTCTCAAAAAAAAGGAGGCTTTACAGGGCTTCCTTCAAAATAGGCCTAAAAAGGGGTAAGACCGGCTAACCCTGCATACAATTCATGTCAACAAACTACATACTAACAACAAGGTCCCCGGAAACTGCTAACGACCCCAATAAAATAATTTGTCCCTGTTTTTATCGAGAAATTGTAATATCTGATGTGCATTGAGACCTAAAAAATGGGCTAATTTCTCCTTTGGAGGAATATCTCTCTTCCGTTTTTCATAAAAATGGGGAATTAGAAGTCTATGGTTTTTCCCTCATAGGCATATTGGAAGATTTTCCTAATATCCTGCTCACTGGCCATTCTGGGATTTATCATTGTAATTATGTCGTTCTTAGTCCAACCAACTATTTTTTCAAAGTTCTTCTCCCAACTCTCCTGGGATACTCCAAGTTCCTTTATGTTTAGGGGGATTTTTAGTTTTTTTAGTATGTCTTTGACCATAGTGGACAGGGTTGCTCCAGGATCTTCTACCCCAGTAATGTTTAGGCACTCCAATATTTCGATGTACTTATCTCTACACTCGGGTTTGTTGAATTCAATGGCGTATGGTAGCATTACTCCTACGCTGATTCCGTGAGGGATGTGGAAGGCTCCTCCCAGTGCGTGTCCACAGGAGTGGGCGAGGCCTAGACCCGAATTCCCAAAGCCTATCCCCGCCATCGAGGCAGCATAGTGAACTTTTGCGCGAACCTGGATGTCGCCTGCCCCCTCTCCCGCAGCCTTCGGTAAATAATGGAAGAGAATTTTAGCAGCATACAGGTTTAGGGCTTGGGTGAAATCACTTCCCATTTTACTACTAGCCCCCTCAATTGCCTGCGTTAGAGCATCAAGCCCAGTTGCAGCAGTAAGCTTTTGCGGCATTTTCAAAGTCAAAGTGGGATCCAGAATTACCGCCCAAGGAATCAACTCAAATGAAGCCAGGGACATCTTCTGACCTGTTTCTGTGTTGGTGACCACCAGTCCCGGCGTATGTTCAGAACCAGTCCCGCTGGTAGTTGGTATAAGAACCAGTTTAGATTTTTCCCTCAAATTGTACTCGACCAACACATTCATATCATATAATCTCAGGGACTCCTGCCCGTAAAGGAAGTAAGCCGCTTTGGCAGTATCCATTGCTGAGCCGCCTCCCACTCCAACGATAAGCTCCGGCTTAAATTTACGAGCAACATCGCCACACTTAACCATAATGGTGTCCTTGGGATCGGGTTCCACCTCATCAAAAATTTTGGTCTCCCTTCCACTGAAAATATCTGAAAGTTTGTCGCCAACCATTTGGAGAACCGTCTTGTCAGATACAATCAAAACTCTTCTCTCTTTAAAATTCCTCAATTGCTCAAGAGAACCAATCCCCTGATAAATAAAGGGTATCCTAATAGGTAATGACATAATTCTCCCTCCATTAACTCCTAATTTTTGGTATACTTCTAATTTAGTATTTCGCATATTAAAAAATTAGCGTTACAATCTTACCACTAATTCAACCAAATTAACTTGAATTGTGGCTTCCAAACCATATTGTAACTAAATTTTATTCACTAAAATACAAGAAAAAGTGTGAGAAGCAACAAATTGAGTTTCTAGCTATGCATTACCCACATTATGGGCAATTTTTCTCCCCCGGATTTTATATGTGCGTTGATACATTTATTTGCAGGAACAGGAAACTATGCATTTCCCACACAAAATGAGAGAAAAACAATTACCCTTTACCACCTATTGGGTAATACATGAGTTTCTAGGGGGTGTGAAGCTTTCCAAAAAAATTTGTAGCCACTACTGGATAAAAAGAAGCGTATTTACAAAGAACTTACCTTATTGCCGCACAAAAAATAAAAAATTCTGGAAGAGAATTGAGATTAACTACACAGGAGAAAATGGAACTTTAATGAAGATTCTCTTTCTTTCCTGTTTTCGAACTTTGAAGGCGGGCTTCCTCATGATAAGGGGTGGATAATTTAGAATTTTGGTTTCAGAATTGCACCTTTATCTGCCGAGGTTACAAACTGAGAGTACCACGCTAAAAGTCCTTTTTTGTATTTTGGTTCTGGTGGCTTCCACCGTATGAGTCTTTTCTTTATCTCCTCCTCTGACAGGTCTACTCTGATAGTTTTGTTGGGAATGTCGATTTCTATTATGTCTCCGTCCTTTACTATTGATAATGGTCCTCCGTCAGCAGCTTCTGGAGAAACATGTCCTACACAGAGTCCATAGGTGCTTCCACTGTAGCGGCCATCAGTTACAAGGGCGCAGGACTCCCCTAATCCTAAGAGTTGTATTATGTGTCCCGGCACCGCCATTTCTCTCATGCCCGGCCCTCCCTTGGGCCCCTCATATCTGATTATTACGCATTCTCCGGGTTTCACTTTTCCTTGGAACAGGTTTTGGATCGCCTCCTCCTCATATTCAAATATTTTCGCAGGTCCTCTATACTTGAACATGTTTGGTGGTGTGCCTGCCTTTTTGACTATTGCCCCGTCTGGCGCCAGGTTTCCCTTTAATACCACGAGTCCTCCGTCTGGGCTGAATGGTTTGTCCATGGGTCTAATAATTTCTTCATCCTTGATTTCGACATCCATTAGAATTTCTCTAAGTGCTTTTCCAGACACATTTATGACGTCCAGGTGCAATAGGCTGCTTATGCTTTTCATTACTGCGGGTATCCCACCAGCTTCATCTAGGGCCTGTATTGCCCGCGGTCCATTGGGTTTAAGGGCCACGATTTGAGGTGTGGTTTCACTTAGCCTGTCGAAAAGATCCAATTCTATTTTGATGTCAAGCTCGTGGGCTATGGCTGGAAGGTGCAAGTAGCCATTCGTTGAGCCTCCGATTGCCAGGAGAACCCTGATGGCGTTTTCAAAAGCTTCTTTCGTCATTATTTTGGAGGGCGTCACATTATTTTCAACCAAGTATTTTAGTGCTTCACCCGTTTTTTTAGCATAGTCCAGCTTCTCCTTGCTCAGGGCAGGTAACAGTCCGGAGTAGGGTAGAGCCATTCCCAAGGCTTCACACATGCACTGCATGGTTACTGCTGTACCCAACATGGGACAGGCTCCAGGCCCAGTGACTATTCCATGGAGGGCTTTTTGAAACTCTTCCTCTGAAATTTCCCCCCTCTGCCATGCGAAGTAGAATTTTCCAATCTCGTAGTGGGCAAACTCCTCTGTCTCATCAAATATTTTACCGGGAAAACAGTATGGAGGATGGTAGCCCCCAGTAATTATGGCTGTGGGAATGTTTATTCTTGCTGCAGCCATAAGTATTCCGGGAACAATTTTGTCGCATGTTCCAATCATCACCATCCCATCAAACCGGTTCACTTTGGCCATAATCTCAATGGAGGCAGCAATGATTTCCCTAGTGGGCAGAATGAACCTCATGCCTTCATGCCCCTGTGCTATTCCGTCGCAGGGACCAATGGTGCTGAACTCAAAGGGCGTCATACCTGCACTTCTGATTCCTTCCCTCACCTTCTCCGCAATCTTGTTGAGATGAACTTGACCCGGATTTAGTTCGTTCCAAGTGTTTGCAATGCCTATTCTAGGCCTTTTCAAATCTTCTTCAGTATACCCCATACCGTATAGTAGGGGAGGGATAACCACATTTTCCAACTGATCCTTAACAAATTGGGGAACTTCTGCCTTTTTCGTAAGCTCCTCGGGTAGCTTGGACACAAGTTAACCCCCTAAATACTTTTACCAATTAGAATGTTTAATCACTTATAATAGATTTTCCTCTCTCCCCGCAAGTGTGAATTCACCATTTTTCGCCCCAAATTTTTCTGCTTCAAAATTGGGAAAAAGCCCTTTAGGTGTCTTTTTTGGGCGTCGAAATCAAATTTATAACTGTATATTTGTCCTTTTACGAAAGGATAAAATAGGTGATACTTTACTTTTATCTAAAGTTTTTAGGCTAGGTGATGTTTTTGAAGGCGGAACCGGATTTGAAAAAGTGGATTGACATTAAACCCTGGTACTATGAAAAATTAGCTAGTAACGTCATTGAGAATTTGAGAAAAAACAATATGGATGGTATCTACATTTCTTCGGCCAGAGAGGCTAGGAAAAAAATCTTCGAGATGGTTGAAAGAGAGGTTCCCGAAGGAGGCATCATCTCTTGGGGAGGTTCGGTTACTCTCATTAATCTGGGTATCCTCTTCGATTTACAGAAGGCAGGGAGATGGACTTGCATAAATCCATTCGAAGATATCGTCACACCCGAAGAAATTCACGTGGCAAGACACTGGATGTTAACAGAGGGGGCCCTTGAAAAAACCATTAAAAAGTGGCGTGCGGCGCTCAACGCAGACCTCTATCTGACCAGCACCAATGCAATCACCCTAAAGGGAACACTGGTTAACAGTGATGGATACGGCAACAGAATAGCCGCAATGATGTTCGGCCCCAAAAAGGTTTACGTTGTTGCGGGATGCAACAAAATAGTTAGAGACCTAGACGACGCCTTTGCTAGAGTGAGAAACGTGGTAGCCCCACAGCTTGTGAGAATGATGGGAGGTGAACCCAAGAGTAAGGATGAGGAACAATGGTATCCCCCCTGCTCACGCTTGGGAAGATGTGGAGGCGAGCCAAAACTTCTCAAAAACTGCGGACACAAAAATAGGGCATGCGGCATGACCGCCATAATAGATCAACCCCACATACCAAACCGCATATTTGTGATACTAATCGGAGAAGACCTAGGATTCTAAATTCTACCGAAAAGAATACTGCAAACTTCTCATCCTTTTACTCTCGACGATGCTTTCTGAGTTTCATTCGGTTTACAGTGGATACCCATTATTTTTTTAAGTTTTTCCAGTTTTGTTTTTCTTATGAAGAAAGGGTCTTTTGAGAAGGTTTTGAATAGAGCGGTTAGGGAGTACAATAAGTACCGTTCACCAGAGGCTAATGCTAGGATTGTCTCAGCTAGCAAGGAATCATTTAAGATAGAATTTACAGGGCCCTACTGTCGGACTTGTGGTTTCTACGATTACTTTGAAGATTTGATCTATGTGCTTAAGGATTTTGGAGTTGAGAGCAGAATAGATGAGGTTGAAGAAACAGATTTTGGTGCAATTGTTTCTTTTTCAATAACTGAAAAACGGGAATCAGAGTAATACTGTAAACCTTAAATGTTTGGAACCTTTTGTCCCCAATGCTCCTTAAGGGCTAAGTTTTATTTTTCTATTTCCTTACCATCTTGATGAATTTTTTGCAATTTTACATTGTTAATTTGAAAAATTTTCAGAAAAACAACCAATTTTTTGAAAAAGTTAAAATTATCCAACAGAGCCCTTAAGTAGGCTGATTATGTTTTTAGCTCTGACAACTGCTCTAACCTGGTGCCATTCATGTTTCTCTTGGCTCTGCTGCTTTTCCAGAAAACTTTTGGCTTCGCTATAAATTAATGCCAACTGTCGACTTTTTGATTCCCTGTTGGGCTTTTCTCCCTGTAGTTTTTGTCCACCTTCCCAGAAGCCCTCAGCAAAATACCAGTCTTTAAACCAGGTGAACCCCAACATAAATAGTTTGTAACCTAATCGACTCACTGGTGGCGGTAACCCAGCTCCCAGCTGCTTGCGGGTTTCTTCATCTTCATAGTACTCTACAAAAATACTTTCCCCCTCACCAAGGGCTTGGGAGAAAACCGTCAACAGTTCATCCTCAATGGGTGAATCAAAAAACTCTAATGTCTCACCGCCCAAAACTATGGGAGTTCTAATATTGAAGAATTCTACCCAAGGAGTGTGGTAAGGTGGCCTACCATAAAATACCTTGACATCTAGGAGCCGGCTCTCCGATCCGCCCTTATTTACATATATTTCCAAATTTCCTTCTTCCCTAAACCGGCCTCTTGTAACCCTTTTACAGTAAACTTGCAAACCTTCTACTCTAAGGCCTCCAAGCATTTTCTGGACAACATTTTCCAACATTTTAAACAACCATGCATCCTAAGTCGCCCATAAAAACAGTTGCCGTCCGACATTTTTCATATATTTAAAGGTTGTAACCCAAAAGTTGTTACCACTGGTTTAAAAGCTGAACTAAAAATTGTGTGACTCAGAAAATTTTTTAGGTCTGCTCGGGTTTGAAGTGTTTTTTGAAAACTTCGTATATGTCTTCGGGTTTTTCCAGTACATGTACGCCATCCATTTTAGATAGCTTCTTTACGTGTTCCACGTCTTCTGGTCTTATTCTTAATCGTAGATCCCTTCCATCGGGGAGTTTTGTTATTACGGTTCCCACCTCGTAGTCGGAGGGCATTATGTATAGTGGAACATAGGCCTTTAAGCCCATTACGGCAGCATTGGAGAGTAGGCTGTCTGCTAGTCCCATGGCAATCTTAGCCACAGTGTTTGACGTTGCAGGGGCGATCAGTAAGAATTCAAATTTTCCCGATTGCAGTTGACCCGCAAGAAAGGGCGCATTGGCATTAATTTCCACCCACACCTTATCGAAAACCTCAAGTATATCGTGGCTCAGCTTATAATACTTTAAAACTTGGTCACCTGCCTTGGAGACATAGACCCGAATATCCACTACGTCCTCAAAATCTTCATTGACTTTCTTCATAACTTCAAATGTTTCCCGCAGCCGATCTCCGCTGCCCGTGATTCCCCAAGCCACCTTTCTCAGCTTCTTTTTCTCTTCCTTTTTCTCAACCATAATTTAATCCTCCAAAATCTTTACTATACTATTTCTCTTTATTCTCTATTTTTTCTAATAACTTGGCAAATTTTTTAACGGTCTTTTCCAGACTTCTGAATCCTTCTTCGTCTTCTTTAACTCCCTCCAGAGTATCCTTAGACCAAAATGTGGCTCCCAAATTTGCTCCAAAGGAGCCTCCGCTAACTGGTATAACTCCATTCAACACATAGAAAGTTATGATTTGTTGTATTGCCAGTTCCTGTCCCCCCATCCGGTCACCACCAACCGCAATCGCCATACCCACCTTGTACTGTAAAGCATTGCGGTCTGCTGCAAGCAGAGCTCTACACCTGTCCATGACTGCTTTAATCTGAGCGCTGAGTGCACCATTATAGACGGGGGTGGCCATTATTAATCCTTTGGCATTTTTGATGAGGGGGTAAAGTTCAAACATATCATCTTTAAGTCTGCACTCCTTATTTTTCAGGCAGTAATCACAATGCTGACAGGGTGCAATGTTTTTACTCCTGACACTAAAAAACTCTGTTTCAAACCCCTTCTCCTTCAGCATCCTCAAAGCTTCCCTCAAAACATACTCCGTTGCCATTTTCCTTGGACTTCCGCAAATGCCAAGTATCATTTCCACTTCCCAAAATCCTATAATCCCCCAAGACTTATTAACATTCTCACAAGAGTACCAGCAGAAACTTAAAAAAAGGAGCATTTATATGACTCCTCCTCCAATTTAGAACCCAAAAAAGGAAAGCGGAATAACCGCATCGGAGTCAGCACTAGAAAAATTTGAATGATTTAAATCTTCAAATTGTCCCTAATAATTCGTTTGTAATACAAGAAGGTGGTGGTTAGAGAAACTATTTCCGATGCGCGGAATTCCAACCTGTGGTTTAGAGACCCAATAGTGGGTTTCTTTAACCCTAAAACTTGTCAAGTGAATTTTCTCTGTCCGGGCAACTCGAGTTTTGTATTTGGCTCCCTTGTTTGGACCAGTAATTCAGTTGGTATGGATCCTGCGTGTAAGGTTTGCAATTTGTAAAGTATGATTCCTTTAAGAAATCCTATTATGTGCGCTGCCGCTTCAAAGAACTTTATGGTGAATAGTCCTAGTGTGTAGACCAAGTTTCTCATCAGCTCTTTTCTTTTTTGCGCCAGAACTTTCCAGTAAACCATTGCTTGCCTCTTCACCAGTTGTGGATGCTTGCTAACATAGTGGTAGAAGCTTCTGGTATAATGGTACTCCCTCCTAATTGTTCTGAGGATATTGAAGTTTTTTTCCACATGTTTCACGTAGGAGTCGACTCTTTTGATGGTTACTCCCTGTTCTCTGGCTCTCTGAGCTATATCCCAGTCTTCTCCCGCCTCAAGCATGGGGTCAAAGCCTCCCAGTTTCCAGTAAACACTTCTCCTAAAGAATCTGGGAACCTCCACTAACTCTTCTCCAATAAAGAGGTTTCTCTCGAAACATTTACACTTGGCCCAGAACCCCTGTCCGTCTGCAACTTCGGGAATAATTACCGCTTCGGCTCCCCTCAAAGCTTCACTCACACATTTTTCTATAGCGTCGAAACCAAGCTGCATATCTGCATCTATTGAGAGGATAAATTCCCCATGAGAGTTTTTGGCTCCAATGTTTCTAGCCTCAGATCTCCCAGCACGCACTCTAATTACCCTAGCCCCAAACTCCCTCGCTATGTCTACTGTTCTGTCCTTGGAGTTGTCATCAACAACAATAACCTCTACGTAGGGGTAAGTTTGGTCCCTTATCGACTCAAGACATAAAGAAATATATTTCTCCGCATTCTTTGTGGGAATAGTTACCGAAACAAGTCCTCCCAAACCCAACACCAATCCCTACCCTTAATCTGAAACTTCTCCTTCCTTCATGGTGTTGGAAAGCTAAAAGCACCCATTTAAATCTTAAATCCCAAAAAAATATTTTTTTCGGTCACAGAACTTGATAAAAAAAAATTGTTGTTTCAGGATTCTGACTGGCTTTTCCACCCCGGGTGTAAACGGGTGACTCTGGGAACTCCAAGGCAGAAATATACCATAAAGGAGGGCTTTGCACCACACACCCCACCAACCCTTAAAGACACTGCAGACAAACCGCGAAAAAGACTTACTTTTTTAACAAGTTCTCGGTTGCAACATGCCAGAATTCTTCGTGCAAAAAGAATCGAAATAAAAGGAAAGGAACCTAGATTGAGTCAAATCCATTTACAATAATAACACTCTCTTTGACAGGAAGTTACCCTCTTTTTCTTGATGTTTCTAAGAGGGCTAGGTACCTGATTCATCTTTTTTAATCTAGCACCATTTCATATTTACTTTCCTGACTGCTGACACAAAATTTTTTACATTCAAACACGATTTAAATATTATCCATTTGTTAAGGAGGCGTTTTGAGCGGAGCTCGATGCGCCAATTATCTTTTTATAAAGTTTTGGTGGAGGAAAATGTTTTGTCCGAAAAAAGGCCTAGAAACTCTTCTTCCCGTATTCGTGAATCTCTGGAGAGGATTGTTGGGAAAAATTTTGTTTCCGACCGTTTGGAGGAACGCTACTACTATTCCAGTGATCCTAGTGCTGAGGAGCCTTGCGCTCCGGATTTTGTGGTGATGCCGGGTTCTGTTGAGGAGGTTCAAGAAATAGTGAGGCTTGCCAATAGGGAAAAGATTCCTCTAACTCCCCGTGTAGGCGGTATGACACTGTCCGGGCTTGCCATACCCTATGGTGGTGGTATCTTGCTGGATTTGAAGAGGATGGATAGAATAATTGAAGTGAATGATGACTCTATGTATGCTGTGGTTGAGTGTGGCGTGACAACAGGGCAGCTTAAAACCTATCTGGAGGAGAATCATCCTCACCTCTGGTTCTGTCAGCCTCATGCTCCCCCATCTGTGGGAGTAATATCTAATGCGGTCATATATGGTGCTGGGCAGATTTCTCTAGGCTACGGTGTCAGCTCGGATATGATTAATGGTTTGGAGGTGGTTCTGCCTACAGGAGAAATTCTGAGAACCGGCTCCTGTGCGTTGGGCAAGTCCTGGCTCACCAAGTACTGTCTTCCCGATTTTACAGGTCTGTTTCTGGGCTGGTTCGGTGCCACGGGCATAATTACCAAGGCTTCCGTGCAGCTCTGGCCAAAACCCAGTATCCGCGACGCCATGTTTTACAAGGTGGATACTGTGGAGGACACAGTGAATATACTTTTGAAACTAACCAAGAGCGAGGTTTGCGATGACATCTACATTAACAGTTGGACTGGAACCAGTACTAAAAGGTTCTATATGTCCCAGAAACCTGAAGGCACCCCGGAAATTACTATGGATATCATTCTTAGTGGAAAGAATCAGGAACAAGTTGATTTAAAGAAGAGAATGGTTGGAGAAATCATGGAAGAAGCTATGAGGAAAGGGGTTAAAGTTGAGGAGTTTGAGCCTCCCCTAATGCTAAAAATCGCCATGCTGATGGTTCCCCAGCCCTTACCATTTATGGACTTGATGTTGGGTGGCGGCGCCGAGTACTTGGGATGCTACGTTCCCACAGAAGAGGTGGGTGAAGCCTACAAGAGGGGAATAGAGATAGCGAAAAAGTATGGCTTCCAATACCTACATGTGGTTAGGCCCTTCAGAACTGGACACTGCACCGGGATAATGTACGCCTTCCCCTTTGATAAGAGAAACCCTGAAGTGGTTGAAAAACTGTTGCGGGTTCTGGTAGAAATATGCGACATGGCCATAAGCTTGGGCGGCGTTCCTTGGAAGCCCTCACCCACAGTTCAGAAAATCGTTTTAAAACATGCAGACTCGCAGTACGTGCAACTTATGAAAAAAATTAAAACCATGCTTGACCCCAACGGCATAATGGCTCCTGGTCAATGGGCTCTTTAGGAGTTGATGAATATGGCTTTAGAAAAATATAAGGACATACTTCATAGGTGCTATAAGTGCCAGTACTGCAGAACTACAGGCCCTAACCTTTTCTACAATGGGTGTCCCTCCTACACCAAATTTAGGTTTGAAACCTTCACAGGCGGTGGAAGAATGTGGACCGCCAAGGGCATTTACGAGGAGAAATTTGGCTTTGACAATGACATTGTAGATATACTTTTTGCTTGCCAAACCTGTGGAAACTGCTCCACCCAGTGTATCTACCCCATAAAAGACAGCATCCTGAGAATAATTGAGGCCACCAGAGCCGAAGCAGTAAAAGTGGGAATAAAGCTTCCCGGACGCCAAAGAGACTTTGCAGTACACATAGGAAAGGAACACAACCCCTACCTTGAATCCCACAGCAAAAGATGGGACTGGCTACCAAAAGGCATAGTTCTACCCGAAAAATCAGAAATGGTTTACTTCGTGGGCTGCACTTCAGCTTATCGCCAAAAGGTTCTGGCACAGGACACTGTTACTGTCTTTGACAGTTTAGGCTTAGACTTCACCATAATGAGAGATGAATGGTGCTGCACCTCACCCCTGCTAAGAACTGGACAGTGGGAGACAGACTACGTCTCAGCTTCGGAGATAGCTCAACACAATATTGAAGAAGCAAAAAAAGTAGGTGCCTGTAAAATTGTTACCACCTGTTCCGGATGTTTCAGAACTTGGAAAAAAGACTACTTAGAGGAATACGACTGGCTTCTTAACTCTAAACACGACTTCGAGGTATTACACACCACCCAGCTACTGGAGAAAATGATAAAAAACGGCGAAATAGAGTTAAAAAACGAGGTGAAAATGAAGGTCACCTACCACGACCCCTGCCACTTGGGAAGACACATGGGGGTATACGACTCTCCACGCAACATACTTAAAGCAATACCCGGCATAGAACTGGTGGAAATGCCCCGCACCAGGGAAAACGCTTGGTGTTGCGGGTCCGGGGGAGGAGTCAAATCCGGCTATGGCGAATGGTCAGTTGAAACCGCCTATGAACGAGTGAAGGAAGCAGAAAAACTGGGCGTTGAAGCCATCGTATCCGCCTGCCCCTTCTGCTGGCGCAACCTAGACGACGCAATAAAACAACACAACTCGAAACTCCAAATCTACGACGTAATACAGCTAGTCAGAAAATCAATGGGCATATAAAAACCCAAATTTGGATCCCCTTCCCATTTTTAAATAGCATTCTCAAAAATTGAGTTCTTCCTAGTGTCTTTTTTCGGTTCAAGTTTCTGGTGTGAAAAAACTTGGGAGAAGCAAAATTTGCCTAGGGAAACGCTAAAAAGGCCGAGTCGTCAAGGCATTTTGGAATCTCTGGAGAGAATTGTTGGGAAAAATTTTGTTTCCCACCGTTTGGAGGAACGTTACTATTATTCCTGTGACCCCAGCACAGAGGAACCGCACAGCCCAGGATTTGTAGTGTTGCCTGGAAGTGTGAGGGAAATTCAGGAAATATTGTTACTAGCCAATAGAGAAGGAATTCCCGTAACTCCTAGGGTCGGAGGTATGACTCTGTCTGGACTGGCAATACCGTGTGAGGGGGGCATAGTTTTGGACTTAAAAAGGATGGATAAAATTGTGGAATTAAATAGGAGTTCCATGTATGCGGTGGTGGAGTGTGGGGTAACAGTGGGGCAGCTTAAGACCTACCTTGAAGAGAATTGTCCAGATCTCTGGTTTAGTATGCCTCACGCTCCCCCCTCTGTGGGCGTTATTCCCAACGCGTTAATACACGGTTTGGGCCAATTGTCGCTTAGCTATGGTGCAAACTCGGATATGATTAATGGTTTGGAGGTGGTTCTGCCCACAGGAGAAATTCTGAGAACCGGCTCCTGCGCGTTGGGCAAGTCCTGGCTCACTAAGTACTGTCTTCCCGATTTTACAGGTCTGTTTCTGGGCTGGTTCGGTGCCACGGGCATAATTACCAAGGCCTCTATTCAGCTTTGGCCGAAGCCCAATTTTAGGGATGCCCTATTCTACAAAATCTATGATATCGAAGCCATCCCCCAAGTCTTTTTGATGATTACCAGAAGTGAAGTGTGTGAAGACATTTATATGTTTAGTTGGACTGGAACCAGCGGCAGAGAAAGATTTCCCCTGCCCGAAAAACCCGTAGATGTTCCAGAGATCACCATGGACATTGTTTTAAACGGCAAATCCTTGGAAGAAATAGAATGTAAGAAGCGGGCTGTGCGGAGCATCGCAGAGAACCTGTTGAGGAAGGGTGTCCCGATTGAAGAATACGCCCGCCCCCCACAGGCAAAAAAGGATGTTTTAATGGTTCCCCGAACCTTCCCCTTTATGGACTTATTGCAAGGCGGAGGAGCCGAGTACCTTGGATGCTACATTCCCCCACCCCTAATTGCTGCTGCCTATAAGAGGGGAGTTGAGGTAGCAAAAGGACACGGATTTCAGTATTTACACTTTCTAAGACCGATGCGCACCGGACACATCGTCTGCATCTTATACATATTCCCCTTTGACAAAAGAGATCCCAACCAAGTCAAAAAACTGGTAAACGTCTTGAAGGAACTCTCTGAAGAGTGTATTAATCTTGGGGGTGTGCTTTGGAAGCCCTCATCCATCCTTCAAAATATTGTTATGAGAAATGCTGATTCAGAATACCTCAAACTCATGGAAAAAATAAAAAAATCATTAGATCCCCGAGGGATAATGGCTCCCGGGCAATGGATGCTCTATTAGGATGAACTCTAAGATTCATTATTCCTTTTCGCATTTACATAAAAGAGTGGAGGAATTTTTTATTCGAAAACTTTGCCTGCTCCTCCAACGGTGAGTTTTTCACCTAGGCTGAGGCGTACTAGGTTGCTTAGTATGTAGGGTTCTAGGTTCTGTGCTTTGGCTCTGCTTCTGAGGCTGAGAACACACATGGGGCAGAGAAAAACCATTGCTTCCGCTCCGTGCTCCTTGGCGTCCATCAGGTTCTTGTTCCGCCACTCTTCTACTTCCTCTTTGGACACCGTGGACATTGCTCCCTGCGCCCCACCACAGCAAAGGGCATACATTCTGTCATATTTTCTATCCACCCTTTCAACTCCTATGAGTTTAAAGAGTTCGTCAAGCATTTTGTCTTTGGCAAAGGTGTATCTTGAGGCGCAAGGCTGCTGGTACGCTATTTTCATGCCGAGTTTTTTTACTTCGTTCTTGTGGGCTTTGACGTAGTCCCTCAGATACTCTATTATGTGCACTGGTCTGAATGGCAGTTTTATTCCAAATTCGTGAACCTTATTACCTAAAAGAGCGTAGCAATCGTCGTGATAGCATATGACTTCCTTGGCTCCCACCTCCTTTACTACCTTAGACAAGTTGTCGACAAACTTTTGAGCGTTTTGTTTAACCATGCTAGGCTTACCAACGTGAATCCAGCCAATGTAGCAGAAGTAGTCTCCACCCTTAGTAATGGTTAACCCATCGAAAAGCCGGCCCTCAACCACTCCTGGAAGAAGATCCACCGTGCAGAGGTTCAAAACTGGTTTACCCTTTTCACCCTTTTTAACTTCGGAGGGCAGCTGGGAGGCCATACTCATCATGCCCACGGCTCTCTCTGTTGCTGGAAAAGTTCCAGTTTCTTCCTGTCTTTGATTAATAAGATCGAAGGGGTTGGCCCCCTCAGGACAGTACATGTTGCAGGCACAGCAGGTGATACACTCCGAGGTTACTGGTGTGGGTTCACCCTTAATTAGTTTTTTAAACTCCTCCTTAGCTTTTTCCTCAGGGTAGGCTAAATAGGCGCACTTCATCAGGCACTCTCCACAGAGAGTACACTTTTCTTCATAAAACATCACATTTCCTCCAGTTAACTCTGTGAAATATCCTCTTCCAATAATATATTTTTTTCCACTTTACGAACTTGTTAAAAAATAATTGGCGTTGGGAGGTGTTTTGCCTTTTTCTGTATTCCCATGCTTGTTTGGGGTGTATGTTTCTCTCTCTACTCTACATATTCCAATCTTCTTGTGGCGGGAGCTGTGAGGCAGACTAAATGGGGTGGACTAAGCCTGTTTTTCCACAGATTGTCTGCTCTATGAACTGGAGTAGGACCACTTCCTCAGGAAGCGGTTTTCCGAGGGGAACGAAGAAGCGCCTCATCCCAAGGAGGAACAATACACGCCTGATGTTGTGATGAATAGCCCCCAGCCTGAGGACCTTGTCATGATTCTCCTGCTCCCCATAGTAACTTGTTTTGCCCGCTC
>JAHQXB010000045.1 GCA_029856435.1 Candidatus Jordarchaeia archaeon
CACACGCTTGGGGGCTGCCCTACTCCTGTGCACTCTTCGGAATGAAACAAGTACTCCCAGGCAGATATGACCCTGCAATGATGGTAAACCTGCTAGTAAAAGAGAAATGCACTGTGTCGGCATTCGTACCAACGCTACTGGTGCTTATGATGTGGGCACCCAACTTCAAGGAAGCTATACCTCAACTAAAGGGGTTCAAATGCTTCATTGGAGGAGCGGCGCTGCCCAGAGGATTAGCAGAACAGGGTTGGGATTATGGAATGAAAATATTCGCCGCTTATGGTCTAACTGAAAGCTTCCCACTGCTCACAGAGGCATTCATCAGACCGCAACAAAAAGATTTACCCAAAGATGAGAAAATCAAAAGATGGATCTCAACCGGGTTACCGGTGCCGCTAGTTCAACTTAGAGTAGTGGATGAGGATATGAATGATGTTCCAGCGGACGACAAAACAATGGGCGAAATAGTGGTAAGAGCACCTTGGCTAACCATGGAGTACTATAAGGATCCTGAAAAAACCGCAGAGCTGTGGAGAGGAGGGTGGATGCACACCGGAGACATAGCCACCATCGATAGTGAAGGATACATTCACATAAGGGATAGAACCAAAGACGTTATAAAGAGCGGCGGCGAATGGATATCTACACTCACGCTAGAGGACGTAGCCAGCCTGCATCCAGCAGTAATGGAGGCCTGCGTCATAGGCGTCAGACACGCGAAGTGGGATGAGAGACCACTCGTCATAATTGTACCCAAACCAGAGTATAAAGGCAAAGTAACCGAGAATGAAATTCTAGAACACTTCAAAAAGTATCCCGAACAGATACCGAAATGGTGGCTTCCCGACAAAGTCATATTTGTGGACTCGCTTCCCAAAACCAGCGTGGGTAAATTCAACAAGAAAGTCCTAAAGGAACAATATAAGGACATCCTCATGGGCTAAAACTCCACCCCCTCAATTTTTTTCAATTAAACAAGTTCAACAATCAGTTCCTTCCCAAGAATTTTAATGGAAACATATTTCTAGGTCATGAAAGTTCGAGTCTTAGGGGGTGGGAAGAGGAGAGGAAAATGGTTACAGGTGAGGAAGCAGGGGGCAGAGCCGATCAGAAAAGGGAATTAGAGAGATACTTTATTTCGAGTATGGTGTTTTTCTTCTTTTTTAGCACTGTGTTTTTAGCTGTTGTTGTTTTATTGATGTACGTTTCAAACTTGGTCTATGGAAACCCTTTTATAAACTATGCATTGTATGGAGAGACTTGGGGCAAAGTACTCTTTTCTACAATTTTAATGGTGTTAGTAGCTGGATTATTCATATATGGGTGCATAAAGTATCGGAGGAAAATATTCTGGAAAACTCCGCCCTATGTGAACAAAAAGTTAAGCCGGATTTTTAACGTAGGTTTAGATTGGATGTTTCTAAGCGGGGTCTACTTTATAATACGTTTTTCCAACTTTCTTTCAGATTTCGGCACCTATACTAGTTTTAGCCTTTTTAACGGCTACAATTACTATTTAACAGGAGATTTTAGTTTTGCACTCAACTATTGCACAGTTTTTCCAATGATACAGGGGGAACTGGAAAATTGGGCAATTTTTCTGCGTTGGATTATTTTACCTCTCTTTATAGCGTCGCTTCTAATGATGATGGGAGTTCTAATCTACGTGAAATATAAAAAATAGTTTTACGTAGGGAGATTTATTCCCGATAAGTGGGGGCTTGTTGAAATGTTAGTTATGGATGGCTTGGATTTGCAAAAAGCATACATGAGAATTTCCATTGCATTTATCCCCATTGGAGCTTTTGGTATTTCTGTCTATACAGTTTAGGTATGGATGACGTTTCCAACCTTTTTTGAAATTCCAATAGGCTGTATTCCCTATTTTTTGACACGCCGCTTGGAATTCCAAACCCTTGGGCATATTTTGGCGGATTCAAATCAAAATTTTTCGTGGGACTGCATACCTCAGCATTCACTAATCCAACAGTTTTGTTTAAGGTGAACACCACAATGGAGCTTGTGTTGTTGATTTTGTTTTTTGTGAGTTTTGCGCCCCTTTTAATTAGCTATGCATTACCCACATTATGGGTAATTTTTCTCTCCCGGATTTTATATTTGTGTGATACCTTTATTTGCAGGAACAGGGAACTATGCATTTTCCACACAAAATTAGAGGGAAACAGTTACCCTTACCACCTATGGGATGCATAGTTTTAATTAAGGGGCCATTTAACCTTCTTGTTTTTCGCTTGGCAAGGGAGGCAGATTTTAGAACATTACTGACCACTTTTAGGGGCTGGAAGCTACCTCCCTCCAACCGTTACAAGACATGGCGAAGCAAAAAACAGAGTAAGACAGATAATCAAGAACGGTACACCTAATGAGGAAACAGCGGTTTTCATGCTCTACATATGCTATTTCCTCCTCTTCATTGTTTTAACAGTGTACTTGTTCGCCCTATCGGTAATTTTACCTATTAGCCTTAGTTTCAACTTTGTTCTGTCACCTCTTGTTCTGTTCTTGTTGTTCTGCCAATGGTTTATTTGGGGCACAATCAGATAAGGCGTAAACGGTGCCTTTTTCACGTTCCATTTTTTATTTCTTGGAGGACTCTGGTTAGTATTTCTGAGGCGTTCCCATTTATTACTAGGTCCGAGTTTTGGTCGAACCAAGTTTTTTCAAGGTTAATTATGGCTACTTTTTTCCCCTGTTTTTTGACCATTTCTGGGAAGCTTCCTGAGGGTTCCACAAGGAGTGTTGAGCCCACTACAATTAGAAGGTCGCATTCGTCGAGTTCGGATAGGCATTGTTGGTAGAGCTGTTGGGGGATCTCTTCAAAGAAGAGGGTGGCGTCGGGCTTGAGTATGTGGCCGCACCACATGCATCTGGGTACTAGGGAGCACATGGGAACCATCTGGGTCATGACATATTCAAACGAGTACTTTTGTCCACAGTTGACGCATATAGATCTCCAGGCGGTTCCGTGTAGCTCTATTACGTTTCTGCTGCCTGCTTTTTGGTGTAGACCATCAATGTTTTGAGTGATGATGCAGGATACGTATCCCATTTTTTCCAATTCTGCTAGTGACTTGTGTATGGGGTTGGGTTCTGCTCGCAGGAGGGGCCCGGCGAATTGTATGGCGAAGAACCAGAACTGGTGGGGTTTTAGTACAAAGCTGCTGGCGGTTGATATTTCCGGGTCATACTTTTTCCAAGTCCCGTTTGGTCCTCGGAAATCGGGGATGCCGCTCTCGGTGGAGACTCCGGCTCCTGTTAATACCACACACTTGTGGGATTGTTTTAGTAGTTCTATTAGTTTTTGGATTCTGTCGTCTGGTTCTTTTTGCAACTTTTTTTCTCCTACTAAAGTTGATGTGTTATCGATTATATACTAGAATCGAAGGTTGTAAATGATATATAATTTTTCTGTTCGCCTTTTTTAGTTTGAATTCGTTGTATTTGTTGTGGGTTAAGTTATTCTAGAATTAAAAATTTATAATATTTAACAACAAGTTTTGGGGTAATTTTATTAATATAAAGAGTAATATAACTTAAAAAAACTTGCCGATACGAAATTCAGATTTTTGGAGGAGAATATTTTTGCCCGAGGATTTAGTTAGTTTGATTGTGAGTCTCGATGAGAAGAATGCTGTGGATCTGGTTCGGGTGATGGTAAATGCTGGGAAGGATCCCCTTAAGATTTTGGACCAGGTTCGAATAGCTATGGCTAAAGTAGGCGATAAGTTTGGGAAAAAGGAGTTCTTCCTCCCAGATTTAATCATGTCCGGTGAGATTCTGAGGCAGATTGCGGAAATCTTAGAACCAAAATTGAAGGCTAGTGCTGAGGTCGAGCGTTTGGGCAAGGTTGTACTGGGAACAGTGTTTGGAGGTATACATGATATTGGGAAGGATGTGTTGAAATTCATAATGGATGTGAATGGTTTTGATTTTATAAATCTAGGTGTGGATGTGTCCATAGAAAAATTTGTAGAAGCAATAAACTTGTTTATATTTCTGTCGTCCTCTTTTTTTGAATCAACGTTGACGTGCATAGGTATATTATTACTGCCCCAAAAAATAATTTTCATGTTCGGCGGAGTTGGACTTTTTGCTTAGTTTAGGTAAAAATCTTAGAAAAAAATGGGAAAACCCTAAAGGTTTAGGATATATCTACGATTTTAATTTTAAAGTTTAGGGTTTGTCCAGCTAGTGGGTGGTTTAAATCAATGGTTACTTCTTCCTCTGTTACTTCCGCTATTTCTGCGGGTATTTGTGCTCCCTCCGGGGTTCTTAGTATAATTATCATTCCCACATCTGCTTCTGGGGGAAGTTTGTCTCTGGGAATCCTTCTGAGTAGCTCGGGATCATATTCTCCATAGGCGTCTTTGGGCTCTATGCTAAACTCTTTTTCTTCTCCTTTTTCCATTCCTATAACTGCTTGGTCGAAACCCTTTATGATTCGTCCAGAACCAACCTCAAACTCTAACGGCTCTCTTCCTACTGAAGAGTCAAAAATGGTTCCATCTTCTAGCATTCCAGTATATTCAACTTTAACAATGTCTCCTTTTTTAATTGGCATAAATATAAACTCCTATATCTTAAAAATAAGCAAAAAAAGCGTATAGGAACGACTTTTCAGCTTATTTATAATTCAAAATAATATCTGAGACTTTTAAATGTTTTTTGTTCTTTTTTCCATCCTGTTTTGGAGGAATCTGAAAATTATTTGCATGGTGCTAAAAATAGGAAAATAAAAAGAGGCCAAATTTTCTTAACAGGGAGGAGTTAGCTATTTTGCTTGTTGCGGCAATGTTTATAGTAAATCGAATTTATAACAGTGTTAACCCCTTGAGGGACATATAATTGAAAGTCGAAGTTGAAGTAACGACTAAAAAGGGGAGTAGGATTATAACTGAAACGGACATTGCTGACTGGTGTGGGTGTTAAAACTGCTTCCATTTAGAATAAACAAGCCGGTGTTTTTATACAGCGTTACTGCGATGTTTTGAGAGACATAAATTACGGCGCATGCATATAAGTGCAATATTAAAATCACTAGGGGTCTTGCAGCGGGAGGAGGAGTGATGTATAATGAGCCCGGAACGGAGCCCGCCATGACCATAATTTGGAACAAGGGCAAGAACCCCGATTTTCCCGCTACAATAGACTTAATGAAGTTTATGGGAACCTTCGCAGACATTATCAATGAGAAGTATCGGATTTCCATAAGGTACCGACCTTTAAACGGTATGGAGCTTTGGGATCCCCAAAATGAAAGTGTGGAGAAAAATGGTGGGAACTGGGGCTTCAGGGCTTTTCAGCGCTTTCGGGAATAGGGATACCCCCACTCAACTAAGACCACCGACCTTATAGATGAAATATTGAAAGTGCCTGCAGAAAAAGTTTTCAGACAAGGTTTTAAAGGATGTAAAAACAAGAAACTGGAACTTCCAAGAAGCAGGCGTGTTACCTAAGGGGCTAAAAGAAATCGACAGAATAAGAAAAGACTGGATCGAGATAACCCTTCAGACACAAAAAAAGGCCTTCAACGTAGAAGTAGAAGAGGGGGAGATGCCAGAAATAGTCACGCGATACGTTAACGAATCCAAAAAGCAATCCACTAAGAACCATGTATCTTCGCTAGATCCGCTCAGAAGAAATTCCAAGAAATTCCTCCTAGCACCAGTCGGGGTAAAACTTTTATGAAGGTTACAAGTCGCAGCGACAAGTCTACGGTTTTAACCGTGGGATAAATGGTCAATAAGTTTAAATGCCGGTGTCGTTGGAGTCTTAAAAATATAGCTCGCATCCATGGAGGCGAGGTTAACGGGCTGGTGGCACAGCCCTTGCTCCTATAGGTGGAGTGAAGTGGAAGCCTAAAAAGGGCAATGAACACAGAGCCGATGAAAACCTTAGAAGCAGGAGTCTCCCGGCTTCAGCCGTGGAGAGTGAAGCCGGACCCCTAATTAGGGCCTATGTTCTCAGAGAAGGGGACACCATAAAGGACATGATGTTTACCAGCACAACGCATACGACTCCTGCCGATGCACTAGAAAAGCTTGAACAACAACTCATAGGTCTAGAAATAGATGAGAATACAATTAGGCAAGTCAAAAAGTGGGCCACCAAAGACATACAGATAGGCATGCTTGAATCCAGCCAGATTGCGGAAGAAGTCATTGGAACGTACAAACAAAGCTACGAAAAGGCATAAAAGGGGTTAAATAGCAACTCCTTCCCCACACTTTTTGAACATAAAAATTTTTTAGTGTATTTCGTGATTTGGGCTTTTTTTGAGGGACAATTTCCCCAAGGAAAAGGAGGTTCCCGTTCTCCATGGAAATAAGCCTTATTAAGGCTCCTTTCTGGAAAAAGA
>JAHQXB010000033.1 GCA_029856435.1 Candidatus Jordarchaeia archaeon
CTCCACCCGACCGCATTCTTCCGCTTGATCGTGAGACGTCTCCTGCGCTCCTCACGGCGTTGGCGACAGCACCCGCAGGGGAATTGGTCTGTGAAGAAGCAGGGAGGTGAATTCGTGGAGGTGAGGGTGGGTTCATCCCAATAGTGTTCGAAAAATTGGATTAAGGGAGCGGAGTGAGCTTATCTGGAGGCTTGTTTGCGCACTTGTTTTTCTCGCCAAAAACAGCCACAGAGCACATAATTTTCCCTTAAGTAAAAAAGGCTAAAAACATCTTTCGAACAGTATTGGGGTTCACCCTGAGGGGGGCGGAATGAGAGGCGGCTTATGAACACGTGAGGCCACCGCGTGGTACTGTGAAGTCCCAACTCTATGTAATTCTATGACTTTCTAAAAATAGAGTGGAACCCATTAATGTTTCAGAATTGCCAGTTACTTTCTAACTTTTATAACTTTAGTTTTAGGAATTATCCTGAAATGGTGGTCTCTTCCAGAGAAGTGCTCTAAAAGTTCCTTTATAGGGTAGCTTGTTAAAATCGGTCCATTTTTTGTGGGGTGGAGAGGCTTAAGGAGTTTTCACTGATTATGTTGTTTGAGTAATAGGTTGGGCTCTTTTGCAATCAAAGGGGGGAAGAAAATAGTTTGTGTTTTTGCCAGTTGGAGAAGAAGACTATGTAGGCCACTACTTCGTTCAGGTAGTTTTCTATGTTTTCGTCTGTGTATCTTATGGCTGATTTGCTACTTGTTCTGATGGTTTTTCCATCGAGGTAGAGCTGTGTTAAGCCCGAGTGGGACATAATTTTGTCTCTTTCGTTATTTTTCTATGTTGCTTCTGCTGGAGTTCATTCCTTACCGTTTTCAACGTAGCCAAGGGTGCTTCTGCTGCTCGTCATTATTCTACCCTTCTCCACACGGGCAATGGCAGACCTTTCACTATTCCTAATATACAAGTTTTAATCACCTTCCCATTTTTGAAACTCGCTAAGCTCATGAAGGGTGGAAAAAGGGAAAACTTGAAGCGTAGAGGCATATAGTTAAAGGCACCATTCACTGTTCAATTTTGAAACCGCTTTTCACCCTGAGAGCTCACATTTTTTATACAATAAAAACGACAAATATAAAAAAGGGGAAACTTGGAAAAAGTGGGTTCAAAAACTAGTTTAGCATCGTCGAGCTTAGGTAAATTGTTGTATTTGGTGTGTATTTTCCGCATCTTATGCATGTGAATCCGAGGGGTTTTTCATTTTCGCTTTTGTATAGGGTGTCGCATTCACCCACTTCTCCGTCGCCACAGAGGTGGAGAAATGTAATACTTGACGTGTTTCCGCAGATGTAGCATTCATAACTGTATTCCACGGAGGATACCTTTTTGTTGTTGAGTGTTACCACAAATTTTTCTATGAGTGGCCTTCTGCAGACTCCGCAGGCGCAAACCACTTCTTCAACAGTTATTATTGTTGGGCAACCGCATCGGGGACAAATTTTGTAGGGTTCCTTAGTGCGGATTCCGAAAAATGTTTTAACTTTCAGTTTCTGGTACCAGGCACACCATCTGCAGAGTTCAATTAGCGCATAATCCTTACCCGGCGAAATGGCTTTTTTGGAAATATTTATCTGCTCTGTTCTTTTGCACATCGCCTATCCCTTTCTAGAGAAGGTGAAAGGATTAGTCTTCTAGGCTACCTGTTTTGCCTGCTTTGCTCTTATAAAGACCACAACTTATTTCCCAAATTTTTCTCTCCTTTGTTGGAGACCCTTCTGGAAAAATAGGGAAAACAGAGATAAAGGCTGCGTGCCTCAATTTCAGGATACTTGATTCGACTTAGTTTTAGGGTTTCTATCAAGACGGATTGAATTAAAGAAAAGGGGAAGAGAGGTTAGAACCGGTGCAGAAGAAGAAAAATTGGGGACTTAAACGGTCTTAAACCATTCTCCATCAACTTGGCCAATCAAAGATAGGACTCATTAGACTATTTTTAGAAAAAAATGAGAAAACTTAATTAGGTAGGTAAATAGTTAACTTTTAAACGAGATATATAATTTATAGAGAAGAGAGGAAGAGAGGTGAGGTAAACGGATAGAGAGAAAGAGTTAGAAAAGTTTGTAATTGCAGAAGAGGCCTACGATCCCCCGCTGACGCTAAACCGCATAATAAAGTTCGCAGCCACAGAGCATCCCACCAGTGAAGTGGTTTACCGAAACATAGCGAGGGAAACTTATGCGGAGGCCTGGAAAAGAATCCAGAAACTCGCAAACGCGCTTGAGTCACTAAACGTTGAGCCGAACAGCCTTACTAGGGTGGGTACAGCGGACTGGAACAGCCACAGATACTTCGAGATGTATTTTGGCATCCCTAGCATGGGTAACGTGATGCACTCAGTGAACCAGCTCCTACCACCCGAACAAATACTATGGACAATAAACCACGCAGAGGACAAAGTGCTCATATTCCACAAGGACCTTACACCCCTCATTGAAAGGATAAGCCCAGAACTCAAAACCGTTGAGAGCTACATAATTTGTACAGATGACGGAGTTTTGCCGGAAACAAAGCTTGAACCAGTTTTCGAATACGATGAACTACTAAGGGAGGCTCCGCCAAAATATGATTTCCCGGAGCTTGATGAGAGAACACCCGCAGGCATAAACTACACAACAGGCACGACTGGCTTACCTAAGGGCTGCTGGTTCTCACACAGAGCAGTTGTGTTACACACCATAAACGGGATTAGCGGCCTACTGCAATGGACTCCAGAAGGAACCGACCTACATTTCTCAATAATATTCGTATTAACCCCTATGTTCCACAGCTTCGCGTGGGGAATCCCATACATAGCTGCAGCGGCCGGTTTAAAGCTTCTGCTTCACGGAAGACACGACGCAGTAGTAGCCATGGAAATGGTCAAGAGGGAGAGGACTCCCAAAAATCGGCCCATCTTTATGGCGGGGGTTCCCAGACTCCTTATGGAACTGGTGTATCATCCAAAGTTTGTAGAGTACAAGGAGTACTTCAAAGACGCACAGTACATTGTTGGAGGATCCATGCTCCCTGAAGGGCTTGCCCGCAAAGCTGAGGAGGAGGGCATGCGGCCAACCACAGGGATGGGAATGACTGAAACATGTCCAGCTATGATAGGAACGCGGTACAAGTACCATATGTTTGATTGGCCGGAGGAAAAGAAATTCAAATTTAGACTCAGAACCGGTTGGAACGACTCTCCGCTCGCCGAGGTTAAGGTGGTCAAACTTGAGAACATGGAGGAGGAAGTGCCTAGGGACAACAAGGCCTTCGGCGAAATGGTGTATAGGTCCCCGTGGTGCACATTAGGATACTTTAAAGATCCGGAAAGATCAAGGGAACTATGGCGTGGAGGCTGGCTGCACACAGATGACCTGTGCATCTGGGATGAGGAAAGAAGTATCTTCATCGTGGACAGGACAAAAGATGTTGTAAAGAGCGGCGGCGAATGGATTTCAACAAGCACCTTGGAAAGCATAATAAGCGCCTACCCAAAGGTGAAGCAGGTGGCGGTTGTAGGAGTTCCCCACCCGGAGTGGGATGAGAGGCCCATAGCTCTAATTGTTTCAACAGATGAGTACAAAGGAAAGGTAACCGAGGAGGAGCTGAAAGAGTACCTCATGAAACGTGTGGGGACCGGAGAAGTATTAAAATGGTGGATACCAGACAAGTTCTTCTTCGTTGATACAATACCAATAACCAGTGCGGGCAAAATAAACAAGAAGTTAATAAGGTCAGAATACAAAGACGTGTTCAAATAAAGGAAAATTGCTTGGGATTATTCCCTAATCTCTTTTCTTTTTTGTAGTTTTCCTCTCTCACACATAGGACTATTTCTAGTTAAGTTTCTACCCATTTTGGGCATGCTGGTCGCGAGGCTGGCTCAGTATTTTTTGAAGAGAAAGGGAACGATAAAAAGGGGGCGCTGGTGCGACCTGTAAACGTGAATTCGCCCTTTTTAACAATTTCAAAATTAGTGTAGCGTGTAAGAGGGGGGATGTTGTGTTTTGTTTGGGGATTTAAAAAAAGGGGGATTATTTGGGGATTTGGAATGAACATTTATCGTGGCCGGCGCTTTTTAGGGAGTTTATTTTGATTATCACTTCTTTTCCGAATTTTTCTTCAATGAGTCTTTCTATTAGGCTTTCGGTATATGTGCAGTAGAACTTGTTTGATATGTCAAATCCCATTTGTTCAAAGGGGCAAACAGTAATGTCTATTTCGACATTTTCGGGGGACTCCTTCAGTGTTACACCATCATTTCCGGTAACTGGAGCTATAACCTCTTCAACGAGGATTTTTGCATATTCTCCAAGGGAACAACTTGAAACCTTATGTTTTTTCTTTATTCTTTCAGCCGCTTTCCTTCCCAAATCCCTACCAACCAGTCGAAAAACTGCCCTAATGGTGCCAGCGCCCATTGTCTCTTCAAGGCGGGCAATCACATTCTTAAAAACATTTCCCGAAAATTTATAAATGCGTTCCCCTTCCAACTTGGTACACCTCGTGGTTCTTGCATTGACCAAGGACTGATAGAGGGGGGCAAGTGCAGATGGATTGCCTTGAAATAAAAATCTTTTGTTCAAAAAATAAGCCACGCTGTAAATATTTTAGTTCTCTTTCCGTTTTGTTGAGACCTTGTTGTAAGTATGTGGTTTGTTGACATGGTATGTGTGCAGGGTTAGCCAGTCTCACCTTTTTTTAGGCTTATTTGGAAGGAAGCCCTGTTAAGCCTCCTTTTTTTGAGAAGGATCAAATGATTACGTATAGAAGAGAAGCTACATATTTAAGATGAGGTCCCCGTTTTGTTGTGCGAAAGATTTAAATAGGGTTTTTGCTCATTTATATTTCAGGTATTATACATTATGTATTATACATAAAGTTTACTACATTGAATAAATCACCAGAGAGGTGTCAAACCATGAACAGATTCGACGACATCTTCAAAGAACTAAGAAAAACATTAAGCGAGCAAGAATTCATATTCGACCGCCTATTCAGAACAGTACTCGAACCAGACACCCAAGAGGCACAACTAAACCACAGCGTCTCAATACACATAGACCAAGACGGAAAACCAGTAACCACATGGCTCGGAAACATAAACCTCAATAGAGACGCACAATTTGACGAAGCAGCGCAAACTCCATACACGGAAACCCACATAGACAAGGACGCCGGAATCCTAATAATAGTTGCAGAACTCCCAGGCGTCTCCAAGGAAAACATCAAAGTCAAGGCCAGCAAGAGGAAGGTAACCATATCCGCAGAATCAGAAAAGAAAAAGTACTACAAGGAAGTGGACACGGAACGGGAAATTGACCCCAAATCCACCAGTGCACAGTACAAGAACGGAATCCTTGAAGTGAGAGTAAAGTTTAAGGAACCGCTGGAATCCGACGAGTTTGAAGTCGAGGTAAAATAAAATAAAAAATTATATGTTTAGTTAAAAAAAATGTTTATTTTAAAAATTAATTGGTGGTGAAAAGGTATGACCAATCAAAAAAGCATAATTGTGAGAGTGGCAGAGGCAAAGCCTAGAGATGTGGGAAGAAACATCATCCGCATCGACTCCAAAATCGCAAGCCAGCTGGACATAAGAACAGGCGACGCGGTGGAAATAGTTGGAAAAAGGAAAACCGCAGCCCTAGCCTGGCCGGGGTACCCGGAAGACACTGGCAAGGGAATAATCAGAATAGACGGTGCCACAAGAAGAAATGCTGGAACATCACTTGACGACAAAGTGGAGATAAGAAAAGTTGAAGCAAAGCCAGCCACCAGCATAACCTTCGCCCCCACCCTAGCTGTAAGAATCACAGGAGCCGAAGACTATCTCAGAAGGCTCCTTGAGGGGCGGGTAATAAGCATAGGAGACTATGTGGAAATTGCTGCCCTAAGCGGCAAAATCGTGCTCATGGTTACAAACTTCACTCCCAAATCAGACACAGTAATTATGACCAGCGAAACAGAAGTGAGGATTAGCGAAAAACCAGCAGAGGAAATCGAAGCCAAAAGAGTTCCCAGAGTATCATACGAAGACATTGGAGGACTAGATGAGGAAATAAGAAAGGTTAGAGAAATGATAGAGCTACCACTCAACCACCCAGAACTCTTCAACAAGCTGGGAATAGAGCCACCCAAGGGAGTACTACTCTACGGACCCCCCGGAACAGGTAAAACATTACTGGCCAAAGCTGTGGCAAATGAGACCAACGCCAACTTCTACAGCATAAGTGGACCGGAAATAATGAGCAAATTCTACGGTGAAAGCGAGAGCAGACTGAGGGAAGTATTTGAGGAAGCTGAGAAAAATGCGCCCAGCATAATATTCATAGATGAACTGGACTCAATAGCGCCCAAAAGAGAAGAAGTGACAGGCGACGTTGAAAGGAGAGTGGTCTCACAGCTCCTAACACTCATGGATGGACTTAAAAGCCGAGGAAAAGTCATAGTGATTGCTGCGACCAACAGGCCAAACGCAATAGACCCAGCGCTCAGACGTGGAGGCAGATTCGACAGAGAAATCGAAATAGGCATACCAAACCAGGAAGGCAGGAGGGCAATATTCCAAATACACACGAGGGGAATGCCACTAGCAGATAACGTTAACCTAGATGAGCTTGCAAGAGTTACACACGGCTTCGTAGGCGCAGACATAGAGGCACTCTGTAAGGAGGCGGCAATGATAGCCCTAAGGAGAGTACTGCCGGAAATAGATTTGGAGGCAGAAACCATTCCCGCCGAGGTGCTGGACAAGATACAGGTCACAAGGGAAGACTTTGAAAACGCACTCAGAGACATTGAACCATCAGCAATGAGAGAAGTCTTCGTCGAGGTGCCAAACGTCACCTGGGAAGACATAGGAGGCCTAGAAGAAGTCAAAAAGCAGCTAATCGAAGCCGTAGAATGGCCACTCAAATACCCCAACCTCTTCAGACACATGAAAGCCAACCCTCCCAAAGGAATACTCCTATATGGGCCTCCAGGAACTGGAAAAACATTGCTAGCAAAGGCTGTAGCCCACGAGAGCGAAGCAAACTTCATCTCTGTTAAGGGCCCCGAGTTCCTATCCAAGTGGGTAGGTGAATCTGAGAAGGCTGTGCGTGAAACATTCAGGAAGGCTAGGCAGGCGGCTCCCTGTATAGTGTTCTTTGACGAGATTGATTCAATCACTCCCGTTAGGGGAGGCGACTTCGGAGACTCACACGTGACGGAAAGAGTTATTAGTCAGATATTGACGGAGCTTGACGGTCTTGAGGAACTTAAGGGAGTGACAGTAATTGCAGCTTCGAACAGGCCGGACATAATTGACCCAGCGCTTCTGAGGCCGGGGAGATTTGATCAGCTGATTTACATTCCTCTTCCCGATCTTGAGACGCGGAAAAAGATATTCGAGGTGCATCTACGCGGAAAGCCCCTTGCAGGGAATGTTAACATTGATAAGCTGGCTGAGAAGACTGATGGATATTCTGGCGCTGACATAGCTGCAGTTTGCAACGAGGCTGTCATGGCCGCCATAAGGGAATACATTGCTAAGAATGGCAAGGATCTCGGTGACAAGGAGGAAAAAATAGACTGCAAAGTTACCATGGAGCACCTGGAGGAAGCGCTGATGAAGGTTAAGCCTATGTCGCGCTCAAGGAGGGAACAGTTAGAACAGCTTTACTGCAGCTTTGCGGAGAATAAACCGTAAGGTGGATGGTGTTTCCCATCCCTACCAATTTTTTTGCTTTTTAAGGAAAAAAGGTTGGTGTTTTAGGATGGAGAGGGAAATTTCTCTTGAGGAGTTGATGTTCATCTTGGGTAATCCCACCAGGCGTAGGATTCTTCAGCTGCTTACCCAGGGAAGCCGCTACCCTTTTGAGATAGCTACCCAGCTCAAAATTACTCCCAGGGCGGTTTCTCAGCATTTGGCTCTTCTTGAGGAGAAAGGTATTGTGAAGAAGAGGGTTGTTGAGAGCCCCATTGGTCCTGAGAGGACTTACTACTATGTTGACACTTCACTATTTCTGTCTTTTAGCATTGCGCCTAACACTTTCAGAGAGATTCTGGAGGTGTTACCTGATGTCGTTGAGACGGACAGCGGCAAACTGAACCGTTTTCTTAAGGGGATTTACAGTTTGGAGAAAGTGCAGAGCCCTCTGGAAAAGCTGAGGAGGGGTGTGGAGTTGCTGAACAGTATAGAAGAGGAATTGATGGCTCTGCGGGAGGAGGAGAAGCGGCTGATTCAGTTCTCACAGATGATTTTCCGGGAGCTGGACCAGACGATTAGGGAATTTGGTCTTCTTCCCTATGCTGCTTCTTCGCTGCGGATACTGCTTGAGTCTGGGGGAGAGTGCCCCCTTTCCAAGATTTCCGAGCTCTTGGATGTGAGGGAAGAGAAACTGATGCAGGCACTGAAAGAATCAGAGGAGAAGGGGATAATAAGAATAGAAACCTCCAAGAAAGACAATAAATTTGTGCTGCGCCTCGGCAAAAAGGACTAAAAAAGGAATTACGCTCCAAAAAAAGAACTAGTATCCAGCAGTGTAGGAAGACCTAACAGCCTTTTACATGGCTTCCCAGCATTAGGAACAATTCGGATTGGGGCTTTAACCTTTTTTAGGATAGAGTTTGGAGTATTATTCTAAGCAGTTGCTAAACAAAATATGTGGGCTAGCATTCTGAATGGCCTATAACCTTTTTTATGAAAACCTTCACATATTGAGGGGCTCTAGCGAAGAATTTAAACCCCAATTTATGCGGTCTGTGTTACCCTCCCTTTTTGGATACAGCTTTCTCCCAAGGGGCGCAAAAAAAGTGATTATCGCAAATTATAGGAAATCAAAGGAGAACAATTAAAGAAGACCGAAAAATCAAGCAGTTTTGAGAAATTTGTTTGCAGGACGGGTTTGAACATTTTTATCTTTGCCCTTTGTACTTTTCTGGTTGGTTGCAGATTAAATTTTAATTAATGATTGGTGTTGTTGCTAAAGAAAGAAATTTATCAGTCCGCTTCTAGATATTTACTCAATGGTGGGAAGCTCCTCCACCGCGGCACAGTGTATATTTAGAGTGTGGTTTTGATGGGCAGTAAGCAGCTTCCTTTTACTCAGGGTGTCGAGATAGAGCTTCAGATTGTGGATCAGAGTGGCAGTCTTCTTCAGGGTCAACCCCTAATAAGGGTTTGGGACCACTTGCTCAAGCGTGCGGCCGCCATGCTGGAGAAAAAGGTTCTTGAGGGGGCTCCCAGCATTGTGAGGGAAAGGCTGGTTCGTGTGGGGCGTGTGGAGAAGGAGCGTCAGGGGAGAAGGCTGCCCTACATTACTGTGAGCTACAAGATGCGTGGGGGCAAAAACGTTGAGATTTACGCCTTCGGACCGGATCCCAACATTAGCCAGGTTACTTGGATTCTTGAGCTGGTAACCCCTCCCTGTGACACTATGGAGGAGCTGGGTTGGTGGATTAAGTCTCTTTACCGGGTTGCTCTGGACTCTTTGCCCAGCGGATACGGAATCATATCCATTGGCTTTAATCCTAAGGAGGCTGAGTATCGTAGTGGGGTCACCTTCGGCGACCACTACCATATTGGAGTGCCCGACAGTAGGGATAGGCTTGCTGCTTATAATGTGCTGCGTTGTTTTCTGCCCCACCTTATTGCGCTTTCTGTGAATTCCCCATTCATGAATGAGGGGCCCACGGGGAATGTTAAGGTTAGGAAGACGCCTAGGGTCACCATTCTGGGCCAGAATAATGTTAGGAGTCTTAGGCTGAAGTTTAACAAGGGTCAGACTGGACCCGCGGACAAAGATCACTATATTCCCTTTCTTGAGAGGCTTGACAGGAGGCAGTTTGACAAAATTGTGAGCAGGGAGCCCCCCGACGACCGGTTCGTGGATATGTTTCCGTTTACCGACTATGGAACGATTGAAATCCGAGTTTTTGATAGCCAGTTTAGTGTTTCGCGTAGATTGGCTCTGGTAGCAATTATTCAGGCCCTAGCCTATAAGGCTGTGAAGCTTGCCAAGTCTGGCCAGAAGCTGCCAGACGTGAGCTCCGAGATTCTGGTGGACAATAGGGATAAGGCTATTGAGTTTGGACTTTTCGGAAAATTCTTTGGAGACGATGGTCTGAACGGTTCAAACAAGCAATTTGCAAAATACTATAATTTTGATCCTGCCACTGGGAAGCCGAATACAAAGCTTTTTGAAGCCGTTCAAAGTATGCTCAAGTTTATTCAGGATGAGGTTGAGGATCTGGGATTCCAAGAGTATCTCAAGCCAGTTTTAGCCTCTGTTATGGGAACCAGCCAGCTTGAACCTCCCTGCTCACCTGCAGACTATCTTCTCTATCTCTACCACTCTTCGGGCGGAGAGTTTAAGAGAGTAACGTCAAACCTCATTAAGATGACCGAGGACTTTTGCACGAGCCTCGACGAGGATCCCATAACAAGACTCTTCGGAGCCCCTGAGATGGCAATGAAGGAAGCCGTTGCCACACCCGCATCCGTATCCACTACACCACCAGCGGCCTCCGGCGTCACTGCGCCTATTGCTGTTCCTGTGTCCGCCTTTTCTGTGAAGGGCTCCGCGTCTGTGGGGGTTAAGCAGGTTATTGCTGGGGAGCGTATTCCCTTCCAGCTGAGCTTATCTTCAAATAGTAGTTCTGAGGCTCATGTCACGATTCTTGGAAAGGTTTTATCCAAAGAGGGTGATGAGGAAGCTGTTATTAGCACAGCGGTGAGGGAAGTTTCGCTCAAGCCAGGTAAAGAATCAACATTTAGGGAGAACAGCATTCCCCTTGCAGTGCCTTTCGGAGCCTTCTCTAAGCCCAAAAGTTGCTTCCTCCAGTTCACCGTTCGTGACGATGAGAAAAACGAGTTAACTAAAATAAAAACTGGCTCCTTTAGGGTAATTGCCACACCCAACATTTCAATTAGGCCCTCCTCCTTCTACAAAAAATTTGAAGAGGGAAAAACCTATGAGATGAGTTTCCAAGTGGCAAACACCACCCCCCAATTCTCGGGAAAGTACCAGGTACGCATTTTCCACAAGTTTCCAAGTGGAGTTCTAAAACTTCAGACGGAGAAGAGTCTAACCAACCTTAAGGAAGTAAAAATCCCTCACAGTCTAAAAGTGGGGGGAGAAATCGCAAAAGAGGTGCATCTAAGAGTAAGAGTGCAGGTTCTCTACAAGGGAAGAATTGTAAGCGAGTATGAAACCCCAAACATAGAAATCCTCCCCAAGGCAGCACCAGAACCAGAACCTAAGAAACCAGAAATTAGGGTAATAACTAAACTCACTACGGAAGCATACCCCCCACAAGCAGCTCCACGAGTAAAACCTGAAGTGACCGTGAAGCCCACACCAAGGACAACGCCTCAGCCAACACAGCCGAAGACTCAACCTTCACCGCAGGTGCGCCCCCAACCTCAAAAATATCGGGCCGAAGGGGAGCCCACACTAAAATTGAAGGTGGTCACACCCACAGTGAAGACAGCGCCCCCAAAAAGGGTTAGACCCAAAGAGAAGAAAGTTAAGCCAGCAACCCCTGCGAAGGCATCTATGAAAACCAAGCTGAAAACACGCCCTGCAGTTAAGCCCACCCGGGAAAAAGCCATTAAGCCAACACTGAGAGTTTTAGAGGCGAAGCCAACATCTTCCAAACAAGCTTCTGAAACTAAGGCATCCTATGTGAAAGTTACTCCAAATAGGGTGGTCAGCAGCCCCACGGCTGAAGGGTACGGAACGAGTCGTGCTGAAGCAGTCAAGGTGGCTGAGGTTGCGCCTGCAAAGGTGCCTGCTTGGCCTGCGGCGAAGAGGGTTAGGGAGTCGAAGGCGGTTGAGGTTTCTGCTGTTGAGCCGCCCAGAGTTTCTCTCCACATTAATTCTAAGGATAAGGAGTTAGTTCTGGGTTCCAGCTGCAATTTTGAAATTGATTTGAAAAACCTTAATCTGGACGTTACTGGAGATTTCTGGCTGAATCTCTACTATTGCCCATCTGGCGGAGACGAGGTTCTTGTAGGCCACAAGAGGGTTAAGCTGTTTGATAAGAAGAGAGTTGGGTATAGGTTTAAGATGGAGGGCGCCCCGAAGGCTAAAAGGTTTAAACTTAGAGCTGAGGTTATCTACAATGGGATGGTTGTTGAAAAGTCTGAGTCTGTAGAGATTCAGGTAAAGTCGCCAGAAGTGAAAAAAATGTTGGGGCTCCGGGGGATTCTCAATGTTCCCCAGAACATAATGCCCGGTGTCAGAATTCTTCCCCTGCTTCAGGTTAATGCGGGATATGTGCTGGAGCCCGTTAATGTTTCCGTTAACCTTGAGGTTTCCTCCCAAGAAGCAAATATTCAGAAGGAATCTTACTTCTACACTATTCGGGAGGATGGAACATATTTTCTGCCCATGCCCCTGAGAGTTAGGGGTATTCCTTCCGGAGCGAATAAAGTTTCTCTGGAAGCCAGTCTAAATGTGGGGAGCGTAAATATAGGTTCAAAGAGAGCTTCTATTCCCGTAACTCAGCAAGCTTCTCCTATAGAGGTTACTCCACCCTTAATTCAGGGTAATTTGAGTGCTGGAGAAACCACCAAATATTTGCTCAGGGTTAAGAACAATGCGGAGAAAAACCTTTCCATAGCCGCAGACTTCACATTTCTACCTCTAAACTCAAAGGAAATTCACGTTGGGAGTACTCGTTTAAAGCTTAATCCCGGAGAGCAGAGGCAGATGGAGGAAAGCTTTACTCCGCCTCTTTACACCGCGGATAGGGAAGGCTTCCTAATAGCCAAGCTTTCCTACAGCTTGGAGGGCAAGGTTGAGGAGTGGATCTCTTCCCCCAAACTTCAAGTTTCCCATCCCCAGTCAACTCCCCTAGAAATAAAAGTTAGGGGAACGCCTCACATTCCCAGTATTGTGAGAAGCAACGATAAAGTCAACCTAGAAGTAGTGATAAAGAAAAAATATGAGGGAGGGGAACTCAAGGTTCAAGTCTACGCCATAGGTGAAGAGGCACTAGGAGAAATTAGGAGCATAAATGTTAAGCAGAGGGAGGAAACCAAAAGTTATGGCCCCTTCTCTTGGAGTGTGCCCAGGGTTCCTTACCGCACCAAGTATATTTTAGATGCTTGGGCGACTGAAAAAGGTCAACTTGTTCCAAGCCAGCTGATAAAAAAGGAAAAAGTGGAAATAGTTGTGCTACCACGAGAACCAGACTAATCTCTGCTTTTTATGAGGGCTCCTCAGCCACGAAGGTTGAGGGCGTAGTTTTAACTGCGATGGCAAACCTTTGTGCCAGAGTGTCGTACCACTTCCATAATTGGCCGAAATCTGTGGCTTTGAGAAATTCTCCTCTGCCCAGCTCTGCCATTTTTTGCATTAGTTGAACGTCTGCTTCACCCAGCCCTACACAGTAGAGCACCCAGTTGGACTGCCCTGAGAGGAACTTTTTTATTGCGGGGATGGGGTTTACTGGTATGCCTTGGTCTGGGTCTCCCTTGTTGGGCATTCCATCGCTTAGAAGCACCATCATCACTGGGGACGGCACACCTGTTTTTGGGTTTGGTGGGAATCCTTGTGCCAGCTCTGAGGCTAATTTGAGTGCTCCACTCATGTATGTTAGTCCGCTTCCTTCCTTGCATTTTTCTATTATGTAGTTTGCTATTGTTTCGAGGCCGATGTCCTTGCTTTCGCCTGTGCATTTTATTACTGTGCTTACGTTTCCATCTGCATCTGTTACTCTTAGTGGCTCAGCTGTGTCCGCAAAGGTTATGACCTGAACGTTTTCACCCCATCCTCTACCTATTTTGAGGGAGAGGTAGAGGAGAGTGGCGAGAGCCGCACTCTTTATTCTGCTCACCATGGCTCCTTCTTCCATGGTGATTATGAAGTCTTTTAGCTGTGGGGTTTCCTTAAGCCCTCTTCTCAGTCCCTCAACTGCCCCATCAGCGTTTATGACTCTCATATCCTGCTTCTGCATACTTCCAGAAACATCTATCATGAGTATGGCGTTGAACGTCATGTCCACTGCGGGAACAATTTCGAATGTTACTTCCCTCCCCGTTGGATCAATTATGGCTACATCTTCTGAGTATAGTTCTGGCTGTGTTTTCTGTATTCGGAGCTTGACGTGGCCGCACTCCGCATCTCTCCAATCTATTTCCAGATTCTTGTATATGGGCCTCTTCATCAGGAGGCGTGCCAAGTCGTCAACATGGTCGGCGACCCAGACTACAACTTCCTCCGTAGCTTGGCCAGCCATGGGTTCCACACCGATTTGAACACTTGTGACTCCACCTACCGCCTCCTTCCTCTTCACGGTGACTGTGTCTCCTTCTGAAACGTTTGCAGAGTCGAGAACCGAGCCATCAACCATTATGTATCCTGGAGCGCAATCGTTGCTCGATATAACTTGGGCTGCTCCCCAATCCTCATACTTGTTAATAAAAACTATTACATCAAAGTCGTCTGCGCCTATGGTTTGCATATCGCTCTTGTTCATGTAAGCTCTGCCGTCAGCCGCTCCAGCATTTATAATTTCTAACTGTATCGTTGACATTTTAAATACACCTTTTAACTAATCTTTTAAAAAGTGAAGCATATTAACTTTACTCTAAAGGAATACAAAGCCTTAATTCTTAAACCTACATAAGCTCTGCTTCTTAGACAGAACATGAAAAATGTTTTTTATAGCAATTAAATTATCACGTCTATGCCTGTCAGCACTTCCTCCACTTGTATGACGAAACTAATCTGGATGACTGCCCTGATAAAAAAGGTTAATATTGTTTAAGGCGTCCAATTTAGGGTAACGGTAGAATGGGAGGTGATTGGAAATGTCTAAAGGGGCGCTTTTGACTGGCACAGTTGGGGGAATAATGGGCGCTGTAACTGCAGTTTTCGGGATAGTATGGGTTTTTATACATGTCATATTTTCAAATGAAATAGTTTCCTACTGTAGCATGTTGAGCGATTACTTCATCGGTATTATATATCCTAGCTTTCCAAGATTCTATACCCTTAGCCAGTATCCTATACCCTACTTTCCATCTGCTTCTTTATTGGTTTAGCCTCATTTATACTGGCTGTGCTTCTCATTGTTACTGGTATACTGTTTGGTTTAGGTTTTTATGGTACATACAAAATAGGGGGAGGGGTTATGGGTGTAGTGGGCCTTGCCTCGAGCGTTATAGGGATGATGGCGGGAGCTTTGCTTATCATCGTGGGAAATCTAACAACAGGATATGTATATGCATATACATTGGTAGAAATGTCCTCGGTTCCAACTTATCCCGTAGCTACACCAAATTTTGTGGTTATGTGGATTGGTTTTATAGTACTGGGTGTAACCTTCATTGTGCTTGGTTCAGCTAGTATGCGTGTTCGGGAAATGACTGAAAGGCCCTCGGCTTTCTATGCTGCAGGGATTCTGAGTATCCTGTGTGCGGTGGATTTTCTTGTAGGCGGCTTAGTGAACATTGTAGGTGGCCATGTGATGGGGGCTTACTGAGACTTTCAGGTTTAATGAATCAGTTACGTGAAGGGGGTAGCCTCGCGGGAATATACATTGTTGGCTACGCTTTGATATTTGTAGCGTTTATTCTTTGGGTTTGGGTCTTCTACACCTCTAGGGAGCGGTAATCCTTTTGAAGTTACAAAAAATTCCTTTTTTCTTTTTTTATGCAATTCCTAGGACTTTTTTGGGAAATTTACCTACTCGCAAGTTATGGGATTAGGATTTTTGGAAGTTGTTCGGCTTCTTCTCTGGTTTTGATTTCCTCCTGGTTGCCGCTGAAGATGATTTCGTGTATTAGTTTTGTGTAGAGTTTATTGTTTAGTATTGTTTTATGTGATGTTTCTTCCTTGAAGTCTTCCTCCCCTTGGAATAATTTTCCTGTAACGTTACACACGTTCAAAAACTCTCCTGCCTCATCCCTGCTCTTAACCACCACTATGACTTCATTAACCTGTGATGCTGTGGCTTTACCGCAGGACAGGTTTAGAACGAAGCTTTCACAGTCCACGTCGAAATTGGGGGAGAGTAAAACATCGTAAGTAACGTAGGTTAGCTTTTTTTCCGCAATGAGGGAGGATATTCTCAGAGATAAGGTTTTAAGGAACGCATCAGCATACTCGGAGGATAATCGGTGAAGTTTCCCATCCTTTGGGGTTCCCCCTCCTTCCATGGGCCATACTATGAATGGTTTAATTATTGATAGAAGGTTTCCTCCCAAAATACGCTGTATGTCTTGGGGTGTGCCTCCTATTTCTTCGCGGAACTCCCTTGTGAAGAGGTAGGAGAGAAAGTCTGTGGCTTGGGGGAGACTGAAGTAGTTGTAGTCTGTTCCGAATACAATTTTGCTTGACCAGTTGGGGACGCATCTCTTCATCTTTTTGAAAAAGAGGGGAACATCGTATCCTCTCACTCCCGAGGTTTCAGCATAGAGTGAGGGATCTTTGAAAAATTCGTAGAGCTCATCCCTGGTGTACTCCATTCCCGAGTGTCCCACTATTATGGCGAAGTCGCTACTTCCCAGCTCCTCCCTAACTTCCTGTGTTAAACGGTAAATGTCTTCGGCGGTGCTGTAATACCTACAGTCGAAGAGCACTGGAAGGCCGTTCCTAGCCGCCGCGACCACAACCTTCCTCACATTTTCCGAGGTGACTTCGCTTAGAAATTTTTGGGAAATGGGATGAAGCTTTAATCCTCTGGCTCCCTGCTGAGTACATCTCTTTATTTCTTCGATTGCCTTTTCTCCCTCGTGGGGGTCGACTCTTACAAAGCCCAGCATTCTTAGGGAGTAGGGGAGAACTCTCGCTCGGCTCAGAACCATGTCGTTGGGAAGCTGGAAGCTGGGGCTAGTATTATAGGCTGTGGCGTCATTAAAGGGGAAAGCTACAAACTTGTCAACTGTCCAGCCTATGCTTCTTACCCCCGGAGCATCCTCGTGAAGCATATCCAACAGTGGGGGTGGCTTGGTGAAGGGCTCAGCAGGGACAAAGCAGTATTTCCTAGAATTTACCCTCATAGCCTTCACAACTTCAAACTGGAGCCTTTGATAGAAGTCTAGGGTAAGTTTCGGATTATTGATCCTGTAGGCTTTTTTTCCATATTCCAGAACCTCCTCCCTACCAATGTGAGTATGAGCGTCAACAACATAGAAACTCACAGTTCTTTGGGAGGCATCCGGTTCCACCTCTGTATTTCCGCCAATCTTGTCTTCGTCTGTCAATAGGAAAATCAAGATTTCAGCTCCTTGTCGACACTCTGCAACATAAAAAGAGTTAAATCCTCTTATTGAACCTTGCCATACAAACACGCCGGCGATTTGGACTGTTACCATTCCCAACATTTTTCTGGATCAAAATTGGAAAATAATCCAATTAAATACTTATTTTCGAAATGAAATCTAAAAACTTCAGGTAAACAAGTTTTAAACATTTATGAGGTGCCTGATTTAAGACAAAATTGAGTGAGCTATTTTATGGGGAGGGTAAGGCTTTTTACCTTAAATATTGATAATTTTTTGGAGATGATTGGATGGTTAGAAAGAGAACGACTTATGAAGGGGTTCAGAAGGTTGATATAACCGTTGAAGGTGATGATTTGAGGGTAATGATAATAATGTTTTCTGGAGAAGAGTCAGGAAAAAGAGAAGAGCGCATAATCACTGAAGAGGTTGCGAACCAAGTGGTGGTTAACAATTGCCGCGTCAAGTTCATTGGCGGGAAGGCAACCATCGACTCGCCTGAGGGAGCCATCAAAATAAGCATAGACCATGAATTAACCGAAAACATAAAAAACATAGAAGTAAGCCAATGAATATTCCAGTTCCCCCCTTTGGAACATTGTTTGAATCCCTTGTTTTTATCCGGAAAATGTTTGGTGGATTTCTTATTGTTCTGTTATTTTGATGTGGATTGCCGTGTTTGATGGGTTTGGAAGGTGGCGTTATGAAGTTTGAGAGTATTCTTGCGGTTCCCTTTTTGTTGCCCTCCTCCGGAAGTTTGGTGACTTCAAAGGATGTGGATAGTATAGAAATAGCGGTTGCACTGCTTTTAATTGAGGAGGAGAGAAAAAAGGAGGAGGACTTGGCCTCTATTTCCAAGTTTTTCTGTCCCCTCTGGGTTCACCCCCTTGATGAGAGTAAGGCTCTGGTCTTCGACGGTAGTGGGGTTTCCTCTTCAAAGATTAATCTCCAGATACTGGATATTGATGTTCCCGTGGAACTCCGTAAGGGAGACTTTTTATCCTTTGTCTCGGGTCTTGAAAAGTATGTAAGGGAGGCTGTGTCTGATTACCAGTCGAAGCCCAGCGGTGTAAAATTGAGGGGGTGGCTGGGTGAAGATTTCGCTTCTGAGCTTAGGGAGCTTCTGCCCAAGATTGAAGAGTGGACTAATTTAAAGCAGTTTGAGGTAATTGAGCCCTCCTACACCATTAATAAGGAGTTTCTGGACGAAAGCAGCCTCGAGTGGTTTCCCAGTAGCACTCTTATCCAAAGAGAGAAGCAGAAACATGAAGCAGCTCTAGAAATTATAGACGCTAGGATTAAGGAGGCTGTTGAACAGGTTAAAGCTATGAAAAGCGACTATAAGGAGAAGGAGAAGGAGCTTAAATCAGAATCCCAAGAAAAAATAGAGGCGGAAAAAGAGAAGAGAGACAGGCAGATTTCCAAGATTTCCGAGGCCACTTTTGACAAAAAAATGCCCCGACCCGGAGCAAGCCTTGAAAAACTGGTGAATAAAATCTCGGAACATGGGGACACCGTTTGGAAAATGGTTGAATCCCAAGACATATACGAGATACTTGACGAAATAGGAGCCTTTATAGACACTGTCGACGAACTACAGGACTTCTTGGAACACCTTGAGAGAGAATACATAGCCTACAAAAGAGAAGTGGACAAATTCTACTCAGACAAGGAAAGAGAAATAAAAAGAATCGAAGAAGAGTATCAAAGAACAGAGAAGGAAATCAAAGAGGATCTGGAAAGAAAACTCGAAGAACTGACCTCCAAAATAGAGGAATATGAAGAAGCCATAGAGAAGGCCGAAAAACTAAGAGAACAGCTAACCACAGCCTTCCACTCATGGAAGGAAAAAACCGAGAAAGCAATTACAGAATATGAGGAAAAAACCATACCCTTGAAGCGTTTACCAAGCAACCAACCCTTCCTAATTTTCATACCCCTGTACGTGGCGGAATACCAAAGAAAAGCCAAAAAAACCTATGGAGTAGTATCACCCGTAACCATCACTGATAAGATGCAGATAGTAAGACTAAAAGAAATCGGTAAACTTGCCCGTAACTACCAAGAGGAAATTGGGAAGGGCAAAACAAACAAGAATTTCGAGGAGGGCCTCAAAAAATATAACTACCTTCGAAACCCCCAAATCGCCCAAGAATTCTCAAAAGGAATGAACCTACTGGAAAGACGGGGAATAATCGACTCCAACACCGCATCCAAAGTTAAAAATGCATACGACCAACACTTCCGAATAGAACTAGAAGAAACCAGATAAAAAACAAGCGGCAAACACCATCATCCATTATTCCTGTCTAAAAGGATGTTGGAATCAGCTGGTTAACAGCCTTCCCAAAATTCCGCCTCCGCCCACCCAAATCTAAGGTGATCGAAACCAGAAAGCCATTGTTTTTTGTTCAGAAATGTATCTTGAAAGTTTTTTATCATTTACAAGTTTTCGCTTTTCCTCATTGAGGTAACGGTAGGTTCCCCGATTCCAGCTTTTTCCCAGAATCTCTCTAGCCCTTAGCCCCCTTACCGGGTTCTCCTCAGGTTGAGGTTTGAACTCCTTTTTAAATAAAGGTAGTGCATGCCCCTAATCTTCTCCCAATGGTCAACTCTTGAGAAAACCCATAGAACAAGGGTGTCGTCAACATCTGTGAAGAAGTAGGTCTTTCCATTGGCTTCTGCAAAGCTCTTTTCATTCACCCAAAGGGTACTCAGTGCAATGAGTATACTTAGCACCAGAGGCAGGCACAGTTTCCAAGCCTGTCAGTTTTAAAATCTCCAGAATTGGGAAACTTCACATGAACAACTTTTCCTGGCACTTATAGAGCCAAGGATCCTTATCCGCATTATTACACTTGCCCATCCAATTCTGATTATTAAAAACAGTCCGAATAATAATATCTATAAAGTTTCTCCCTCACAACTTTTTAGCTAAACCTAATGCTGAAGAATACTAATTGCACCTTGCTTGGAGCAGAATGGGCAGGGGTTGGTTATTCTAATTCATCATTCTACTTATAATTGTTGGTCTTATGACCATATTTCTAGAAGGAAAATATGAAAGTTTTTAACACCAAAAACACTCGCAGAGCAATCCTACTTGGATAAGCCACGCACCTTAATGTGGCTAGTTGTCCAATTTTAATTTTTTTCAAAATATTCGTTTAAATCCTGAAAAATTTGCAAATTAACAGTATAAAATTGCAAAAAATTCACTAAGACAGCCCGCAAAAGTAAAAAAACAGAACTACAAAAGAGGACTCCGTGATGGAAAAGTTAATAACTTGAAAAACCGTCTTAACTATACCACAGAACAGTTTAGGGAATGAGAGTGCCTAATGCAGAAGCTATTTCCACTTCGATGATAGATGAAACATTTTTGGCTGCGTTGACTGTTTCAAATAATCCACAAAAAGTATGTCGTCTTACATTTTTGTATATGTGAATCACTCGAAGTAAAGGATGGTTTGATTATGAAGGATGAAGAACGTGAAACAAAAAAGGGTGAAGAGAACTCAGAAGATGGGGGCGAGGAAGGTGATGATGATAGAGCGGCACTGAAACTTTTAGTGCAGCTCCTAGAAAGCGAAAACGATGAGGAACGCTCAAACGCCGCAGAAGCCATAGCGGACTACGCCGTAGGGGGACTCACCGACCAATCCGCTTTACCCAAACTCGTAAAACTTCTAGATGACCCAAGCCAAAATGCGCGTATAAACGCCGCCCTCGCATTATCCAACTATGCTAACCAGGGATTCGTGGAACAGTCAATCCTTCCTAAACTGGTAAAACTGCTTGAAGACCCACAAGAGGAGATAAGAGTGTTTTCCGTACCAGCCCTCAGCGCCTACGCCTCCAAGGGGCTCACTGACCCGTCTGTACCATCCAAGCTTGTGAAACTTCTGGAAGGAGACGAAGAGGTACGCCTGTTCACACTGGCAGCCATAAAATCATATGCCACAGCTGGACAAGTGGACAGAGTGGCTCTGCCCAAACTTGTGGAACTACTCGATGATGAAAACGAAATGATACGATTACAAGCCCTACAAGTCCTACGAGAATACACGTCCAGAGGACTGACGGACAGTTCCGCCCTGCCAAAACTCGCCAAACTGGCAGAGGACGAATACCAAGACGATGAAATCCGCTCCATAGCCACAGAACTCCTCAAAACTGCGAAATAAAAAGTCCTCACACCACTTTTTAAATTGAGATTTTCCCGTAGGACTCCTAGAATTCACCCGAGAGCAGCTGGGCACAGCTTCGAGCCCCAATGTTTCTTGCTCATATAGTGTTTTCAATATTTTTTGTCGGAAAAACAATTCTGCAATTTCCTATTATAAGTCTTTTACCGAAAAAGGCCAAAAATAGCTTTCCCAAACCGTAAAAAGACAAAAATTCCTCGAAATACTATAACACCAACCTTGGCTTCACAAGTCTCCTTTACGGAGGGAGGTAACTTCCAGTTTTCTCAAGTTTTGGGCGCTAAAGGGAGCTTCTCTTTTTGATCAAAGATGAACACCTGTCGATAATTGGAGTTCTGACCAAATCAAATTTAGCGACAAAAATATATTCTATGGGACTTTTGTTCTATATGAAGTTTTTAATAATTCGGCGGGATTCTGCTTGGCAGATTTCCATAAGGATTAAACTTTATAATTTGTGAGATAATGTAAGTATTTGTGGTGAGATGGATAGAGATGGATGAAGAATTGAAGAGAGAGTTAAGCAGAGATGAGCAGGAGATTGTGGAACTTGTGGAAAGGGCTGTGGAAGGCTTCGCGAATATTGAAGATTGGGAATTTGAGGGCGAGACTTTGAGGCTTTTCTCAGACCTGAACCTTTATTTCACCATTGATTTTGCGGATGGAAATCTCCACTTATACTCTGAAAGTAACTATGGAATATCCGCTCCGCAGGGTGACACGGTGGAGGAATTGGCCAACTGGTTCAGAGAATACGCGGAACAAATAGAGAAGGAAAACAGGAGAATGATTGAACTGGGATTTGTACCTGGAGAAGTTGACCACGACAATGTATACAACATTTTTTGTCTCTATCGCAAAACCTACCCCTTTAAACAATTGAACGATCTGAAGGAAGACCTGAAAAAACTCTCCTCACTCTGGGACGAGTTGGACAAAGACTGGAAAAGACTCTGCCCCGAATACCAATATTTTGGCAATCAAGAAGATTACCTGTGCGAAGACGAAAGAAGGCTGGAAGAACTGGTAGAACAATTGGAAGATCAGGATAGACAGACCCAGCTTAACGCTTTAATAGCGATTGGGGATTATGCCATCGACGGATTTACCACAGAGTCCGCTCTGCCAAAACTAATAAAGCTACTAGACCATGAGGACGAAGAAATACGGATCCAAGCAGCCTACGTACTTGGAGACTACGCCACTGGAGGACTCACAGTTGACACCGCCCCGCCCAAACTCGAAAAACTACTAGACGAAGAAAACGAAAAAGTACGCGGAGGAGCAGCATACGCCCTAGCTACCTACGCTCACCAAGGACTCACAATCAAATCCGCCCTACCCAAACTGGCAAAACTATTTAAAGAAAGCGCAAGCGAAGAAACCCGCGACTACGCAGCATACGCCCTAGACGAATACGACGAAAGAGGACTAAAACTCAAATAAAGAGACGCAGAAAACCCTGATTTCCATCACATTTATTTTTCCGATTTATTGCATTCCAAAATTAAACCCACATCCTTAGAAAATCAAGGATACATAATAAAATATTCATAAGCGCCATCTGAACAACCCCAAATATGAGAGTAAACGTGACAAATATTCGGCAATCGGAATTCAAAAAGAGACTTCAAAACATGTCAGATTCCCACAGGGATGCAAGGCAAGTGTACATCAAACCCTTCAACGAGAGACGAGAAAAACATAGAAGGTTTAGGAAAAATTCTGAGATTTAAGGTCTAATGTCCTATATCCGGTTTTTTTAAGTGAGGAAGTTTAAATGAATCAAAAGAACAGAGAAAAAGGTAGCGAGAAATTATCGATGAATACTACGATAAGCGTATGCATCAACTTCTTGAGCCGCTGTATGAAGACTTCCAGAAGTGGAGAGGAGGAGAGCTAAGCCACTACGAGCTACTCGAAAGAATACACCAAGGTTCGTAAAGAAAACCAAAAATTATAACGAATATTCACATCAAGCCGAGACTTACTACTAAAAGTTATTGAGTTCGAAGCAGAAATGGAGAGGAAGCAGACCACCGCCACAGAGGAAAAAACTATCCGCGACGACGAAAACAAACCCGTATAATAAAATTTGAAGCCAAAACCCCCACAAGTCGTATAAAAGAAGGAGACTCAGACAGTACTCTGAATATTAGCGATAAAATAATTAAAGAAAAAGCATTCTCTGAAAATAGAGGAAGATAATAATCCCAAATGTATATGTATCTAAGGTTGCTTTAAAGTATCGAAAAGGTCTTTGGCGCAGAATCGAGATTCTGGAGAACCAAACTCTCGGTGAATTTGACTACATTATACGAAGCCTTCAAACATGACACATTTGATCACCTAAGCGAGTTCTACTTAGGCTGAACAGGAGGCTCAAAAGGATTTGGTGAAATTGAACCCGGCGGAGGAGGCGCAGGAGCTGGGAAACGAATAAATCAAATCAGACTCACTGAAGACCAAAAAATGGAGTACCTCCACGACTTACAACATCCAACACAGTATCATCCTTGAAAAAATCAAAGAACTAGGAATAGGAGTCGGGTATCCTCGCATAGTCTCTCAAAGCAGGCCAGGACATCGCTACTGTGAAATATGCAAAAATAAGGGCGAAAAAATAGTAGCCAATTGGATTCGCATCACATACTCAGAAGAGAAGACGAGAAATATGTACATATGTGATGATTGTGCTAAGAAAAAAAACACGGTGACCATTACATAGCATAGAAGAAATAGTCTACTAATACGTAGACACACTAATTAAGAGATATACCATGAAACGAACATAGTCAGTCTCTCCACAACTATCCAGGCCCGTAACCCAATTTTCAAAAAGAATTTCACTCACAACAGGTATCATACTTAAATTAGGGATCCCTACTTCCTCAATACTGTTCGAAAGATGTTTTTAGCCGTTTTTACTTAAGGGAAAATTATGTGCTCTGTGGCTGTTTTTGGCGAGAAAAACAAGTGCGCAAACAAGCCTTCAGATAAGCCCACTCCGCTCCCTCAACCCAATTTTTCGAACACTATTTCCTACTTCCTGCATCTAGGGAAGCTTCCCGCTAATCCGTTGTCCGAAACTTACCCATCTTGGGACATTCTCCCAGAGGGGTATTCGATTGTTCGGTTCCTGCTTCGTAGGACAAGACGCCTGCACTGGGGCATAAACCTCTCCACTATGCCAAGCATTTTTGCGTCCCTTCGCCCAGCTGGGGATGACGATGGGCGTGGCTCAACGCAAGTTGCGGGTTTGAGCTTCTTCTGGCAGTCCAGTCACATTCAAGCCTTTTTTGGACTGATAAGCTGGCGTGATTCTTGTGGGGTGTTAAAACTGCTTCTATTTATAAAAAGTCAGACGAGAAAAACTTTTCAAAATGTTACGAGCTTCCTTCAGCTCTCAGATTCTTAAGATAGATGAGAGATATGATGTTCAATTAACAATGTACACCTGATTTACTGAAAATTGGTTTCCCCCTTTTGATGCATTTGGGTTTGGTATGGAGGGGCCAATCTTGTTTCCTTGTCAAATCTCTCTATTGCCC
>JAHQXB010000145.1 GCA_029856435.1 Candidatus Jordarchaeia archaeon
CAGGCGGGGTACCTGTCCCCCCGCCTCCTGAGGGCTGCGTAGCGCAGTATCTCCGCAACCCCGCCGGGCAGGAGGCCCGAGTCCGCTAGGGCGTCGAGCCCCCCCTGAGGGTGAGGGGTCCGGGGTCGTCGGATGTGTGGGTGTACTCGCGTAGCAGGATTAGGAGGAGGAGAAAGGTTATTAAGCCCAGAAAAAGTATCTACCGACATTTTTGGTCTCCAAGAGGGTAGGTGTGTCCTTAATCCTACTTAAGGGTATCGCCTACCCAAACACTAATTTTCAAGTACTGGAAACGAGGGCACGCTTCTAATTGCTCTCTGAACACTACTTTAAAAGCGGATGAAAATTTTGCTTATTATTTAATTTTATTGTTTTTTTTGATTATATTATATTTTGTATTATGAATAACATAAAAATTAAATAGTTAAACATTAAAAAACAAAAAGGGAATATCATAACTTCCAAACAGCGGGATAACGCACTCCAACTCCGGATGCCTGCGATACCCCTATATCAAGAAGTCAACAGGAGGAGAAAAATGGGAGGAAGAATCAAACTCGTGGCTGTGGTGCTCTTCGCAGCGGTGATGATAGGAGCAGGCGTTGTGATGGCGCAAACCTATAAACTGCCTTACTCAGGTTATCCTGCCTTTGGTATCGCGGCGGTTCTGAGCCAGAACACGGCGCCATCAGACAACGCTCAGGCCACAGCGAGCACCAGGCTCACCCACTACGCAACCGACTATGACTCACTCAACCTAACTCAAACACAGGCCACTAGAGAGAGTCTCCAGAACCAGATAAATAGGGGGTTCATCAACTGGTTGCTCAAAAGTCCACAGAGATTGCTACGCTCCATCAACGCGGACAACGAAACTATTAGTTCTTTGTTCTTCCAGTTCATGGCCCAAAACCCGAAGTATCAGAAGCTTTTCAAGCAGTATGACAAGCTGCTCAGCGAAGAGATAGGGGCTCAAATGACGAAATTTGCGCAAGAAACGTCTAAGTATGTAAATCTTATCATAGCGGAGGGAGAGGTTGTTCGGGAATGGAACACGACAAGCACGGTCAACAACACAGCCTACACCTACTTATACAAGGACTACGCACTAGAAATAAACGGAACAACACAGCACGTACTCAAGGTGTCGGTGTACACAAGCGACGGAACACTAATAATAGACCCAAAAATAATGATAACACAGGCGCCACTTATCTACTGGTACTGGTGGTGGGGTTGGCATCTCATGCTATACGGTTATGACTACGGAATGTACCTACATTTTACCCCAGCAGAGACCTCGATTTATTTGAATAACGCATTTACAGCGCTCGTTTACAACATAGCAACCTGTTCATTTAACACGATTGCAGACTATCTTAGTCCAATTGCTTTCGCTCTTGATTTAGCAGGTCTCAGAGGATGTGCACCAGCGGGAATAGCTGGTGCGGTGGTATCTGCAACCGTACTGATCCTTGTAGGGTTAGGCAAGTCGGTGGAAGTAATGGCGAGTCAGACTTGGACAGACATAACGTATGTTGCGGGCCTTAATGAGCAAAACGACCCCAGTTATGGGTTTCAGCTTTACCAGAGATATCACCAAGTGATTTTGGGTCAATGGTGGGACCCGGACACATGGACCACTTTCCACTTAATAATGTGGAATGGCCTAGTGTACCAAACATGTCCTCGCGCCGGGGTTATTTATATTCTTGACGGAAGTGTCAAAGATGCCTACTTCAGTTTCTTAGTGTGGTACAACGCAAACATAGGATTTAACCACTGGTCATGGATTTCATACAGCTGATTCTGTCCTCGTTCGGTCTGAATTCAGCAAATTTCTGGGTTGATAAATATTCGACGTTTCATTAACAACTTGGAGAAAAAAGATGTAAATATAAGAATCATTTACTGGAAATAACCTCTGGAGAAAAAGAAAAATATGTCTAAAAAATTAGAAATTCCAACGATTGTAGGGTTCCCTCAATCTTCCTTTGTTTACTTAATTCATCTTTCAGGAGGGCTTTGAAATGTTTTTCCGGAAGGAGGAATATACTAGAGATGTTTATAAAATGCGAACAGTAGGAATGTTTCTTCTATTAATACCATTTGTTGGTTCTCTCACCATCGCATTCCATTCGAGTTTTCCAAACTCTGTTCTTATTCTTAATCCCACTTCCCCAGCGACCAGTTGGATCCTTTGCTTCTTATACCCCTACGGCCTTAGATTAGTTCACCCTTTAGCGCCGTTCACCAGTTTCGCGGTTTTTCCAACGATTACGCCCTTTTCACTACTCATACTCACCATTTATGTGGTTTCATGGGTATTGTTTATCGCTCTCAGTCGAGATTTTCTCTTCATTAAACTTCTGATGGATGCTGAAGGTTATGAACGGTACAAGGAGGTAAGAAATTTTATACGCACCCTAGTCAAGCAGAGCACAACAGAAGAAAAACTCTGTGTTTTTCTTGAACCAATCCTCTCTTTACTGGGATTCGTGATCTCTACGGGTATTCCACTCTCCTATATTTTGCTACTTGAGGAGTCAACTAGGTTAACCATAACTTTTTCACTGTTTCTGATTATATTTTTCTACGCTGTGGACACATTCTACCTGAAAAGAATCGTCAAAAGAGCATTGCGCTAAAACTGAATAACCGCGAATAACCTTCGGATAAGGGAAACACAACGATAACCATGTCCTTTGTTGTCCAGAGTTTGGTGTATGCCAGCGGTGGCACACTGATCATAGACCAAAAATAATGATGAACCAGGCGCCACTCTACTACTGGCTACCATGGCCCTGGTGCTACCCCGTACTATACGGCTATGATTACGGAATGTACGTACATTTCACACCAGAAGAGACACCAACGTATCTAGAAACTGCATTTGTAACACTCCTTTCAGCAGTAATAACGTGGCAAAATATTGCAACGCTTATAAGTTTTCCATGTATAGTCGCTTCTATATTTCGTAATCCTGTAACTTCCTTAGTACTTGCTGCAACCAGCCTCATTATTGCTGGTTTGGGTCTTTCAGCTACTGATCTGGCGAATAAAATCTGGAACGATATCTCAGGAGTTGCTGCGCTCAACGCTCAAGAAGATCCCAGCTATGGTTTCCAGCTCTTCCAGAGATTTCACTGGGTTGCCTCATATTGCTGGTACGATCCCTTGACATGGACAACATTCCACATCATATATTACAATGGTGTTGTGCTTCAAACATGCCCTAGGACTGGCGTTAGTTATATGGATGGTACTAGTACGGGCGCGTACCTCGACTTCCTATGGTGGTACAGTAGCAACATAGGGTTTAACCATTGGATTTGGGTTTCGATGGGATAAACTAACCTGTGTACCACAGGATAGGACTTACCCCTCAAACTTTTTTTATATAAGCTTTGCTAAGTTTGTTCAGGAGTGAGAAAAGTGTTTGGTTGGAAGGATAGGGATATTAATAGCATGTACAGAATGTTAAGGGTAATTATGTGTTTGCTCCTTGCACCTATTTCTGTTATTTTATTTGTTGCCATCTATTTGAGTTTTCCAAAATTCACCTTACCACTGATTCCGTGGTCTAACTTTCCTGTTCCTAGTTGGTTTATCATTTTTTTCTACACATTCGGGCTGAGAATAGTCTCTCTTTCGGCACCCTATGTTAATCTTGCAACATTTTCTATAATTACTCCCTTTGCGGTAAGTTTAGTAACCGTTTTTTTAGTTTCAGGGTTGCTGTTCACAATTTTCCTCTGGGATCTCGTCTTCGTCGCGCCTTTGAGAACAGTTAAGGAATATGGAAATTATAGGGATGTGCAAAGGCTGAGGATTTCCCTATCAAAAGAAGGCACAACAAAGGAAAAAACGATGATTGCTTTGAATCCGGTATTAACCGTAGTACTGTTTTCACTTTCGACGTTATGGATTCTAAACATGTTGCTACTCTACGTGGAGAGAATCACATTTATTTTTGTGTGGATAATGATACTTTACTCACTTCTTTATGCTTATTACTCATTCAGATTAAGGAAACTCATCACGAAATATGCTCAGAAAATGAGTTAAGGAATGTAAAGAGAAACCGTTGGGACGTATGTGACTTTCCTCAATTGGTACAATCTCAACGTAGGGTTTTCCCACCAGAAGAGACACCAACGTAATCATTCAGGTTGCTGGTTGTTTTGCTGCTGCCGAGCCTCATGTCGCCACATTGTTATTGGCTACAGGTGCTATACTTGCAGGAATAGGGGTTGCAGTTAGGGATGTGGCGAATAAGATATGGGAGCGTATAAACATGGTAAATGTTTTCAATGCGAATGACGACCCCAGCTTTGGTTTTATGCTCTACCAGAATTTCCACTGGGTGATTAACCCTCAGTGGTGGGATCCATACGACTATACCAGATTTTGCGCAGTACAGAGCAACGGAGTGGTAATAGCACTAATGCCTCTATCGATAGACAATGTCTGCTATATGAGAGAAAATCAAGTGAATGTCTATGTTAGCTTTCTCATTTGGTATAACAACGAAGTGGGATTCAACCACTGGGTATGGGTATCTCCCTAGTCGGAGTTACCTTTCTACGTAAGTCACAATTCTATCTTTAAATTTTTATACTTTAAAGAGTCGAATGTTCGCGAGGTAGAAGAAATGTCCCATTGGGATGATAGAGATACTAGGTTCGTTTATAGGATGCGTTGCGTGATTATGCTTTTGCTATTTATACTTCTAAGTGGATCTCTAGGCGTTGTCGCTTATCTGAGCCTGCTTGGGCCAGGGTTTTTGCCTCTCGGTAGTTATTTCTACCTGCTGAGCTATTCCTTCGGGCTGAGGCTGGTTTACCTAACGCCTGACATCATTCTGGCAACCCATCTCTTGGTTACACCTCAAACGGTGTTCTTGGTGGCCGTCTTCGTGACCTCTTGGGTGTTAATCGTTACCCTGTTCTCGGATCTCCACTTCCTTCGGCTTCTAACGGGTGTCGAGGAGTATGAGGGGTACGGAGACGCGAAGGCTCTTGTGAAAAGCTTTACGGGCAGGGGTGCGGAAGGGAGGGCTGGGGTTATCACATGCCTAATACTCTCTACACTAGTTTTCCTGTTTTTAACAGCATTTCTTCTGAGTGTAGTAATGATGTACAGCTCGGAGGTTAGATCAATTCTGTTGGTGTTAATGAATCTCACTCTGCTTCTCTACATTGTAGAATGGCTAACGGTGAGAAAACGCTTTGCAAACTTCGTTCAGAGAAAACTGGGAACATAGAAACCTAACAAGGCCGCGAAATTACTCGAAGCTTTTTTTAAGCTTCTGGGCATAGCTTACTAGTGCTCCGAACTTGTCCTCATCTGGGTGTTATGTATTGCTTGGCGGCACAGCTCTTAGTGCGTATGTCAACTTTATTGTGATGGTATGGTGCCAATGTAGGGTTGGGTCACTGGGTATGGGTGGGTTGTGATTGATTTAACAAGAATCACAGTAATCCTTTTCGTTGAGAGAACGATTCTGTCAATCAGTATTTGAAAATTAATTTTTCTTTTCTTTCCGGCTTCTGCTGGGGTTGCCGCGGCTCCGCTGCCTTCTTGGATGTGTCCCGCCGGTTCCGCGGGTCCCTCCGGCTCTTCCCGCCCCTCCTTGGGGGCCTTCCGCCGCCTGGGGCGGTTGTCTCTCCCTCGGGCTTCAGCCGGCCTGGGCCGTCACCTCCTTCCCCGCCTCCGGCGGTGGGGGCTCTCCTCCCCACGGTGGGGGCTCCTCCCACGCTGTCATGAACGTTCGGAGCGTCTGTGCGTAGAGGGGGATGCTCTCCGAGACGGCTTGGAGCAGCTCCCCCGTGGAGGTGGCTGTTCCCCGGCGCCGCCTCCGCGAGGGCTCGCCCGAGGGCCCGGATGAGGGTAGCCAGGGAGTCCCTGAGAAGGATGAGGGCTACGTGCTCTAGGGTGTGCGTGGAGGCGCTCCGCCGTGTCCTTGGCTCTCGGGGGGTTCTCCCCGGTTCTCTCGAGCTGCTAGGCGTTGCGGGAGGGCGAGGGAGATGGCCGCGAGGTAGAGGCGCACCTTGAGCGAGCTGCTCTTGCTCTTCCCCTCGAAGTGGCCGCTGTCCCTAAAAGCCGTTCTCTATCCTCCACCTCCCCCGGTAGAGATCCCTGTGCAGCCCCCCTCCCACAGGCCGGGGGTCGTGTACCAGGCGTGGTGGGCGTCCAGAACCCTCCCGGGGCGCGGGCTGGTACTTCCTCCTGAGCCTATCCCTGGCCTCGTCGGCGTTCTCCCCGCCCCGTTCTGAGGCTCTTCAGGCGCTTTCTGCCGCCCTTCATTCCTCCAAGCATCCATCGGAGGATGTCCGGGCGATGGATTCGCAAAATCTC
>JAHQXB010000151.1 GCA_029856435.1 Candidatus Jordarchaeia archaeon
TATTCTATATCAAGTCTTAGGGAAATTATAAAAAACAAAAATTTAAGTCTTTACCCCAAAAATATCCAAAAAGTTTCTTTTACACCCCCTATTGAAGCAAATAATCTATTAAAAAAATTATAATAAACTTCAATAAGAAACATTGGGCCTAAAAAGTTTCAAGCGTATTTTTGGGTTCGAGGCGCATCTGAAGGAGCGGAGGCCGTCCTGACCCAGCGTTAACCTTGGTAACTTTGGGTTTTCCTCCCTCAAGTTTCACGGGGAGGCTTTCTCCCGGCGATAGATTCGCAGGATCTTTGCTATGGTTTTTTGCCGTTATGTTCCCTGATAATTTATGGTTTTATCGGTGTTTTTCCTCAATTTTTAATATTTCCATCCCCTTTAAGTGGTGAAAAACAGTTTTGAGAAGAGCCAAAAAAAGCCCAAAAACAAGAGATTTTATGAATCTATCGCCCGGAGAACGGTTGAAGCAGGCACATCCCTCCTGCTTTCGGCTATATATTACCCACAATTATTGTGGGTAATTTTTTCTCTCCATTTTTTTTACCATATACGTGTATTTTTTGTAAACGCAAACAGGAAAATATGCGTATTTTGCATAAAATTAGAGGAAAACAATTACCCATAGCACTTATGGGTAATGCATAGTTGCTTTCGGTGGGGGGATGTTTCCAATTGTGGCCCTGCCCTCTTTTGGGCTTTTTCTAACTTCCCGCATTCCGGGCTGGAATTGGCCGCACGACATGTATGTGTATGGTTGTTTTTAAGGAATGATAGATTTAATGGTTTTTCTTTAACATTAACAGTTGGAATAAGTTAACAAACTTTCTAAATAGAAGCAGTTTTAACACCCCTCAAAAAGGGTCTTAGTCTTAGAGGGAAAAGAAGCACTATTTACCACATGTTTAAACAATACTCCGGGTGGCTGAATTTTTGTGGTGACCTTGCCTTAGCCTGCCTCCGCATCCCTTCCCACCTCCATTTTTCTACACAAGGTGTTAAAAAAAGATGGGGAGATGGTTTCTCTCAAAGCCAGCCACAAAAACAGATCCCTACAAACAGGAGTGCGGCCTAAACATATGGCTATTTAGACTCTTTTTGCCAAAAGGAGGAATAATATGGGAGAAAAACCAATCACAAAGGCAACAAGTCAATCTGGGTACGTTTCCCAGCGATTTTGTACCAAAACCTTTGCACGACCAAAACCTTTTTCCTAACATCGAGATTAAAAATATATATCAGGCAAGTCATGAAAACAAATAAATTGGTTAAAATATTATAATAATATAACACAAGTGAGTGTTGAATTTTGAGGGAACTTTATGTCTTCAGAAGAGGATAACTCCGTGGTTTTTGAACCATGGAGTAGAAAAGCAGGCATAGCAGGAAGCTCATACCTAGTGCAAATAGGAAAAGTGAATGATTACTGGTCCATAGCCATATTCCGGGGAAAAGACTTAATATCCGTAAAAAAGGTAGGCACACTTGACCCCAACGTGCTTACCAGCGTTATAAGCAGCAGCATATCTTTGCCTCTAATGTCCCCCTACGCAATTGTGAGAAGCTTGGGAAATATTATAAATGAAGCAAAAGTAAGAAAATTTCCCATAACTTACACCCCAAGTCCCACCGAGGAACAACCAACCACTCCCACCCCAGAGACCTCTCTTGAAGCTGTTCCCGCCCCTGCTCCTACTTCTGCTGCAGTAGAGGAAACTGCTCCGAAACCACAAACAGATTTTGAGGCACTAACTGGTTTAAAAAGGGTAGAACCATCAAAGGCTACTGTCCGAGAGGAGGCTGCCAAAATCGCCAAATCAGAAGTGGAAGTAAGTGAGACACTGGGCGAGCCTGAAGTGGAGGAGTTTGAGGCACCTAAAATTGAGTCCTCCGAAGATATGTTAAGTGAGTTTGCTGTGGGACCCAGCACTGCTTTTCGTTCTATGTTTGAGGAGGGGGTTCCCGCCGAGCCCAAGGTTCGTAAAACTACTCCTATGATAGAAATTCCCGCCTTGTCTCCTTCAGAAATGTGGCAGAAAGGAATTTCTGGTTTAACCTTCTTTTTGGAAATAGCAATATCCTTTATGAGGAAAAGATACAGCAAAGATTTGGACAAGCTTTGGCAGTATTACTTGGAGGTAGAGACTAAATCTTGGAAGGCTGCCAAAGACATGAGGTTTGAAGACATAGTGAAGACAATAGTAAATATTGAGAGGTCTATGGGTTCAGAATTGGAGGTACAAGAGTTTACTGATAGTACCTTTAAAGCCAAAGTTACAAAGTGTCTCAGTAAAAACTATAAAGAAAAATATCAGTCGGCACTTCAGCTGCCAGATGAGTTTCCCTGCATATTATGTAAAATCAGGGGTGAGGCAGTTAGTCGCAACCTTGGCTACTCCTTTAAACTCATAGAATCACCAGAAGGATGCCAGTTAGATATGAGCTCCTCCCCCAAAAAAGAAAAACTAATCATCTAGCTTACACCTCAAATATCCGCTATGAAAAACATGTTTCCCCTTTATCCAAAGAAGCATATGTGCGTCTACCCTTTGAATCCAATGACAATTCCCCGTAACCCGAAAAATTGTGGTTAGTTAATGAGCTTCCCCAAAGGCTTTAACTCTTACCTTTTTCAATTTCTGCAAAACATTTACCATAAATAAACTTTGGAGTTCAACACTGTTAATTTAACATCACTTGTACGTTTGTCCATTTTTAGAAAATGTTGGAGACTCTGAAATCGGAGTGTTTGGCTTTTTTGGCCGGTTTTCCCTATTACTTTGGGCACCTGCCTATTTTTAGTAATTATTTTGAAGCTACTGCAAAGTACGTTAACTTGCATTGAACAATTAACAAATAAAAATAAAGGGACAGGCTAAAGTGGAAATCCCTATTCCAAAAAACATAGGCCAAAAAGGTGGCCATAACTTCTAATAACTCAGCGCATAGCTCACCGCGGGCCGCTCTATTTGATTCCCAGTTTCTGTTTTTCCTGTGCTATCAGTTCCCGTCGAAGAATCTTGCCCGAAATTGTCTTGGGTATGCTTTCCACAAACTCTACTTCACGGATCTTTTTGTATGCCGCTATTCTCTCGGCCACCCAATCTATGATATCTTGTTCTGTGACTTTGCCCTTAGATTCGGGTTTAAGGATTATGAAGGCTTTGGGAATCTGGCCCACATCGGGCTCTGTTGACGGTTTGCCGATGACTGCTGCGTCGAACACATGCGGGTTTCTGAAGAGGAGGTCTTCTAACTCTGCGGGAGCTATGGACCACCCCTTGTATTTGATCATTTCCTTTAAACGGTCAACAAGATGTTCATAGCCTTCCTCATCAATATATGCTACATCCCCGGTTCTTAGCCATTTCAAGCCTGTTTTGGGGTCAGTCCAAAAGGCATTTTCAGTATCCTCAGGTCTGTTCCAGTAGCCCTTCATAACTTGGGGTCCCCTAACAACTAGTTCGCCCACCTGACCAGGTTCAGGGAGCTCTTCTGATGTTTCAATATCGATTATTTTGTGGAATGTGTCGGGAAGTAGGGTGCCTTGGGATTCCATCTTGCGGCGATACATGGGATTCACCGCAACTACTGGGGAAGCTTCTGTCAAGCCCCAGCCGTGTTGCACTATAACGTTTTGGGCGTTGCATTTCTCTTTAGCCAATTTGTCAAACTTTTCGAGAAGGTCCAGCGGTATTGGGGCTGCGCCATTGTTGAATATTTTGAGATCTGACCAGTCATAACCCTTCACATTGGGGTCTTCTAGGTGTCTCACTACCGCCAGAAATATTGGGGGCACACATAGGCTGTATGTTACTTTGTATTTTTCAATTAGTTCACAGAACTCCTTAACATCAAATCTCGGTACAACTACTTGGGCTGCACCGGTCCATACTGCTGCGTTCATGCAGCATGTCATACCGTAAATGTGGTATAGTGGAAGTACCGTCATCGCAACATCTTCTTCGCTTACCTCGAAAATTTGGGATATTTGGAGCACGTTTGATACCAGGTTATAGTGTGTGAGCATTGCTCCTTTTGGTAATCCTGTTGTTCCGCTAGTATATACTAGCGCCGCAAGGTCTTCTTTTGCATTATACTTGTACTCTGGGGGGTCTGGCTTCGTTTTCTCCATTAGTTCTGTCCAACCGATTGTGCCTTCTGGTTTAGGGCCGAACTCTTGAACAATTATTTTTTTGAGTTTTGTTTTGTCTTTAACTGCTGCTACGTTGGGATACATGAGTTGGAAAACTATCATTGTTTCTGCTCCCGAGTCCACTGATTCGTACTCGACTTCGTGGGATTTGAATAATGGGTTCATGGGGACTACGATGCCGCCTGCCTTTGATATTCCGTAGAAGGCTATCTCCCACTGGATTAGATTCGGCCCATACAATGCTACTCTGTCTCCCTTTTTCACCCCTAGATTTTTCAGCGCTGTAGCGAATTTATCTACCTGCTCTTTAAATTCCTTGAACGTCATTTTTGCGGGGTGTAGAAATGCTGGTCTGTCTGGGAATCTTTCGGCAGTCCAATCCAAAATTTTGTAAACAGGCACTTCAGGATAGTAAAGGTGGCCTCTCTTATATTTTACCATTAATTGCACCTCCCAATTGTATTTAACACTTAACAAAATAAGAATATATTTAATTTTCGTAAAGTACTGCCATAACTTACCTGTTTTCAAGCCAGATTTCTATAAAATTAAACATTTCGATTATTCTAAACAATTTATTCATACAGATTTGTTTTGAGATAGCCTCTTCTACGTGGGCCGATATTGAGAGTGTTGTCTTAGATTTTCTTCTCCTCCCTATTTGTAGTGTGAGAAGTCAATAGAGGAAATCTACAGCTTTATGGGGTTCAAAAGTGACCCACTGTGTTACCTGTTATGTTAATTTTATTTTGTGTACTAGCTTTTGGAGTTCAGGATTAATTCCTGGAACTCCTTTTGTTCTAGCTATGGTTTCTATGTATAGTTTTAATGCACTATGGTACCCATATTCTTTGCTTAGGTTTTTATTGAACCCCTTCATTTCGGCTAATTTTTCCAAGAGTTTTTGGGATGAGGAGCCATACTGCATAGCTATTTTTGGGCGGTTCACCAGAGAAGGGGGTAGCTCTATTTTTTTGGCAATTTCCCTCAAAATAAACTTTCTTATGTAATCTGAATTTGTTCTCGCGATTTTGTACTGGGGAGGAATTGATGTGACATATTTTACCATGTCATAATCTAGGTAAGGTAGTTTCAGTTCTATTGAATTGGCCATACTTGCTGCGTCATCCCTATGAATATTTGCTTCAGAGATTTCTTTGATGTCTCTGAAAAGTTCTCTGTGTAGGGCCTCATAACCCTCATATTTTAAGACACGTATGTATTTTGCGTATCCCCCGAAAAGTTCATCTGCCCCGCCTCCAGACGTGATGAAGCTTAGGTCTTCTTTTTTGGCTTGTTGCGTCGAGAAATATAATGGTAGTGCTATACTTACCTGGGATGGATTAGTTTCCTCTATCATGTAGATTAATCTTGGTAGGTTTTCCTCAACTTTCTGAATTGTCATATAATTTATTTTGAGGGGCAAATCTAGTTCCTCTGCGGCTTGGACTGCTCCTATAATATCTTTTGAATTTTCCGCACCTGAACAGTAAAGAGTTGGTTTGTATCCCAAGTTTTGCATAGTTTTGGCTAAAACCGCACTGTCTAACCCTCCAGAAAAAAGCACTCCCACCCTCTCATTTCTAACCCTTTTTTCCACCGCTTTTTGAAGAAGCTTTATTACCCTATCCTGTGCGGTTTTGAGGCTTACTTTCCTATTGTATCCTTCTTTGAGACTTTCTAAATAATTGACTTTCACCCCTGATTCTTCAATTATTGCCCAGGATGAGGCGGGTAAGGTTTGGATGTCAAACATTCCAATACTCCAGAGGGCCTTCCTCTCGCTGGCGAAAGCTATTCTACTCTTGTCCTCAGATAAATAAAGGGGTTTGACGCCAATAGGGTCTCTGGCTATGAGAAATGAATTTTTGTAAAAAAGTGCAAAAGAGTAAACACCATCTAGAAGTCTTATGGTCTCATACATAGCGTACGAAATATTTGGTTTTGATAAAAGGAATTTCTCGAATAGGCGTAAAATTGATTCCTTATCGCTCAAAATCTCTCTGTTTGTGAGCTGCTCTATATCCTCTTTATTGTATATTTCTCCATCGCAAACGAGTGATACTTCCAGTTCTTCGCTGCTAAAAGGCTGACCCGCAGTGCTGGAAGCCACTCCTATGCCACTGGAGCCTTCCACAACCTGAACGGATAACCTGTCAATCTCCCGAGCTCTGTAAATATTGTGGTTAAGGTCTACTCCCACAAAATTTGGGCCTCTATGCAGTGTTTCCCGTATCATTTTAATAATTTGCTGAAAGATACTTTCTCCCCTTTTACTATACACACCAGCTATTGAGCTCAAATTTGCGACATCCTTATTTTCCCTAAATCGTGCTATTTATATCATCTATCTAAGATTTACGCTTTGAGAGGATAAGGGTAAATGCCTGAAAAAAACATAGTGGAACCCCTTTTCGAAGGCCTGGATCTCTTCTGTCCAAACTACAATCAAAATATATTTATGACTATTCCCACAGCCTTTAGAATGTTGGGCATCAATGTTAAAGACAGAAAGACTCTTATCGAAAACAAAAACTGTAAAAGTCTGTTTGAGGATAACGATTGCCTAGATGCTGAGAACGTTATTAATGTTATTGTAGACTCTATGGGCACCCAGCAGTTTCCGCTGGCAAGTAAACTCCCAAGAATTTATGAAAAACTAAATGGGATAGTGTTAAGCTCAATATTTCCAACCATCACTTCCGCCGCCATTCCCTCCATCCATTTCGGTTTACCCCCAGAAAGACATGGCGTATTGGGACACAAAATCCTCTTCCCTCAACTAGGCACAGTGGTAGACACTCTTAAAATGGCTTCCATTAATGCTCCCAGCTATGATCTCCTATACAAGAGCGGAATCGACGTTAAACTATTACTGCTAGAACGGGGAATATACAAAGTATTAGAAGAAGAGAATGTGATCCACGCTGAACTGTTACCCTGGGAAATAGCGGGCACCGGGCTCTCACATTTACTTGAAACGGAAAAAGTCAGTTTAGGCTATTCAGACATAATAGATGGTTTTTCCCAGGCTAAGAGAATCTTGGAAAAGTATCGGGGCAGCAAAACTTTAATTAACATATATGTAGGCTTACTGGACTCTGTGAGCCACGTTTACGGTCCTTACAGTGAAGAGTACAAGTATGCCATAGACCACCTCGAAAAAACATTTCTTAATTTTATTAGACGTTTAGATGATAGTATCGCTGGGAAATCTGTTGTAACCATGTTTAGCGACCATGGTCAGGATGAATTGGAAATGGAAAAAAAGATAACTCTGGGCGAAGAAGAAATTAAAGAAGTTTCAATGTTTCTAAGATTCCCACCCGGAAGGTCGGGACGCGTGTTACACTTCTATGTTGGGGAAGACTGTTTACAGGATTTGGTGGACTGGCTTACGAGAAAAGTAGGTACGAACGGGCTGGTGTTAACATTCAATGAAATTAAAAGCAGGCTCTTGCCCGAAACTAGAGATGCAGACACTATTCGATCCAGAATCGGCGACGTAATACTTATAATGAAGAGGGGCGCTGAGATGAAAACAGAAAAAGAGGAGGAGGAGAAGGTGGAAATAATAGAGAAGACCTTTTTGGGGTCTCATGGTTCGCTAACTTTTAACGAGATAACGGTTCCCTATTTTGCCTCAAATATTAATAAGGTAAAAGAGCTCATCAATTGATTGAAAAAATTTTTTATGTGGCGAGCGGAATGGTGAAAATATCAGTCATTATTCCCACCCTGAATGAGGAGCGTTATCTGCCCAGCTGCATTAAATCTGTTTTAAACCAAACCCTAACCCGCGACGAGTATGAAATAATTGTTGCGGATAGTCATAGTTCTGATAAGACTCGAGAAATCGCAAAAAGGTATGCCGACCACGTGTTGGATCTACCAAGAGAGGGAGCTGGAGCCGCCCGAAATGCAGGAGCCAAAATCGCTGGGGGGGAAATCTTACTATTCCTGGACGCCGACACAATTATATGTAAGAATTTTTTGGAGGAAGTTTTGAAAAATTGCGATGAAAACCAAATTGTTGGTGGTACATGTGATATTTATCCTAGTGACGGCACTCCCTTCGGGAACGCGTTCTTCAAGTTAATTAATATGATTTACAAATTGGTTTTCCTTCTTGGTAAGCCACATGCCCAAACCAAGTGTTGCTTCTATAAAAGGAAGGCTTTCGTTAAGCTGGGGGGATTCAATGAGAATTTGATTGTTACTGAGGATCAAGAGATGGCGTGGAGGGCCGCTAAAATTGGCAAAATCCTTTACCTGAAAACAACGGCCGCATACTCCTCCATGAGGAGAGAGAAAACTTTAGGATATGTAAAAACTGTATTCCAATGGCTAAAAAATTATGTTAGCGTCCTTATCTTTAAAAAATCAGAACAGTTTTGGCACCCCATAAGATAACAAAACCCAAATAATAAACTCAAAAAACACTCCACGGACTTGCAGCATTTATTCACGGAAACCTTGTCGAGAAAGACACTCATTTCGATGTTGAGAGCGAATCACCAAACTTATTTATATAGAATGTAATACATGGTTAACTTAAAGAACCTAGGCGTCTGGCCCTAGCTTTAAAGGAATAAAATAAAACCAGCGCCGATTATAGTGTCGAAATAGTTACGTAAAACAAAGGTGGGCATTTTTAGGAGTGGTGGCGGATCAAGTTTGGAAGGCTCTTTTCGAAAAAGGGCTATACGTAAGGGTTCCCCTAATCTCAGCGGGTTTGATTTATTTCCTGAACTGGAATCTTAATAGTGGTTTTAATGAGCATAGTAGATATGCATGTTCACACCACGTTTTCACCCTGTTCCAAAATTAGCATCTACGAAGCTATGGTGACCGCACTTGACAATGGGTTGTCGGGAATAGCAATAACGGATCACGACACTTTAGAAGGGGCGTTTAAGGCATGTCGCGTTGCAAGCAAATATGGAATCAGTGTTTTCGTAGGATGCGAGGTGTCTGCCTTTGAGGGCCACATCTTGGCGTATGGAATTTCGGAAACCATACCGTTAAACCTTTTTGCTGAAGATGCACTCGATAGAATTCATGATCTTGGGGGAGTGGCTGTAGCTGCACACCCCTTCAGAAATCTGGAAAACAGTCTAAACAATAAAATATTTGAACTTCCACTAGATGGTATCGAAGTATTTAACCACGTGTCCAAAAGAAGCGTTAACAAAGAGGCCAGGTCTGCCGCTTTAGAACTGGGTTTAGCACAGATAGGGGGAAGCGATGCACATGAGGCTAAATACATAGGCAGAGTAGCAACACTCTTCAAAGATGAAGTGTACGATGAAGATTCTCTGGTGAGAGCCATAAGGAAAAAAACATGTAAGCCCATTGTGCCAAGAAAAAGTCCAAGACATAGAGCAAGGTAGAACATGGGTGTCCTCTTTTTGGGAGAAACAAAGCTTGGTGTAATATTTAAAAGTAAAGCTTTTGTTACATAAATCCACGTGTAAAAGGAGGCGCACGTGATTAATTTCGCTTCTACTGGTTTAGGCAGCCACCCCATAGCTGATGCAAAGCAAATTGTACTTGACATAGTTAGCTCCGGGACAAGGATCCCATACTTCCCTCAAACAGTCGAGGATAATATGACATTTCAGTTTCACAACATAATTCCCGGACTCGTTTTGGAGAAGGGGTCTGCCAGATTGAACCTTAATGATTTCCAAGTAATTAAGGGACTAGAAGATCTTCGAGGCGAGTTAGTGCTTAAAAAAATAAATATAAAGCCTGGCGGGTTGCCACTAGAAAAAAGGTATCTTAGAGGTTTATATGCCTTGGGAGAAGTCCTTCAAGAAACAGAGGCAGACATTTGGGGTGTTAAAGGAGAAATAACAGGCCCCCTAACAGAGGCATACAGTGTAGAGGTATTGCCTGGAAGAAAGAAGGTGATACTAGATGAGGAACTTTTTAAATTAGTTTTGGAGGTGACTGCAGAGGTTGCATATTGGCTATCCAAAGAATTGCAAAAGCTCTCAAGGAAATTCCTAGGTAAAGGGGGGGAAACTATATTGTTTCTCGATGAGCCACTGTTACCCCTGTGTCTTAAAGACAGTGCCGAGCCAGAGGCAAAAATAAGGGCCATAGAATCGGTTCTATGTAGGATTCAATGTAAAAAGGGTGTTCACATATGTGACAATCCGTTAACTGTTATAGATGATGTACTTAAATTAAACATAGATTACTTCTCATTTGACGCAAGAAGGTATCCTAATACTCTTGAAAAGACAGACAGTGAAACCTTAGAAAAATATTTGCGGAAAGGCAAAGGATTCGCTTTTGGTCTAACACCCAACACCCCTGAAGAACTTTTCGGAGAAAATAATATATACGATATACAAAGGGGGGTAAAAGATCCGTCTGATTTTATCCCTAAGGCAAGTGATATTACAAAGAGGATGGAGCATATAGTTTCTCAGCTGGAATCCCAGATTGATGTGGTATCCTTACTTCGTCATTCTCTCATTACCCCTCAGTGTGGATTTAGGAACTTCAACATCCCAAACCCCTCTGTGGGAGAACAGATAGTAAAGAGACTTTTAGAAATTCAGGAGAAAGCGGCTGAGGAGGTGAGAGAAAAGTACAAAATTGGTTTTTAAACCGTTTCTAACCCTTCTCTTTTTCTCGCTTGAATGCACCTACCAAGTCGCGAAGATGAGCTACCATCTCTTCTTTCAATGGTTCAACAGATGAATAACCAATTTCGGGGCTTTCCTTTAGGAACTCCACAGCCTGAACAACCCCATTTTCTACTAGCACTCTGGGAATAAAATCTTCAGCCAAAAATATACCCTCTGGGGGATTAACACGCTCCAATCTCCTTTCAATGCTTTCCTTTCCGAAAATGATTGTTTTACTTTCTTTAACTGCATATAATGAGTGCCCAGAAATAACCAATTCTCTGACAAACCCCTGCGGCACTTCAATTTTATCCAGCCTAGTCATAATTTCATCTTCACTCAAAATATTTGGCTCCGGCTGAGCCGCAGCAACCTTGGGCTGAGCTACAGTAACCTTGGGGCGGGAAGTCTTAACAACCACTTTGGGCTCGGGTTCTTGTGTTGGTTCTACGGTTATTAAGGCTGGTTCCGGTTCTGGTGTTGGAGGTGTTACTGGTAGTGGTTCCCTTTCAACGGATGTTGAAATTGGTTTTGGTACTTTGCTGGGCTTCATTCCTATTAAGGCTAGGAAGTCTGCTTCTTCGTCAGACTCATCCATAGCTACTACTTTGTAGCCGAATCCATATTCTGTTCTGAGGGCTGCAGCCTTACGTGCGCCCACAAATTTTTTTCTTACGGGGCTGTTTTTTCCCTTCCAGAGATAAATTTTTTTATTATTTTCAGCGATAACTATAAGTACTCTATCACTTGATAGGATGCTCTTGTCGAGTTGGTCTATATTATCTATTTCTCCGTCTCCCTTAACATCATAGACTAGGAGGCTCATCATAATCACTTTCTCGCATTTTTCTATATCCATAATTGGATTTTATAAGTATAAAACATTTTCCTTGTAATTTTAAATTACCCCCGATGTTTTTTTGTCTTTCGGGCTAAGTTAAATCCATTATTCCACCTAATTCTTTTTTAGGGGCTATTCTCAGAATTGGGTAACTCTTTGTTTTTAGGACTTGTTTTTTAAATTGCAGGTATACAGTTGGTGATGTAGAATCGTTCGGTTTCGCCTCAAAAAGGGGTGTTTATAGGGCTTCTTTCACGATTTGGAGCCTTATTAGGGAGATGAAGCCGAATAAATCTGCATCACCTATACAGTTTTGGGATATGTTTAATTTATTTCTCTGTTTATTGATAATTGTAATTTGTATTTTTTAGTGGATTATAGTATTTGTTTTCTCGGCGGAAAATAAGGCGATTGGTGATGCCCACAAAAAGCGTTGAATATTTAGACAGACTGCCCGAAATTCTAGGCTCGATTAGCAAAATAATTAGTGATTTGACCGAAGCTTTTAGTGTAATATTGGGTGAGATTAATAATCGGCTTAAAGATATAGAGACTAAATACTTGGAGCTTGAGGCGCATGTGAAAAAAGAAGATTCAAACTTGAAAGGTAACCTTAAAAAATTAAAAGAGGAACAGGAGAATCTAAATAACAAATTGGAACAGAGCGCAGCGAGTTTCCAAGTATCAATTAGAAACCTTACTGATACCCAGGTAAGCATTCAATCAAATCTAAACTCTCTTGAATCGTCCATTCAACAAATGGATCGAAAATATGAGGATATAAATAGACTGATGGAAAAGCGCTTAATGGAAATTACGGAGAATATTTCAAATGTTATACACCCTGTTGAGAACTGGAATAAGGAGATGAACATCATTAAAGTTGAAGTAGCTAGGCTGTCTCGCGAAATAGAAAAAAGATTATCCGGTGAGTAACAAATGCTTGAGTTTGAAGATGTAGAATCAAAAAAAATTTTTCGTTTCTACATTGTGGATGCCCATCACCACTTGGGTGCAGATATTGATGGTCACAGTAATAGGAATCCAGTTGCACCAGGAGGGACCTTCGACTTCTATGTTAAAGTGGGAAAGAAACTCTCAAAGTTATTTTCCGATAAACCCCAAATTTTCAGATACAGCCCACATGGCTTTTTAAATGAATTTATTAGAAGTAATAAGAAATGGAAGGACACTCTAAATGGGTCTTGGGCTGTAGACCAAACTGTCGTGTTCCCTTTTAACGACGAATTCAAATGGAGGGAGGGAGACGAGGGCAAGGCGCTTTACTGGCGTTCCAACGACAACATTGGAAGGTGGGTGGCTCGCGCCCCTTACTCTCTAAGATTAATTGGCTTTGGGAGAGTGGTTCCCACCCAGGGAGAACTAGCTATAAATGAACTATACAGAGCAGTAAAACAATTGGGGTTGAGAGGGTTAAAACTACACCCCAGATCCGATGGTTGGAGTGGCGATATTACCTCCTCAGAAGTGAAAAACGTTCTTGTTGAGGCAGCAAAACTTAACATTCCAGTCCTCTTTGACACGCGAGGATTTGGTCAAGTGATGGATATACTCGAAGTAACAAAAATGGCTAGAAGAGAACTCCAATCCCAAAATAAAGCCTTAGTGGAAAACCTCAAGGTAATTATAGCCCACATTGGATTCCACCTGGGGCAAAATGAACTATTCGATGTGTTAAGTCATCCCAACATTTATGGTGATACCTCTGGAGTTCATGACGCTGGAATTCCAAGATTATTCGAGGAGGCTGTACAATTATTACAGCCAAACCTTGGAAAGTATAGAAACTGGTCGGAAAAAATACTTTTTGGGACAGATTACAACTATTTTGACGTACCACATGCGGTGCAGTTTATCTCCTTTGTGCTAGGTATGGATTTTCCGGGCACTCCCGAGGATGCCCAACGCATTCTCGGTTCTAACCTTTTGAAACTGGTTCCCCCCTTTAAGAGGGAAACGAAGGCATCCTTCAGGAAAGTACATGTCCCCCAGGAATTGGCTGAATTAACCGAAAAAACTTTAGCGAAACAAATTGCCGATTTGGTAAGTAGTGAAATATACGAGCTTTCAAGCATTGATTTCTTTATAGATCCGCATCCTAAATTTCAAGTTAGACCCCAAGACTTCAAGATAACCATTTCCCGAAAAGAAAATGAGAATTGTGAAGACATAAATCTTATAGTACTCTCTATGCTTGATATATTAACTATAGCAAGATTAGACAACACACTGATGAACTCGTCACCCATACAGAACAGAATACTTAGATATGATGATGCTGCCTCCCGCAGAATCTTTTACAAAAAGCTATGGCCGAGCCGCCTTGAAAACAACCCCCAAGAAATGTACGGCTTTATAAAATCGATTATTGAAACTGAGAGTTCAAAACAATAAATTGCAAAAAATAAGTAAAAATCCCCATTAATAAATTTAATTTTATCGACACCACAAAAGAATTTAAGCTTTGAATTGAACCTTATCATAGGAAAAACCCGAAATTAAAGGGGGTCCCCTCAAAAAATAGGGAGGAAAGCAAAAAATGTCTGAAAAAAATGAAGAATCGGAAAATTTGGAAGAACCTAAAGAGAATGAAATCAAAAAGTTGGAAAAACTTCCAAAGAAGCAAGACACTTCAGGAGAACCTGCTGAAAAGTCCATAGAAAAAATCGTGGAGAAAATAGCGACACCAGCTGAAGGGGCGGAAAAGTTCATCGAAAAGAAAGAAAAAATAGCGGAAGAACCAAAGGAAGCGCCGGAAGCCCCAGGAATAAAGCTAAAAATCACAACTCAAGAAGGGTTAGCAGGATATGTTCTGATAAATGAAGGCGACGCTCAAAAACTTAATGCAATGGAAGGGTCAGTCATAGAATTTGAAGATCCCCTTTCTGGAACTTGGGGTGTAGCTCTGACTCGTCCCAACTTTGACACTCCCGCTGGCGACATTGTAATGGAGCCTTCTCTCTGTGAAGCCGTGGGGCTGGATGAAGACTTTGAAGTAACAGTGAGAAAATTTACTGGTAAACCCCAAAAAATTTACAAAATTGTCTTTGGAATCGAGTCGCTTAGCGGCTCCTCAGAAGACGCCATACAGGCAGTTGTGGAATCTAAAGAAAAATTCCAAGAGTTTATGGACCACCGGGTAATTTTCAAAGACTGGGTTTTGAAGTGGCCCCAAAAAGAGATAAACATTCACATTTCTTCAACCGAACCGAGTTTGTCTGGGAAGCAAATAGGAGTGATTAATTTCTCGGAGCTCAAAGATTATGAAATAAAACCTTGGAGAGCCGCGGTGCCATTTAACGCCATACTCCTAATTGACGTATCAAAAAGTATGCTAACTGAAGATATGACGGTTAAAAACATCACTCCCGCGGTAGAAGCTATAAAGACACTAGGAGCCGAAATACCGGAGCTAAAAGAGTTTCTGGAACAATTTAAAGAGGGAGAAAAGGTAAAACGGGTGAGCGGGGCGGTCTTTGCAGCACTGCTCTACTTGGTGGAGAAGGTCGGAAGGGGATACGGCGAAAAAATCGCGGTAATCACATATAGCGAAACAGCAGATCCACTAACTTTCCTCATGACCGGAGGGAAAAAGTTACCTTACTTCCATCCCGGTAGAAGTAGAATGTCCGGGGTTTCACAACTGGGACGCCTAATCATAGACAGATTAAACAAAGTTTCTGGCAGCCACACCAACATGTCTGAGGCCTTAGTTGAAGCGCATAAAATGATTAGCATGTGGGAAAAAGAAACCCCCCAAGAGAAAAGGCCCTCCATGATAGTGCTTCTAAGCGACGGGTTCCCTGATCACTGGGAGGAGGGGCCCCCTGTTGAGATTGCGCACAAGTACTATTCAGACAGAAAAGACACGGTGATTTTTACCGTGGGAATAGGCAGCGAAGTCCAAGAAAAAATAATGGAAGCCATTGCCAATGCTGGTAGAGGAATATTTTTCAAAGCAGAAGACCTTGGACAGTTGTTGAACTGGTATCAGAAGCTTGCGCGAGACCTGATTGTCAGGTTGGAGGTAGCTTAACTTTCCCTTTTTTTATTTCGGTGATGTAGAATCGTTCGGTTTCGCCTCAAAAAGGGGTGTTTATAGGGCTTCTTTCACGATTTGGAGCCTTATTAGGGAGATGGAGCCGAATAAATCTGCATCACCTTTTATTTCAAACAAAAATAATTTAAAGAGGGTGACCTAGGTTTCAGTTTTAAGTTTCAGGGACTATCGTTACTTCTACTAGCGAGTTTAATACCAGTTTGTTTGGTACTTCTTTGGGTTCGTCTGGTTTTTCTAGGTCGAAAATCATTGTCCCTAGATAGTAAGTTTTGAGTTCTTTGGGTCTTTGGATCTCCCAAATTATGGGTTGGTCTAGGGGTCTTATGGGTTTTCCTTTTGACAGGATGATGGTTTTCTTTTCCTGTGCAACTACCTCTTTTGTCTTTTTGTCGAAAATTGCGAATACTATTCTGGCGTTAACATCATAGTCAATAAAGCTTTGAACTATTGGAGTTATGCTAAACTCCATTTTTTCGCCTTGGAACATTACGTACTCAGCCAGTGGAGGTTTACTACTGTAACCAACTCTGAACCTTGGCTTGTCTGAGTAGACTCTTATTTTCTTCCTGTTCACCCAACCCACTATGCCATTCTGGCTTAGTTGAAGGTTTATGGTACACTCATTATCTGCAATGTAGGTGGGTATTTTGACGCCTACTTGAGCTAATAGTGTCTCGTTGGGTTTAAGGTGTATTGGTATGTCTTCTCTGAAGATTTTCTTTCCTTCTATTTCTCCTTCGCAGTTCAGGTCGAAGCTGATTTTGTCATCGATTCTATTTACTATTTGTACCATAAGATTATGTATTGAGCCGGGGGCCAACTGTTCTGGCAGATTCTGGAAAACCACTTCCACCGCCCTCCCTATATTTATAACTGGGACTTCGCGGGTGGATTCTAAGACGGTTTTTCCATTTTTGATGAGGGTGGCCCTTAAACAGAAGTGTTCAGTGCCTTGAGGTACAGTCAGAGGATCTATCTCAATAAGGGTTTCTGACTGGGCATCGTCTATACTTCTTGTGGTAATCATGTGGGGTTGATCGTTAATTAGGGCTTCGACACTAAGAATTAAAGGTTTTTCGCTTTCTTTGATTTTTCCAATTTTAAGTTTTCCACCAACGGGCATATTAATAAAGGCTTTTTCGGGTACATTTAACCATTCTATTTCTATGGGAGGTCCTTTCACCAGTTTAAACTTGTGGGGGAGCTCTTCATACTCAAGTAGGCTTCCCCCTTGATAAAGTTCTATGCTTACCTTCATTATGTCACTACGGAGATTCTTTAACGCGTCCTCTGTGGCTTTCCAACTTGTAGTTATTATCGCCTTCTTTGTGGGACTTATTGTTTCTTCTTTAAGTACCATCTCAAAATCTTTTCTGGTTGTAGATTTTAGTTTGGCAACCACGTTAACTGGTTCTGTTGATGACATTTTGGTGGCGTCCACAGAAAAGCTGATTTCAATTGGTTCACCTATCTGATAGATTTTGTTCGGCTCCTTCTTTACTTCGAGGGAAATTTCTGGCGTCTGGAAGAAAACCCTAAATGCGGGAGACCTGCTTTCAGAAATAATCTTTCCATTCTGGTCTATGACCTGAGCTACGATGGAACACTGAGGACTGAGAAAAGACGACTTGGCCATATGGGTATGGAGAACTAGTGGTGGAATCTCGTTCCAACTGCCCTCCTGCTGGGCTTCTAACGCGTCTTTGGCCCACTGGAGTTTAGCCATCTCTTCAGACATGGCAACGAAGAGCTCTTGCTCTTTGGCACGCATATTCCGTAGCTTTGCTCCCCAGGGCTGGCCTTCGCTACTAATTGAGTAAAGTGTTTGTCCCCGATCAATGTCCACAATTGAAACCTTCAAAGTTAAATTCATGTCTAGAGGTGTAGCGTTCTCTACAAAGACTGCATAAGGCACTTCTGTTGCCCCAGTAACTATCACTCCATCGACTTGAGCGATAAGGTTGCTCTTGCAAGTAACATGGTAAGCCTGTATTGAGGTTCTCTCAATGGCTATTGTTTCAGTTCCAACTTTTAATTCACTCTTCAGAATGTATTGGGGCACGCCCATTATTGTTTCGAATTCGATTTCTCCCACTCTTTTCTCCGCAGGCTCCAGTCTATCCACTACAAAGGTTTCCCTCAGTCTCTCTTCGCCTAAACTGTCATAGACTAGATTCTCAATTGATATATTCTCCAATGGCTTCTTGCCCTTGTTCTCTAAGAATAACCTACAGGTTACGGGTTGGCCCTCGAAAACAACTTCGGGTTTTATTTGAATCTCCATGCTGGCGGTCACGGGGAATATTTCTTGTAAGTTAGGTGTGCCATGGATAGGGTCACTCCAAACATCGGCGCAGCTCTGATCAGCTATGATTTGTAACTCTCGAGAGAGGCGTTCCATATTTCCCTTGAGTTCCAAGAATTTTAAGAGTTGGTAATCAGCGGTTGTGAGTGGTGTGGGGAAGCTACCTGACAGGTCCCCGTAAAGTGTTAGCATAATTGGTTTAAGATATTCTGAACGCAGTATTCCCATTTCCTCTAGTTCATCCTTAATGTAGAGTATCATGTTTTTTACTGCTTCATGCATCCTTTTGAGGAACTCTGTCCCCTCTTCTGGGTTCTCATAATAGTAGAATTTTGAAAACTCCGGATAACTTTTTAGGAAACTATCCACCTCTTTTTGTTTAAAGAAGGGGCCCATAAGCCCCCATCTAATTGCTGATCTGCGATTTTTTACCAAAGTTTCGGAATCTACATTAGGAATCTTTTCCCCTTTTTCAAAAATCTTCTTGGCTTTCAGAGCCAAAGCTTGAATCAGGGCTGCTAAGGCTATTCTCCTAATCAAGCTTATTTGAGAGTCGAAAACCCGTACCTCTACTGTGCCAAAGGAGGTGAAGGGAAACATATCACACATTCTGGCGGGTATACGGCCCACAACGCCTTCAAATTTCTTTTCATCATAACTTTCAACATAAGGTATATAGTGCTGTGCATCGTCTGGTCCCAACTGTTTAATGTTCCTTTCTAACCTTATGCTCCTCACACATCCCGGGGCCTGCAGCTTGCCGTCCTTTATCTCAACAATGTCTGTTGGTTTTCCCTCCACAAAGGGCGAATTCACGGACAACGCTATTAAATGGGGCAAAAACGCCCTCAATAAATTATAGACATGGATACGCAGCTTGGGATCGGGGATACCAATGTGGTGGTGGTCTCCAAAACTGAGTCCCTGTTGATAATCCATAAGAGGGTTTAAACCCGTTGTGACAACCTTAACACCTGGGGGGAGCGCATCATGAGACAGTTTAACAAGGGTGTGCGCCCACCAAGTCAACTCCTCGAAGGTGTCGCAGGGCGGGGTTGCTACCTCCAAAATCCAAGTTATGGCTGTCATATGGGGGTCTTTTCCCAAAATTTCCACGTCTATCTGCTTCCCGTCTGGAAGCTTGTAGCTACATATTAGGGTGTCCCCTCTTTTTTGCACCTGTTCCACTCTTACGTTGGAAACCTTTCTGCTAATGTAGGTCGTTATGGGGTCCTGTGGTTTCTTTAGAATGTTTTTTAGGTTTTTGGATGCTTCTTCCACGATTTTGCCCATGATGCTGACCATTTTTTCGCCGTCAATCCAAGTCCCCTTAAGGTTTACAATCTGTATTTCCATCTCTATGCCGTGCGTGAAGGGCATCTTCAACAATTTTAGGTTGCTTTGTGTTGACATTCTCTAATACCCTCACTTTAAGTGAATTCTTTTTCAGCTATTTCACTAAAAGCTTGAATTAACTCGCGAATCCTGTTGGCTTCCACAATGTCACTGGTGATAGTCAAGTCTAGGATGGAAACATCAATATTTGCTGATTCCACTATCACTTTTAAGCAGTAGGTGAGGCTTCCCCCGCCAAAAACTTTGTCATCGTCTACTATTTCATAACTCTCATTAAGCAATCCCTTAAGTTTAGGGATAATATTGTGAGGGTCTCTCCGAATATTTTTGTCAACAAAAATTTTACTTTCACCGGAGGGTAACATGGGAAGCGTTCTCAAATTAACTATTATTCCACCCTTACCCTTAGAGCTGCTAACCTTATCTATAAATAGCAGTTGAATGATTCTTGCTATGTTCTCGCTTACTTCCAATCTTCCTTCAGGGTCTGAAAAGAAAAAATACGAGAAAGGCTTACTCATACCCTCAAATTCTTGGTAAATCTTCTGAACAATGTCAAATAGCATCTCGTCGTCCTCTCCGTAGGAGGTGGAGCAAACCGCAAAAGGAATCCCCAAATTTTCAGTTTCGGAAACAGCACTTATTCTACCATAATTCTTGAAACTCTCCAACTCTTCCGTGACTAAGATCCTATCTACCGCCTTTTCTAAAAACGGGAAAACTTCTGTTTTATATTTCGTAATCAACAAGACTGCCTCCTCTAGGGCAACCTTATATCTATTTAACAAATCTAGGAATTCCTCAGTTACTCGCTCAAACCTGCTAGTAATTTTCCCTGTTTCATTTTGGGTTTCCAACATCTGTCACCTACTTACTTCCACGAAACTCATTAATCAATTTAAGAATCTCCACCTCACGTTTCTTAAACTCCCCCAGTTGTTCATTCAGAACATTAATACCCGCTCTGATTTCCTCCACCAGCTTCTCAATTAGAGAGGCCTTTGCATCCAGTAATTTAACAGCTTCCTCTAACCCCTCCACTTTACCTAAACTAGACAATCTTGCATTTATGTTTTCAATCTTGCCTTCAAAAACCCTAATCCGGCTTATCTCCCTCTCCAAGTTTCTGACCTTCTCCTCCACCTCCATAAGTCTTTTGCCGAAAAGATTGAATGGTTTGGCATTTTCACGGCTCACAACTGTTTCCCCCTCAATATTTTCTACTTCAGGCTTAACCAAAATCTTCTTTTCTTTTTCCACGCTTCCTTCAGCTAAGTCAGGAATGTTTTCACTCCGAATAATTTCCTGATTCACAGTTCTCACATTGATTAGGGGCTCCTTTGCAACTTCTCTTTTCGGTTCCATTCCGCTAAGATAAGCATCATATATTTCTCCCAAAATCTCTGAAATCTCCCTGTTACTTGATTCCTCACCACTAGCAGAAAACACGCAGGTTATCCTATCCCCGTGGTTTAAACCCCAAACTCCCACCTTGCCACTCCTAAACCACAAAGTAAAAACGCAGGAAGAAAATGCTTTATCTTCGAACCAGTTCTGAATAGACTTTACCAGCAGTAAAGACTCGCGGGACGAGTGTTTTCCCTTCTCCAACCCATTTCTAATCCAGGTATAATCCAATAGTCCACTCTCTGCGTTCCTCTCCAACCAGCCCGAGAATCCCTCCCTATAAATACTCAAACCTGTATACCTATAGGAACGCTCCTCAAAGCCCAGAATTGCAAATATATGGGCAAGGATATTTTTGGTGTCTTTCTCCCTAGTTCTAAAAACACAGGCCCACTTCTCCCTACCATCGCAAACACAGCAGAGCTTCTCCCCATCAAAACTCAAAATAAGAATACAGGATAGACCCACCTTATCAATTAGAGACGAAACCACCTCACCCCTAAGCAGGTTCAAAAGCTTAACCACCGGAAAAGAATTCAAAGGATCAAGAAGAGGACCCCTAAACACACATAAACTGTGGGCTCTACCAGGATCACTTTCCAAAACCTCGAGGAACTCCGGCAACTCGTCAGTCTCAACGAAAACGTAGCCAGTAACATTCCCAAGACGTACACCATACCACTTCGTAAGCCAACCTTTCAACTCTTCAGCGTGCCTCTTCATAGAAACCACCAAGAAAAGCAAAGGCGGAACCACTCGCAAAAAATTGCAGTCACCACTCAGTTTGCACTTCCTAAATATAAATATGACAACAATCACAAAAAAATATTCCCCCCTAAGAATAAAAAACAGTCAAAGCATCTAAAAACTCAAAAATAACAAAGAAGAGTACTTTAGAGTACGATGTAAATACTTCCAAAAATGGGGAAAAGACTAGAAAAACGATAAAGATAAAAAATAAATTTTAGAGGATAAAACATTAAAAAAAGAAAGGATTTGGTTAACAAATCCAAACAGATATTTATTAAAACTCCTTGGGAGCTTGAGCCATAGTTCCCAAAAGGACGCCGAAGCCGTCAGCATAGCTCAACAGAGTCATAAAGCTTCCTTCAAGCTTAATGGCTCCCGACATTATCGCCTCTCTCGCCATCAATTCCGCTTTACCAATCCTCACCCAAGTATCATAGGAGCCCTCAAGAATATAGTCCGCCTTGTCGCCCGCTTTCGCGGCTTTCAGGTTTTCAAGCTTGCCATTGTTTATTTCAAAATAAACCGACAGGTCCCTATCCACAGCTCTCAATATCATACTACCCTTAAAGTCAGCCATACTGCTCTGAAACGTAGGATTCTTGTTAAGCTCATTTGCAAGGCCCTTAAAGAAGTCAAGCGTGAAGAACTTCACCATTACATTTCACCCTTCTACTACTGCCTTTTTATCGTATTCTTCTCCACTTTTATCTAATAAATCTTTTTTCTCATCTAGCATAGTGCTTTCTTCGGTCTTCTAGAACTCTTGCGTCAGCTGGTATTTCTCCCACCTTAACCATTCTAACATTGGTCTTAATACGTAAAGCCTGTCTAAACTCTTCTTTCAGTTTGTTTTCCCACTCGCTGAACTTTGCTGGGTCTTTGCCCTCCACTAGAATTGTCATTTCATCATAATCTCCCGGTCTCTCAACAATTATTTGAATTCTCCCCAAGTCGGGGTAGTGACTCACCACATCTTGTGCCTGCTTGGGATGAATGAACACGCCCTTAACTTTAGTTAACATATCCACTCTACCACGAATACCCAGAATCCGCGCCTCAGTCCGCCCACACTTGCAAATTTCCTCCGTTAACACTGACGCATCACCCGTCCTATACCTTATCAGAGGCAAAGCGTCTCTTTCAAAAGGTGTGGCAACAATCTCTCCTTCTTCGCCCGGCTCGACCCTTTCGAGGGTGTTGGGATCAATAATCTCTAAAAGATACATTTCCTCATTTATATGCATCCCGTTATGGTATTGGCACTCCCTAGTCATAACACCAAGCTCAGCCACACCATATGCATCAAACAACTCTATGCCAAAAGTATCCTGTAACTTTTTTCTCAGGTCTGGGGGTAGTGGCTCAGCTCCGCAGATTCCAATTCTTAAATTGAGATCCTTTTTGGGGTCTATACCCATTTTTTGGGCTTCTTCCGCCAGTCGAGCTAGAAAGCTGGGTGTCCCCGCATAAATTTTAGTGCCCAATTTTCTCATAAAGTCTATCTGCATCCTAGTTTCCCCGGTGCCCGCAGGGATGACACACAATCCGGTCTCTTCCGCAGCCATGTGGGCAAACAGTCCCGCAGGCATGAAGTGGTATGACAGTGTGATCTGTATTATGTCGCCCTCCTGCACTCCTCCACTTATCAAGCCTTTGGCCATGTTTTTCCTCGTACTTTCGAGGTCTTTTGCCGTATAGGGCTCAAATATGGGACCAGGGGATATAAAGACTAGACGCAGTTTTTCTCTAGGAACTGCTAGAAACTCCCCAAATGGCGGGTGCTCCCTTTGGTTGCTAACCAGTTCATGTTTCGATGTAAAAGGCACCTTCTTAAAAAAGTCGTCCAAATTTTTTATGTCCCCGGGTTTAATCCCTGCTTCGTCAAACTTTCTGTGGTAATACGGCGAGTTTTTATATGCGTGACGAACCATTTCTAAAGCTTTCTTTTCTTGGAGTTTCCTTAATTCTTCGCGAGACATGGTCTCTGCCTTAGAATAAAATTTTCGCGCCACCTTTCTTCCTCCACACAATTTAGAGAGAAAAACAATTAAAACCTCTAGAATATCTTCTCCACCAACTCCTATTTAATAATTTTTGCTAACCTATACGCAGAAAAAAAATAACAACCTTTAAATTCATCGCATTACCTTCCGCATATTGTCAACTTGCTTTTTTCATCCTGCTCGCCTTCTTTTAGTGTTTGGATGCGGTTTTCTGGTGATGTGGAATGACTCAGCCGCCCAAAAAAGGGGCGTTTATAAACTTCCATTGAAGATTGGAGTCCCCTTCAGTGCCTTCGAATTGTTAATTATTTTTATGTTTTTATCACCTCATTTTTAACTTTTCATCAATGGTTATATTGGGGGGTAGAAGCAGAACACGGTCCCAAATACGAGGATGTGGATGGTGCGCTGGGCCTCTGGAGGCGTTCTCCCCCCACTACTTTGATATGCTGAGGAAGAGGGTGAGAAAGTCCTACAATATGATTCCCACAAAGAACACCCGCCGCCCAAAAGTTGTCCCTGTTTGACATAGTACGGCAGCGGAACCACCTCCCATCCCGGCAGGATGGCTCTACGCCGAACCGGGAGTTGAAGGCAACAACCACACACACCACTCCCCGCCCGGAGTCCCTTGTCCGCAACCAGAAATGTGAGTTCGCCATACCTGCGGCAGATGAGCAGCCAGACCTCATGCTCGCAGCGTCCCCCAGACTCATCGCAACGCATAGTATACTTGAATCTGCCTTCACCCCCCTCAAGGGTTGAAGGTTGTTCTCCTCAACCAGCCTTTTTACGGACTCATTCACTGGCCCCCAGATTATGAATCTTATCCCCCCGCGGTCAAGCTCCTTCACCAGGTTTGTGTCGTAGAAGCCTCCGTCCAGCACCAATAGGCCTATTTTTACCAGGCGTTGGGCTTGTTCTACCAATTTTAGGACGATTTCCGCCACCTTGCCCCCCTTTTTCTACCACTTCTCCCAGATTGTAGAGGTATCCATCCTCGCAGATGTAGGCAGTTACAAACCTAAAAGAAGCGTTGGTGCCCTCCCTCCTCCTCTCGGTGATTACATGTTCTGACTGAGAACCTCCATAGTAGGGCTCATCACGCAGGTCGATGGCCAGTGGGGTTTTCCTCTGCTTCATCTCTCCTCTGAATCGGGTGTTGTTTGAGGCTCTGGTACAGTACTCGTTCACCGCGGCTTAGATCTGTTCCATGTCTGGTGGTTTGAGTTTCTCCAGTACGGCGTCT
>JAHQXB010000152.1 GCA_029856435.1 Candidatus Jordarchaeia archaeon
TTGGTTGCCCTCAAACCTCAAACAGAAGCCATACACTCCAGGAGAAAAACCGGAGGGAACCAGCCAGAACAAAACACAGTGACCAAACAAGTCCGTAGTGGACACGTTAAGACTAACATTTTGGTAATCAAGAAGGCGTATTTGCTGGTCTGGAAGTGAATTGTTGGTGTTGTCCTTTAGGTCTGCTTCAACGATTAAAATCTCTGTGGGATAGGCTGATGTGGTGTGGGTGAGGTTTCTAAATGTTGTTCTGGCTTTGATGAGGAGGTCAATGTAAACGGGTATAGCGTCGGGTCTATTAAGGCAAGAGACGTTAATAATTGCCAGACCGAGATTGTAATCGTCGGGGATTTCCCATTCTAAAACCGCGTATCCACTAGTGTTGGTGTATGCGGCTCCAATCATTATGCCGTTTGATGTGTCATTAAAAAAGGCTAGCTCCCCTTCAATTGGATCTGTTGCGTTTTGCATTTTTGCTATTAGTATTGTTGGCTCTCCCCTGTAGCAGATCTGATAGTCTTTGTCATTAAAGGGGTGGTGTGTTGGGAAACTGTAAAAGTAGAAAATGTGGGATGCTCTGCAGAAGGTAAATGTGATGACTACTATTAAGACCAAAATTATTGCGGAAAGGCTTAATTTTTTCCTAGGAACGCCACCTTTTTTATTTCGAGTGATCATAGTAACCTGCAAAAAATTTTGGAGTTAACTATTTAAACGCAACACTTTAGAAAATTTTTAACCTAATGTTCACCGTGGGAGTTGTTAAAAATGAAGCTGGATGAGCGTATAGAACTCTATGGGAAAATGTCTGTGGCGCTTGAGTGTATCGAGTCTTGTAAGGAATTTGCCAGTCTGATTCCTGAGGTGAGAGCAAATCTGGTTTATGCTAGGACTGACCCTAAAACTCCTGAAGATGTTTTAGCTGTTGAGGGCCGCATAACAGTGATAAACGGTATGCCTCACGCTGCGGGAAAGCTTAAGTTTGGAGCGTCAAGTCACATGGCCAGACTCATCATAGAATTAAACAAGAACGACCCCTCAATAAGAGCCGGCATAAACTTTGCCTGCAACCCCGGGCTAATAAAATGGCTGGAAAAATACTGCGAGAAGAAGGGTTGGGTATTCAGTGTAATCGACCGCTCCAAGGAGCCCGAGGAGGTCAAACAGGTAGAGGGGGCATCTATGCCTTGGAAGGTTAAGGAAACCATCCGAGCAGCAGGAGGAAGGGTGCCTAAGATCTTCTACGAGGCGGGGGCGGTGGGCAAAGAAGACCTCACAGTACTGGTGGGAAAGGATCCAATAGAAGTTGCAATGGACACCTGTGAATTAGCGAAAGAATATGCTAAGAGCCTTAGTCACCCACCCAAAGTAGGAAAAATTGACTTGGAAACATTTACCAATTATTTACTGCAACGCCTTGGAAAAAAGGATGAAACAGTACTTGTACCCCCATTGACCGGTGTTGACGCCGCAGTAATTGATATAGGTAATAATAAAGTTCTCATTGTTGCTGAGGATCCAATATTTTCTATTCCAAAGCAGCCTTTGGAGATGTTTGGCTGGTACACTGTTCACATTGGGGCGAGTGATGTTGCCGTTATGGGAGTCAAACCCCGCTATATGACCTATTCGCTTTTGATGCCTCCAGAAACTAGGGACGAGGAGTTTAGAACCATTGTGGATTCCATTCATCAGACTGCCGTGGAGCTGGACATTGCCATAGTGGGAGGACATACCGGCTACTATCCCGGGTTTGCTTCACCCACTATCGGGGGAATAGCGGTTTTTGCCATTGCAGACAGAGACAGTTATATTACGCCGGCGGGCGCAAAGCCTGGTGATAATGTCATTTTGACTAAAGGACCTGCAATAGAGACAGTGGGAATACTGTCTGTTCTGCGTGAACCAGAATTACTGGAGAAGTATCCTAGGTCACTGGTGGAAAAGGCGAAGGCTCTGTGCAAAGAGATGACCGTGGTTAAGGATGCATTAACCGCAATGGAAGTAGGCGGCGTTACCGCAATGCATGATGCAACAGAGGGAGGAGTTATAGGTGGACTCTTTGAGATAGCGAATGCAAGCAATGTGGGTATGGAAATTGATGAAGCTTCCTTCATTTATCCAGAAGAGGTGAAAATGGTGTGTGAAGCGTTCAACATTGACCCAGTTGCAGCAATTGCCGAGGGCTCCCTTCTCATCACTGCTAAACCAACGCACTCCCAACAAATAATAAAAAGGCTTGAAGAGGTGGGAATAAAGGCATCCATTATAGGAAAAGTTACAAGCGACACAAAAACAAGAACAATGAAAAGAATAGACGGAAGGAAGATACCATTAGAAATCCCAAGACAAGACCCCTTCTGGCCAGTCTTCTTCGAAGGCGTAGAAAAAGGGTAACCAACCCAACTCAAGTATCACCATATAAATATTTATTTATCGAAAGAGCCCAATTTTCGGGATAATAAAATAATTAAGTATTTCCTTAGTTGTTGGAATGAGAGCGTCAGAATTCTATTAGGCGGTGTGGTTACCACAGTGGAGTTAGAACCTTCCGAAAAAATAAGCTGGGAAATATGTCCACTAGACTGCTTCGAATGTATAAATGTCTGTCCCGATAAAGCCATAGGAAAAACAGGAAAAGTTAATTATGGTGCGTGTATGAGTTGTGCAAATTCTAATCCCCTTTTGGCCCATTTATTTGGAGACAAATCTTGGAGTGAAAAATTCTCTTTTGAAACATTAATGAATACCGTGGGTGTCGATGACCATAGTAGCTATTCCTGTTTTGAGTGTCTAAAAGCATGCCCATTGAATAAAAAATAGGGATGGAAGGAGATATAAAATAAATGCCTGTTAAAGAAGTACTGCTTCTTGGAAATCCGAAGCTATATGAAGTATCGGAGGAGATTAGAGAGAAAGAATTGGAAGAACTTAAACCTGTTATAGAGGATTTGCATGACACTCTGATGGATTTCAGAAAAAGATACGGTGCTGGGAGAGCAATAGCTGCTCCCCAGATAGGGGTCATGAAAAGGCTCATTTACATGCACATAACGGAACCAGTGGTTTTCATTAATCCCCGCCTTGAATTTGAAAGCGGTGAGATGATGGAGGTTTGGGACGATTGTATGTGCTTTCCAGATTTGCTTGTAAAAGTGAAACGCTATCGCACGTGCAGAATCCACTATAGGGACATGAATTGGGAAGAAAAAAGCATGGAGCTGGAGGGCAGCCTCTCAGAGTTACTGCAGCATGAATATGATCACCTTGAAGGCATTCTTGCCGTATCCAGAGCCATAAATGGAAAAGCATTCTGCCTAACAAGCCAAAGAAGATTTATAACACAGGTAGCAATGCAAAACCCTAAAAAATAGCGTCACCACCATCAAACCATAACTTAAATTGGAGGCAAAAATTTGGACGAACCAAAGGTTAAAAAAGAAGGCGAGGTAGCCGTACTATTGTTAAACCGCCCGTAAAAATTTAACGCATCCGACCTAGATTTGATTGAAAAATTCGCGAAACATTTGACAATGAAGTGCGGGCCGTAGTCATATCTGGCGAAGGTAAAGCCTTCTGTGCCGGCGGTGATTTGAAGTGAATGTTGGAATGTCCACATGGTTCATATGCGGCCATCCACCAACTATAGATTTTCTCACTAATTTTTTTCTAAACCTCTTCTTAACCGGGGTTATTTAAGGCTTTTTTCCCCAAAAAAAGGCGGGAAAAACCACATTTTTCTGGAAGCGAAAAGGAAAAAATTAAATGGAAGGCTAGTGTTTATTAGAGATAGTTCCCATTAAAAAGTAGGCAATAAATTACAGATCCATCATTAAAGAGACCTCCGGAATTGGAATGTTTCCAACCTTTTCCTGACACCAGCAAATCGGATAAATTCAAGAAGGTCTTTGTTAGCCAAGGGGATTTGGCATTGTTAACATTCTTCTTAAAAAAAGGGAGAATTATTGGAAACTAGAGGCTTCATTATGGATAGGGATGTGATTCAAAGTAGAATATTGAAAAAATTGGGGGTAGAGCCTACTACTTATGAGAGCTTTCAAATCTTGGCTTCTAGTTTAGGCACAATTCTAGGGTATAGTAACGATGAACACTTGGAATCATTGAAGACTTGGAATTCGCCCATATCACAAAATTTAAACAAGCTGGATCCAGATGAAATCGGATTTATCGAGTCTGAGTTATCTGGAGCGGATATTCCCATCAATGAATGCCAAATTCGAGTGCAAAGATTGATTCCTAACGATAAAAGGAAAAGGTTTGCTGCTTATTATACCATAAACCAGGGTACCCGCTTCATGGAATCTGTTGTCTATGAATATTTAAAAATATATGAAAAACAGAGAGTTGTTCTTGCGGACCCCTTCCTTGGCTCTGGTCGCACCTTAACTGCAACAATTAATAAAATTGGAAGCGATAGAATAGAAGCAGTTTGGGGCATAGAGCCACTAGTTTTACCCGCCCTAGTTGCCTACGCATCGCTACTACAAGCAATGAGAGGAAAAAAAGACAGGATCATAGTTATAGTAGGGGATACCTTTAAAGAAGTACCCAAAGCTTTTTCGCCCTTCACCCATTTCGAATTACCCGGAGCAGACATTGTTTTGACCAATCCGCCGTTTACCAGATGGAAATACTTGGAGAGAGGCTACCGTGACTATTTACTCAAAGTAATAAGTGGATTGGGTTATGAGGAATTTTTAACCAGACGGGGGGTTAGCCTTCAAACTCTTTCTATGTTTCTTTCCGATAATATTCTTAATAACGGTGGCCTTCTGGTATCCGTCCTTCCAGCATCCACATTCTATACGATTTATGGGAGGGGTTACAAAGCCCTCATAAAGGAAAGTTATGAGACCCTTGGACTGGTGGAACTTGCATCTAGACCCTCCTTCTCCGAAGACAGCGGATTTAAAGAGGTTATAATAGTTGCAGTTAAGAATGGAAATAGAAGCAGGCAAACCATATTCACAGAACTAAATAATAACTCCGAAGAGACGGCTAAGACCATTATTTCGGGGCAAGAAACAGAGGAAGTGAATGCGTTTGACCTCCGCAGGTTACCACGGTTTATGGACATAAATTGGCTGGCACTCTTTGGAAAAAATAACCTTAGGGATATTATCGCCAACATATTCCAGCAGGGATTAAGAAAGGGTACATTAGATTATTGGGAAAACGTATTAGGTAGGGGGAGCATCATCAGGGGAGTTGAAATATATGGGCCAGAATTCTTCTTCATCCCAAATAAGCACTGGTGCATTTCCAGAGAAGACAAGGAAACCGTGGAAATAGAAAACAGGGAAAATAAATCAAAATTGATTTTAGGCAAAGAATTTCTCACCAGAACTCTTAGAAAACCTAGTCTATACAGCAACATAATTGAGGCAAATGTTGAAAGCTATATGCTTACAGTTCCCCAAAAAGAACTCCGAGAGTTGCCCGGGGATCTAAAAGATTATATTGAGTGGGGAATCAATTCCAGAACGGCTAGGCCAGCCATAAAGGCCTACGGTAAATACTGGTTTAGCCATGTTCATAAACAAATGGCTACAAAAAGGCCTTTTGGACAGGTATTTATACCGGACAAGGTTGATTTATCTTTTAACCGAAGAGGCGTTTTTGCCAATTATACAAGAGAAAAAACTGCCGCATCTAAAAACTTTTACATAACCAGAGATGAGAATCAAACTATTACAAAATTGCTAGTTGGCTGGTTTAACAGTACTCTCTTTATTTCAACACTTATTTTGCTGGGCAGAAAAATTTCGGAAACATGGACTAGGTTCTTGGAAAATGATTACTTGGAATTACCAGTAATCAATGTGAACTCAACTGATAAAGAGAGCATATTGGAAGTATGTGGTAAAGTAGATGACTTGATAAGCAAACCCCTGCCTCCCTTATGGAATCAAATGGGTGAAGAATACAGATACCTGCTCGACTTATCTATAGCTGAAGCAACCAAATTAGGCGAGCCCGAAAAAATTGTGGAAGATCTTCATCGAACTCTAACTACCTATTTTCAGTAATCGATATTCTAAAAATTGATACAGCTTGTTCCCAGTATTCTTCAAGGGTGAAAATTGGAAATGTAATTGGTTTTCGTGATTACTCCCCCCATTCTCAGAAATTTTTATGCGTTTGCCCATGCTAACAGTTCTAAAATAGCGGTTTAAATAGAATTATGCTGAACTACAGCAAGATGCCTATGGAGCGATTATACACCCTCAAAGAGGCAAAACAACCACTGGGCGCCACGACGCAAA
>JAHQXB010000057.1 GCA_029856435.1 Candidatus Jordarchaeia archaeon
GGTCTCCAAGGCAGGGGCTGTCGTGAACCAGCCCATAACTGAGGTATTGCCGTCCAGTGAACTTAGTGGTGTTGTTCAAGGCACGGCCTCAGAAGCCACCCTTTTCAAAGGGTGGTAGTTCACTTAGTTTAATATTGGTAGGTGTGTTTTGATGGATTTTAGGGAGCGCGTTTTAACAGCTTTAGAGATAAAGGAACCGGATAGAGTTCCCACTCATGTAATAGCTCTCGACGCTAATAATGTAGACAAAGTACTTGGAAAACCGGAGATTAACGACTTCCAGTTGATAGAGATGATTAAACAGCAGTACCCTGACAGCTATGCTGAGAAGCTCACGGAAGGACTATCCGCGCTGGAAACCGAAATATTCTCTAGAATGGCTGAAGCGGCGTGGAAATTGGGTTTTGACTCAATTCAGATCGGCATTATACCCTACGCCTTCAGAAATGATAGGGAATTCATAGATCCCTGGGGAAGAATCTGGGAAATAAGAAACAATGAGGGGAACGCCTTCCCATTTTATAAGGAGGGGCTTATAACCAGCCCCGAGGTTTGGGAGGAGTGGAATAAACCAGACGCAGAGAAACTTGCAGAAGAAATGTACGAGTTTACCAGACAAATTTACAAAAAGTATAATGACAAAATTTTCCTAATAGGTGTTGACGATTTCATTGGAATATTTGAATCAACATGGCAAAGTATGGGCATAGTGGAGTTCTCAAGACAGTTAATGAGGAATCCCTCCTACATAAAGGAACGCTTCGAGTTCCAAACCAACATTATCTGTGAACTGATTAAAGCCAGCTTCGATGCGGGACTAGAAGTGTGGACTGAATCCGGGGACCTGGGACACAAGTCAGGAACCTTTATGCGCCCAGAAGATATGAAGAAGCTCCTTCTCCCCTGCTACAAGCGTATGACTAAAACTGCACACAAATTGGGTGGAAAATGCATTCTGCACAGTGATGGAAACCTGATGGGAATACTGAACCTTATAGTAGAAGCGGGCTTTGATGGACTGCACAGTCTAGACCCCCAAGCAGGAATGGACCTAGCAAAAATCAAACAGCAAGTTGGAGATAAACTTTGCCTACTTGGAAACATTGATGTCTCATACACACTATCCAAAGGAAGCCAAGAGGAAGTGGAGGCTGAGGTCAAAAAGGCTATACAAATAGCGGGTCCCGGAGGCGGGTTCATAGTCTCCCCAACAAACATTCACCCCTCCGTAAGACCAGAGAACCTGCGATGGATGATTGAAGCTACCAAAAAATATGGGGTATATCCCCTAAAATTGGGAGGCTAAAAAGAAATGGCGGATCAGTTTGACTTAATTAAAAGGTGTATACTTGAATTTGAAACTGAAAAAATTGGAGACTATGTCAAAAAGGCTCTGAAGTCTGGTGCCACACCAGTAGAAATCATAGAAAAGGGTATAAGACCGGGAGCCGAACTTGCAGGAGAAAAATTTGACAAAGGCGAATTCTATTTGCCAGAACTCGTTATGGCCGGGGAGGCAATAAAACAAGGAATATCCGTACTTGAACCCCTACTTATGAAGGATAAAAAGGGTTACAAAGGCACCGTAATTACCGCTACGGTGCAGGGCGACCTCCATGACATAGGAAAAGACCTTGTGTCAGTGATGCTTAAGGGAAACGGATTCAAAGTAATAGACCTAGGGGTAGATGTCCCACCTGAAAAGGTAGTTAAGGCAGTGAAAGAAAACGACGCCAAAGTTGTATGCCTATCCATACTTTTGACACCCGCCTACGAGGGTCTATCAGCAACCCTAAAAGCCTTAAAAGACAGCGGTCTCAGAGAAAAGGTGAAAGTAGTTCTAGGAGGAGCAGCAGTCTCACCGGACACAGTTAAGCGATATGGTGCAGACTACTATGGACACGACGCAAACCAAGCTGTAGAAATCTGCAATCAAATATTTGCCAAATGAAAAGGAACAAAATCCAGGCGAAATTACCCCTTTTTTCTTTTCCTTTCTTATATACTGATTTAATAAATTGGCTCATTTCTTTAACTCATTAATTCCCTTATCACTGTCTTTCGGGTATAATCCGTTTCTTATTCCCTTTTGGCTGTTCGTATTACTGCACTACAGTTAAATCTTTTTTCACTAGAGTTTATCGCTCCCATTGACACAAATTGATCCTTGTCTTTCGAAGCCTTTAATACGAGAATTAACATCAATTGGTAAATTTCTCTGAGAGCACCCGTTTTTTTTCAATGCACTTATATTCTAATTCATGAGTTTAATAGAGGTTTTAGCATTTTAAATTTGTTAAGCTGTAAAAATTTATAAGCAAGATAATATATATACTTATAATTAATTGAGAGAAAGTATATGTGAAAACTTATGTATAAAGGATAGGATCAGAAGCCAGCACTCACCACTCCGGTGAAGGACAAAAGAGTCATCGGCCTCGTGGTTGTGAGAGGTTTTGGAATGTTCCTACTAGTCACAGGTATGATAGGCATAGCCATAATACTTAGCCTCCTCAACCACCTCTTAGGAATCGAATACCACAAGCTTTTCGGAAATACATTACTAGATTTGCTGCTGTGTTTTCTACTTACAGTTATAGGCGGCGCCATTAGAGTACGTGGCAGATGGTTTATCAAGCATTCATCCGCCTAAATTGTTTTACGAGAGGATGGTGATGCAGATTTATTCGGTTCCATCTCTCTAATAAAGCTCCAAATCGTGAAAAAAGCCCTATAAACACCCCTTTTTGAGACGAAACCGAACAATTCTACATCACCCGAGAGGATGCACAATAACTTTAAATCCACTCAATTATTTTTTGGCGTTTTGTTTGTCAATCGTTTTCCAAAACTTTTCAACAAAAGTGCGCTCCTTGCTCCCCAATTACTGCCTAAATTGTATGTACGTTTACCGTAAAAAACTTTAGGTTTTCATCCTTTGTCTAAAGCTCTTTAGCATATGAGTGTTTAGCTCTTGGGAGCCGACCTAGTGTTATATGCCTCCTTTTCCTGAAAGGAGGGCTACTTTATTTTCTTTTCTAGGGCGGAAATATTCGAAGCCTTCCCTCGTGGTTTTAGAGCCTCAGTATCCATTATTCGGTCACAACAGCTAAATACATACCCTAAATTTATTGTTTAAAGAATATGGAATCTCTTAGGGAACTTTGGGATATTATTCACTCCAAACTTAAAATGTGAATTATATTCAAAAATTAGGAAAAAGGTATTAAAAGAAAAGATTTGTATATAAAAATTAAATTTCTAAAAGGAGAGATTGGTTATTGTTCTAGACTTGTTTTGTGTTCCTTTTGAGCAGCATCTGAATTCCTGCGGCGTAAACCCAGATTATGAATAGAATGGTTGTTCCCCACTCTGATATGGGGTTTCCAAGGATTCCCAGAATTATATCTGCTACAATTACCACTATACCCAGATTAGCTACATACCTTGTGAAGAATTCACCTTTATACATGGCTATGCTTGCGGTAATTATTGCCAGACCTGTAAGGGCAAAGAAAGCGAATGAGAATAGGCCATGGAGTACTGGAACATGCATAGGGTAGATTCCGACACCTATGAGGGCAATGCAACCTGCGATGCCAAAAATTGCTGCCAACCTTGCAATGATGGTTTTCTTTAGAAGTACGCTGACTATTGGAAATATGGGAATACATACTGCTCCAGTTATTATTAGGCCGTAATTGTAGATTGTTGCGGTGGGCCCTACCCCCAATTCGCTTAGAAATTGGTTGGGTATACTATAGCCGGTGTTGGGAATGGGAAATATGAAGTACCAGAAAAATAGTGGTCTCCAAGGAGATATAGTGTAGAAGATTACACTGGTAGATATAAAAATGACGGTAAAGGTCATGGCCGCCACTGCCAGAACACCACCAATCAGCGTCGTCCTGGGATTTATTTCAACACTTTTCTCCACTTAAATATCCTCCATTCAATCATTGAAACTAGGATTCATATTTGATTTCGGGCATAAAAAGTTTTTAGTGCACTTTGGGATTTGGGGATTTTTTTTGAGGAACAATTCCCCCAAGAGAAAAGAGATTCCCGTTCCCTGTAGAAATAAGCCTCATTAAGGCCCCTTTCTGGAAAAAGAAGGAACAACAAAGGAAAGAGAAACACAAAGGAAACCGGGCCCCCCAAAAAAAAACAAAACCAACCAGCAGGCAACTTACAATAAAAACTTTTTACACCCTGATTTCGTTTAAATTATTATCTCAACAAGCTTGCCACCATTCCTAAACGATGGAAATAGTTGCTGCACTGTTCTAAATAGTTAAATAACTTTTAGTGAGACATTTTTCCTAGGGGTTGCAACTCTTAAACTTCTGTTACTCTGTGTTTCGTAATCATGCGTATTCCTGCAGCTAGGAGCCACACCACTACTACAAAGAATACAGTCCACTCTGCCACCGAGTTTCCCGTTAGCATAAAGCTCAAGTCAACGACCACAAATACCACTCCTATAGCTTCATTCACCTTAGAGAAGAACTTGCCCTTATACATGGCGTAAGTTAACAGAACAATGGATATGCCTATTGACGCAAAGAAAATACCTGCGAAGATGCCATGCCCCGAAGAATTAACATAGAGGGGAAAAACACTGCTAAAGCTCATCGCTATAGATGCGACCACCCCAAAGAAGACCCCCACCTTTGCAATGATGGTGTTCCTCAATATTCTCAGCATACTTGGAAATACGGGAATGGCCAAAATTCCAGTCACTATAACCCCCACATTATACAGGAATGCGGAGGGTCCGGCACTCATTTCACTCACGTACTGATCCCAAAAATTGTATCCCAAGTTTAACACTGGTATGGGGTAGGGAAGCCCCACAGCTAAGGGCCTGAATGGAAACGCAGTATAAGTAACCACAGCACCCAGAATGGAAACCGTTCCCACAATTGTGGCAACAATAGCAAACAGTCCACCAATAAGAGTAACCCTTGTAATCACAGTCACTTCAGACTTCGTAAACCTCACCTCACTTTCTCATAGGCTCATCCTAGCTCAATTTTAGTAATAAATTTTACCAAGTTCAAACGTAAAAAATAAAAAAAGTTATTGCACAAAAAATGCTTATGGAGTGGAAAACTAATTCTAAAAAGTTGCCTACACCCTTATTTCTGGTTTAAACCCCGACTTTCTTACGCTTCAATAACACCTGTATACCAACTGCTAAAATCCACGTAACTATTATGAAAAACACTGCCCATTCCAAGACTGCACCACGCTGAATCAAGAAAGCTAAGTCCACAAGTGCAAATATGAAACCATAAATTGCTATTGCCCTGTGGAAAAAGATGCCACGGTACATCTCAAAGCTCAAAAGAACAATTGCTAAACCTACACATATGAAAAAAACCATAGAAAAAGAACCGTGTAGGGGGGACATAACCATGGGAGCCAAGCCCACACCAATTAATGCCACCGAAGCAATTACCCCTAAAACCACTCCCATCTTGGCAAGTATAGAACCTTTAAAAAGGCCCAATATACCTGGAAACACTGGAAGTGCCAGTATACCCGCAAGAATCAGTCCCACATTGAACATGTAAGCACTAGGACCAATACCCAGCTCACTTATGAACATATACCACATTGAGAATCCCGTATTAGCCACCGGTAAGGGATAAGGAAGCAAACGGATAAACAAGGGTCTTAAAGGAAACCCAGTGTATGTGACCACAGCGCCCAACACACAAAATATGCCCACAATCATTGAGACAATCGCAAAGATTCCGCCAATCAGAATAACCTTACTGTTCACGTCAGATTTCGCCAAAATGTCACCTCATCCAATTCTAAAACGTAAATTACTAGTTTTCAATAACCCCTATTTAAATCTTAACCAAAAGAGACTAGGGGCCTTGTCGTAAGTATGTAGTTTGTTGACATGAATTGTGTGCAGGGTTAGCCAGTCTTACCATTTTTTTGGGCTTATTTGGAAGGAAGCCCTGTTAAGCCTCCTTTTTTTTGAGAGGAAAAAACGATTACGCATAAAGAGAAGCCACACACTTAAAGACGAGGCCCCGCATGAACTGGCACAGTTAACCCTGCGTCACCAATTATGGGTAGATTTATAAGCTCCTCTTCTTTTATAAATAGTTGCGGTGATTTGTTTGGATTCGTATTCCCAACTTATCAAGGAAGCCCTGGAGAAGCCGAACGATGCTAGGGTTAAGCAGAAGCTTAAGACATGGTCTGGCAAACTCCCCTGCCCCAACTGCGGCTCCCCCTCACGCAAAAACGGCAC
>JAHQXB010000019.1 GCA_029856435.1 Candidatus Jordarchaeia archaeon
TTGGACTTTTCTGGATAATGTCCCCCACTCTGGAAAAGAAAAAATAAAGTAGCCCTCCTTTCAGGGAAAGGAGGCATATAACACCAGGTCGGCTTCCGGGAGCTAAACACTTATACACTAAAGCGCTTCAGACAAAGGATGAAAACCTCAAGTTTTTTCATAGCAACCTACATACCAAATAAGTTATTTATAAACAGTTTTGTATCTGACCACGTGAAAATGAGGATGGTTGGGGATAGATGACCGCCACATTCGGAAATAAACTTCGCCGAATAGTTCACGACACTTGGCTTTGGCTTTTTCATACATTTCTTCTGGAACCTCTTCGTGAGAGCGGAACACCACCATGGGTACTCTGCATAAATCGCATTCTATTATGACATAGTCTTCACATTCAAAATACCACGTGGTTATCTTTTTCAGTTCACATAACTCACAGACCACATCTATCAACTCTCAACCAGTAAATTATTGTGTTTAATTTATTAGGATGGTATGTATTTTTAAAATTTTAGTGGTTTAAAGAATTTTCTGGCGTAATTTTTGTGTACCTCTAGATGGAGATTTAAAAATCTCTGAATCGTTTCGGAGACCCGCATATCGCCTTAGAGGAAATGTTTGAATAGTAGGATTGTTTTTGAGTGTTTATAGTTGAATTATTTTGTTTCCCCCAGACCTTTTGGCCTTTTGCAATGCTTTCCAAGCCCTGTTTCCTAGAGGGTTTTTGACTATCTCTCTTCTACCTTGGGGTTTTATGTTATAGATGTTTCCGTAAGCTACTCCAATGCTTATAGTGGCGTTGGATTTTGTCTTTTTTCCCAGCATCTCAATTTCTTTTCGAATGTTTTCCAAGTCGCGGTTTAATCCCTCTATGTCTGGCTCCACCACTTCCAAGTAAGCTTCTTCTGTTCCTCTTTCTTGGTCCAGTCCCCATAGGATGTTAGCGGTGTGTTTTGAGGCGAATGATTGTATTAGTTGGGTAAGATTTCCGGTGATTGCATTGGGCTTGAATTCTGTCCAACCCATTTTTTTCATAATTTCTTTAAAGTTATCTAGGTCTAGGAATATACCGGCTCCACTGGTTTGGGGTGCCTTCTCTTTTTTTATTCCTCGCATTGGGTTGCTTCCCTCAAAATTTTTTGTAAGGCTTCCATGTTCCTTTTGGAGTCTTCTTCTACCCTAACTATGTGTAAGTCTATGTTTTTTTCACCACAGACTTTTCGTATGGGCTCGAAACTATCCTCCTCCGGAGGTGCGACTTGAATAATGACTTTGCGGTAATTGTGAGTTTGCAAGTAGCGGGTTATGACTTTGGTGGTGTGCTGCAGGGTTATTAGGTCAGGTTTCAGATCTATGTGCTGTGATAGGGGGTAAACTTCTTCTAGTTCTAGGGGTATTAATCCAAAAATTGTAGACTTTGTTGCTATCTGAATTTTTTTCTGTTGATCTTCTTGGAAGCTCTTAATTATTTTGATTATTTCTGAATGTTCTTTAGATTTGTGAAAGGGTTTGGTTTTGGGTTCTAGAAGTATTAGGAGAGTGTCTGTTTCTTCTGGTTGTGGAAATGTTTCCAATTTTTTCAGATGTCGAGTAACTTCTGGCCTTTTTAGTGTTTCTGGGCCGCAGTAGAAGATAGCATGGGGCTTGGTTGTGGGAGTGAAGATTTCTAGAACATCACTGTAATCCCCCAGCCTCCTTAGGGCTTCAAGGAGGTAGGGGTGGGATCTAGCCCTTATTTCTAGCAGTTCCCAGAGTGTTCCCTCAAGTATGGATTGGCGGATTGTTTTTACCTCCATTAGTGAAACATAGAGGTTGTGTCTTGCTAGCAGCGCTTCTCTTTCTTTTTGTGGTTTTTCCAAGAGTTCTTGGGGGGAATTCTCTCTGCACACCGGGCAAACACATATATCATATTTGAGTTCCTCCAGCCTTACTGTGCCGGTGGGGGTCAGATATCTATTATTTCTGGCGTATAGGGAATAAGCAGCTGAGTCGAATGTATCGATCCCCATAGCCACTGCTAGAGAAAACATCATAGGGTGCCCTGCTCCGAACAAGTGGACTGGCCTTTGTAGGGGGAGGTTCTGTTTCGCGACCATAACTAGGTCAACCAACTTTTCAAACTGGTACTTTTCCATAAGTTGTGTGACGCTGCCTATGGCGTGCAAGTCAAAGTCGAGTTTTCCAATTTCCTTTGCACATTGTTCAACTAGGTCTAGATATATGCCTCCCTGAACTGGGCCAACCCAGAGTATGTCGTCTCGCGTTCTCTGTGTTTGACTGTCTTTAGCGTTTTTTATGGTCTGTTTCACCCCATTCTCTACTTCTGAATAGGTGGCATCAACACTTGAAGGTATGTCTAGGATTATGGCGATATCAGTGTTAATTTCTTCCTGTACTCTTACAATCTCTTCTGAGGACACGTCAACCTCGCCATATACCAGTAGTTGATAAGCTCCACTATCGGTCATTATGGGCCCCTGAAAGTTTAAAAAATCGTGGAGTCCTTCCTTCTTGGCTTGTTCATAGAAATTCTTCTTGATGATAAAAGCATTGGTGATGATTGCTTCACATTTGAACTCCTTCTTCATAATGTTGGGGGGGATAATTTGGTTTTTGGGATCTATGACGGGTAGTAGGGCCGGAGTTTGAAAACTTCCGCTTTTTGTTTTGATTTGGCCGATTCTAGCCATTAGGTCACGGTATTTTATTTCAAAAACCATTTTGGGGGCAGCGTCCTATTCCTTCCAGCCTATTCCCTTATACTTGAATCCCTCTCTCTTAACAATATCGGGGTTCAGTATCCTTCTCCCATCTACAATGAAGCGGTTCCGCATTAAACCTTTTATTTCGGGTAGGGGTAGATTTTTGAATTCGTCCCACTCAGTAACTATTAATAAACAATCAGCATTTTTTACAGCTTCTAGGATATTTGGAGCATATTTTATTTTCTTTCCAAAAATTTTTTTGGCATTATCCATCGCAGCAGGGTCGTAGACTGCGACTTTTGCCTTTTCACCTAACAAAGTGGAAATTATTTTTATAGAAGGCGCTTCTCGCATATCATCTGTATTGGGTTTGAATGACAGCCCCAGTACGGTAATATTTTTATCATTAAGGTTTCCCAGAAGCTCCTTTGCAAGTTCAATTAATTTTAGTGGTTGATTTTTATTTACTTCTAGCACCGAATTCAACAATATGGGATTAACGCCCACACCTTTTGAGGCTGAGATTAGTGCCTGCACATCCTTAGGAAAACAAGAGCCACCAAAACCGGCGCCTGCTCTTAAAAAGTGGGGATTGATTCTAAAGTCCAAGCCTATACCCTCCGCCACCTTATTGACGTCCACTCCGAGTTCTTTGCAGATATTGGCAATTTCGTTTATGAAGGAAACTTTTGTTGCGAGAAAGGCATTGTTGGCATACTTTATCATTTCAGCCGTGCGAATATCGGTTCTCAAAATAGTTGAATTAAAAGGCTTAAAAATCGCCTCTAGGACATCCCCCGCTTTTTCGTTGTTGCTTCCGATTATTATTCTGTCAGGATTTCTAAAATCATAAACCGCGGAACCCTCCCTGAGAAATTCGGGATTAGAACAGACACCGAAGTCTACCCCCTCTTGTTTTTTAGAGCTTTTCTCAATTATGGGTATAACAACGCGCTCCGTGGTTCCTGGAATTACAGTGCTTTTAACCACCACAACGTGATAAGAATTTTTTTCCGCCAAGCCTTTTCCAATGGTCTCGGAAGCAGATCTTACTGCCGTTAGGTCAATTTTCCCCTTCACAGTGGGAGTTCCCACCGTGATGAATGTTAATTGGGAATCTACTACTGCTTTCTGAATGTCTGTTGTTGCAAGGAGTTTATTTCCTTCCAGCGCCCTTTTCATTAGCTTCGGGACCTCTGGCTCAAATATGGGAGACTTACCCTTATTAACCAACTCGATTTTTTCTTTGTCAATATCGGCACAGATTACATTGTAGCCCATATCGGCTAAACATGTACCAGTCACAATTCCAACATAACCAAGTCCAATAACAGAAATTGTTTTTATTTCATAGTCAAGCATAATTCGTGGTCTCCAGCAAATTTACCGAGATTTGAAGTCTGCTAAGTTTAAAAAATTTTACGTCCTTTAATTGAAAGTCGCGGCTCTAATTTTTGTTTGACCACTTGACGAGGATTCAAAAGTTTAAGACCGTTTTTTGCGACTGGGTCTTTGGCTTCACGTGTTATAATCTGGTCATTCTTTAGATCAATTAGAAAAATAGCGAGCTCCCTCTTTTGGTATCTTTTGACGAAATCGACAGCCCTATCGGTGAAACCATGTTCGGAAACTATTCCCAGCCAGGCCCAAGTAATATCATTTTTTGCCATGTAAACTCTAGTGGCGCGCACCGCCCGTTGCAAAAAAGAAACTTTAGGTTCTCTTGCCTTTTCTATAAAGAATATTGCTCCAGTATCCCAGTCAGGTACAGTCATAGCCGCCGACATCTTCGCTAAAAAGAAGCCACCTACCCTTTTCATGTTACCCTTTATCGCCAAATCCGCTTTAGCTATGCCTAAATCAACATTCCTCTGAGTCTCATACCAGCTTGATACACCTTTACCCTTCTCATAAATCATCTTCTCAACCTTATTTAGATACTCCTCGTTATCCATGGGAACACCACTAAAAGCAAATTGATTTCTCTCCATTAGTCTTTTCTGAGACACTTATTTAAGAGTATGGTTTCAAAAAAATAGGGGAAGTCTACTCAGATCAAGTTCCAACCTTGTATGTAAAATAAGCTTAACAGTGAGAATAATATTGTTATTTGAATAGTGATTTGGATTTGGCTATTTATCCTCCCAATTCTGGAGTTTTATCCATCTACACGCCAATATCTTTTAATTCCCTCTTTTGTTAGATCTATTAGGTACCCTTTGAGTATACCTTCGCCGTATTCTGACCCGGGATTGAGGCACAGTGTTCTCCCATATCTTTTCTCTCCGGCCGATTCATGAACATGGCCGTGTAGACCCAGCTTCGGCATGTATGTTTTCATGAGTTTCTGAAGAGATTTAGAGCCCACTGGAATAAATTCTGGTTTACCCATAACATATTTTACTCGCATATTTTTGTCAAGCTTGGGGGCCAGATCCAAATTGCTTTTATAGGGAGGCACGTGAAAGTTACAGATTAAGTTGTCATAGCTGTCAACCCGTTTAAACTCGGTTTCGAGTTTTTTACCCAACTCTTCTTCAGATACCTCTCTTGGCGAATTCCAAGGTGTGGGATTCGACCAGCAGCAGCTTATCATTTCATGGTCTCTGTCTATTTCAACAACTTTCTCTTCAGGATAAATTACCCGTTCACTCTCTTTGATTACATTATCGATAACGAATCTATCGTCGTTTCCAGGTGAGAGTATGATTTTAACATTTTTATTGACCCGCCCGTCTGCCATCCCCAGCCATCTTCTCAACTCTTCAACCATGAGAACGTCAAAAAGTTTATCAACCTTCTTTTTGTCAGCCTCGAGCTCCTCAACTTCACTCTCACTACAAACATAAGGATAGTAACCGCTGAACCTTATCTTGCTTTTTAAGTCCTCAACCTCTTGTTTAGTAGTTAATGTGTAATCGTTTCCAAAAACTGAAGTGGTGAACGTCCCATTTTTGTGTTCAACTATGGGGATTATGAGTTTGCCAGTCACATCCCCGCCCATGATAATAACGTCTGCTTTGTAGAATTCTGCGGCGTTTAGGAATTTCACCCAGCATTTTTCTGAACCATGGATGTCTGATGTGAAAAATATAAGAGTCAATGCTCATCCTCCACTATTACATTTATTTAATTTTTACAAAAAGACTAACTTCTAATAAATCTTTCCAATAATTAACCAGATATACAATGGCACGCTGTCTTATTTTGGTGATGATAGGGCTGCTGTTGTTGTGATTTCTGCCAGTCCTCCGATTCCCAGAGTGATTCTCACAAGCGCCGCCACCAAAAGGTTGAAGCCCCTCGTCCCACCGAGGCTGCTCCAAACATTTTCCATACGGTTGTTAGTGATGAACAAGCTTCGGAAGGCCTCAAGGACCCGTGCACAAACAAGCCTTCAGATAAGCCCTTTCCGCTCCCTCAACCCAATTTTTCGAACATTATTGTGGTCAGCCCCCTCTCTGACTGAGCGAGAAGCTTTTTCATAGAAAACCCCCATACGCTTACGCGTTTTAGATAAAGGATGAAACCCTAAAGATTTTTCATAGCAAAACCTACATAAGCTTCGCTTTTTAGATAAATACATACGAAAAAATTTACCACTAAAATATGTTTGACATTGAGGGAGTATATTTTTGGTAATTTTAAGCATTTTGGATTTTTCTCCAGATTTTTTCCATTAGTTCCTCATAAGTAGTTCCTTTTGCGATTCTACTTATTATTTCTCGAAAACTTTTAACCTGGTCAACTAATGGCTTTGCTTCTTCCGGGAATCCTTTTAAATTATAAAGTTCAATTCTAGTAGCGTGAATTATTGATTCTAATATTAAATTAGGAGCTCTACAGACCGGTGTGGCGCATGAATCAATTATTTCTGCGTCTTTTACGCTAAACACCACTTCACATCTGTCTTCATCGATTTTTCGCATATTGTCTACTGTAACCTCTATGTAAGCCGAAGCGGAGACTAGAATTGGTGCATTTACAGTCTTTGAGGGCTTAAATATTTCCTCTCCCAGACTCCTTTTATCTAGTGACGTTCTGTAAAAAAGAGCAATGTCGTTTGTAATATTTATCACAGCGCATCCCTTTTCTTTGATGTTTCTGTAGGTTTGACTTGAAGTGAATATTTTTGCCACAATTTTCTCCATATCGGGGGTGCTTATTCCCATCGGCGCCGCGTTAGGCTTAGAACTCCCATTGTAAGTTGTGAATATGGTCTCATATACACAATTTGGAATAATCTTTAATTTTTTGAGTATCTCGGATCCCATGCCACTCTCAACCACACTAATATGTTTAAAAAGACTCATAAATCAATTAAGTTCAAATTCTTGAACGCCTAAATTAATTTTGATACAAACTATTAATATAGTCTTGTGGCATATTTTAAAACGATAGAATCTTTACGTTATTGAGGGTTTAAAAATGAGTTCACCAACCGAATTGGAGGATTTGCCTGGAGTTGGACCAGCCATAGCGAAGAAACTATCCGAAGCAGGTTATAGAAGCCCGGAAGCAGTGGCAGTAGCTACCCCCAAGGAATTAGCCGCTGCAGCAGACATTGGAGAATCTACTGCCACTAGGATAATTGAGGCCGCCAGAGAAATGCTAAACATAGGCTTTGTTTCCGCCCAGGAGTTTTTGGAACAGAGGAAAAAAATATCCACCATAACCACAGGCACCAAAAATCTTGACCAATTACTTGGTGGGGGAATAGAAACAAGAGGTATAACCGAATTTTTCGGAGAGTTCAGAACTGGTAAAACTCAGATATGCCTCCAGCTATCCGTCACTGTACAATTACCAGAGGAAAGAGGAGGGCTCAACGGAGAATCTATTTACATTGATACAGAGGGGACCTTCAGGCCGGAACGACTCGTACAGATAGCTTTAAAATTTGAGTTAGACCCTAAAGAGGTTTTAAAGCGAGTCATATACGCCCGAGCCTACAACTCGGACCATCAACTATATCTTTCCCAAAACATTGATGGATTAATAGAGAAGGGTAGAAACATAAAACTAGTCGTTGTAGACAGTATGGTGGGACACTTTAGGTCCGAGTATATTGGTCGGGGAATGCTCGCTGAGAGACAACAGAAACTAAACAAACACTTACACACATTGTTGAGATTAGCGGAACTCTACAACCTCGCAGTGGTGGTAACTAATCAGGTTATGGCAAAGCCGGATGCCTTCTTTGGCGACCCCACATCACCTGTTGGAGGACACATTGTCGCCCACAACTGCACCACTAGGGTATACCTTAGAAAAAGTAAGGGTAACCAGCGAATAGCCCGCCTTGTAGATAGCCCCTACCTTCCAGAATTGGAAGTACTATTTGCAATAGATGAAAACGGTGTAATCGACGCTTAACAACTCTAACAAGCGAATCAAGCTTCAAAATACGGAAAAGCTCCTCAGGTGAAATTGTAAAACTGTAGGCAGTAAAGCCCTTGAATCTAGTTGAGGGGCGCGTCAACTTCTATACCTTCTTTTTATAATATTTGGTTTAAGTGTAAACATAAATATTTGAAAAAAGTTGGAGACAAGCTTGGTTTTGTCAACGTTTCCTGAACTTAAATTGTAAATTCTTTAAATGTGAATAAGAGTCAAAATTATGCTTTGCGTAAACTAAGCATTTTTATTATTCTCTCTGATTTTTCGATGGATTGCTGTGCGGCTTTGGTGGTTCTTTTCATTAGTTCTTCTTTATTTAGTGGTGATTCTTCCCCGACGAGTTTTTTAACTTTGGTGTAAGCTGCCTCGCGGTAGAGGGGCTGTAATGATTTGATTTCTCCATCAGATATTAATTCGGCTCTTTTTGGAGTGTCAACTACCGCCCCTATAATATCACACTTGATTTTTGCTTTTCTTAACGCCCACAAGATTTCCTCTGAGTATTTTGGAGGGTTAAAAATTAGAAGAGAGTCTATCGAGACTCCGAGGTAGTCTATCTTGAAGTCGCGAAGCATTTTAAGCACTGTAGAATTTACTAGTTTTTCTAACTTGTCCTCGTAAATTTTTATTCCCACATTAGCAGTTTTACAAATTTCGTTGCAGTCTCCCCTTAGCCCCCCATTGGTCCAATCGGTAGCAGCGTGTATTTTTTTAAACAAGTTTCCCTCCATAAGTATTTCACAAGCCTTTATGAACTGCAGATTCAAAGTCTCCATAATCACCTCTGGCCTTCCACCATAAATCGCAGTGGTAGCTATTGTGCCTCCCCCAGCACCTTCAGTCATAATTATGTCGTCTCCCGGCTTGACCTTAGCTCTCGCCGCAATAAGGTGGGGTTCTCTGACTACACCCACCGCTCCAACACAAGAAACAAATCTGGTTCCTATAACCATGTCTCCTCCAATTCTAAGTGTGGATCCAGCTACGAGGGGCACTCCAGTCAACTTGGAAACCGTTCTTACACCCGCCATAAAGTCAAACAGCTTTCCCACATCACCATCATCTGCAAGATGAAGATCTGTGAGTAACGCTAGGGGTTTTGCTCCTTTAATATAAACATCCCTCATGGTGGCTCTGGTCACGTGAAAACCTGCAATGAAGGGGAACTCTGTGAGCCTTGAATGGGTTCCATCGACAGAAATAACTATTACGTCATGCTTACCCTTAACTGCACCAGCATCGTCTTGAGCGCCAGGGCCTAATATGGTGTTTATTCCCACATCGCTTATTTTTGCAAGCAATCTATGAACAAAGAAGTCGCCCTCTCCGCGGCAGCCAACACCCAAATCATGCATACTCGCCCCACATTCTGGATAGTTTAGTATATCCGCAACTTTTTTTGAAGTTCTCTGATTAATTGCAGTCATAGTGTCAGAAAAAACCGCATTAGCCAGCTCTAAGGCTTCCGCATCTGATAAGTCCTTATATATTTTTATTTCATCAACCAGACGGGATAGGATCTCCTCTTGGGAACACTTTTTAGCGTGTAGCTTTTTAATGAGCCCCTCTAAATCAGCCAAACGAATCTCCTCAAAACCTTTTTTAAAACCAATAATCCCTTCAGTAAAGAAAATTGCTCTTTAAATTAGTACTTTACAAGCAACCACCGTCAACCTATAAAGGGTAAATTATGCTTGAATTTACTTTTCTCTACTAAAAAATTATTTGGGGAGTGTTATTAAACATTTACTGGTGAGTTTTCCATTAATTTTATGATTTGTATAGTCAAAAATCTGGAACGTTACTGCCCAAAGAAGTATTTAAGCCAACTTCGATATTTTTGTCCAATATTTGTAAACGTGTTTAGGGGCAAAGAATTAAATAAACAATTTGGAAAAGGGATTAATTGAAAGATTCGTGGAGAATATAATTTTTTTGTACTTGAATTCCAATTTTCATAATTAACGTTCTATTTGGATAGGGATTGGTTAAATTATTGTTTTAGAGAGAGTTGGTTTATGTCAAAAACTAAAGAATTTGAGGAAAGGGCTAAAAGGTACTTTGGGAAAGAGGTGACGGATAGGGATAGGGCGATATTTGAGGGTGGGATAACACTTGGCGCTATTTATCACCAATTTGTCGGAACGCCCATTTCTAGGGACGCCACTGTAGTTTCCGCACTTGAAAAGGCAATAGAGAAGACCATGTCACTTCAACCCTACATTGAAAGGGTGGAAGTCAAAATTGATACAAGTGAGATGCGCCAATCTTCACATCCCTATGACTATGGCGAAGTTGGAGGAAGGAACCTTTCAGTTAAGCTTGTATCTAAATATGGTAAAGCCCGAGTTTACATGAAAATGTTCTTTGTTCCAGAGCTTAATTATCCCCTTATGTTTATAGAAAAAATTGAGGAGGAGAGTTGATGTTGGAAAGCCGAGGCGAAATATGGCCGTATCTAATTTTTCTACCAGCCGATCCCGAAAACCTGAAAATATTTCTTACTGAAGTTCTGGGATCCCCCATAAGTTTGGATATTCTCGAAAAAATAAATGAGGGAACAGTATGCCAAAAAGATATTATTCGAAAACTTAGTTATTCAAATAAAACCATTCTTGCTCACTTAAAGACCCTAGTTGATTTACGTGTCATCCAAGAGTATTTCCAAGTTGAAGGCGGACGCAGAGTCATATGTTATAAGCCCAGCGATATAGGGCGCTGGATACTACTCATGTTTCAGAGAAAATTTTCCACAAATGATCTCGGTGAAATGTTAGAAGAACTTTTTAGTGTTTATCTGAACAACGCGTTAGAACTATGCTTGAGCAGCGGTATTGACTTCACACGGTTGGCAACAATCTTTTCGAGATCTATGAGTGAAGGATTAATTAAACTCTCCGAATCTTCAAAATTGGAAACGCCCAGCGTGCTGGTATTCGGCTCGGTGGCCCTAGACACATTTTCTACTTTGGAGGAAAAAGGTGAATCAGGAGGTTCTAGGTTATTATACGAGCTGTACGAATTCCCAGGAGGCTCAGGAGGCAATGTAGCTGTTGCCCTCTCAAGGCTTGGTGTAAATACAAGTTTTATTGGAAAGCTAGGTGGAGACGCCGCGGCTTGGCAACTACTGAGTGATTTTATAAAAGAGGGGGTTAATGTTTCCGGCGTTGTAATTGATAAAGAGAAGAGGACTTCTAGGAGTTTCATAATTGCTGGGGAAACGGGAAAAAAGAGAACATATATTTATGCCACGAGAGATACAGCCCTATCAATTTCAAATCCTGACGAAATCAGATGGAATCTTCTGAAAGATGCAGAGGTCTTCTACATAGGTGAAACCTTTCTTGAAATCAGCGAATTAATAGCAGGGTATGGCAAAAACCTTGGCAAAACAGTTGTATACCGCCCCACCATCCACTACTTAATCCAAGGTCTAGAAAAACTGGAGGGAATACTGAGAAATACAAACATTTTCATTATAAATGAAACGGGATGGCAAATCCTGAAGGAGAGGGGAGTCAAAAATAAAATGGAAGTTTTGGAAAAGGGGCCAGATATTTTCATAATTACCAGAGGAACCAAGGGTTGCGACACTTACACTAGAGAGTTTAGCTTCCATGTAGACGCTTATAGTGTTAAGACTACGGACGAGACTGGTGCTGGCGACGCATTTGCAGCAGGACTAATCGCCGCCCTATTGCAAGAAAAAGGTTTTGAGGAGTTAAAGGACTGCGTACTTTTTGCTTCTGCCTGCGCAGCTCTGGCTACCAGAAAAACGGGAGCAAGATCTTCATTACCCAGTTTCGACGAAGTATTAGAGCTTTTAAAGAAGGAGCCTAAAGATGCCCAAAAAATTGAGCTTTAACGAGTGGAACTCTTGGTACCATAAAATCATCAAGGATTTTGGATACAGCGAAGATACAGACACGGAGGCAGCGCTGGTTCTTGAAAAAATTCTTGGCGACCAGAACCCAAAGGAACAGCTAAACCTTCTCAAAGAAAAAATCCATAATAAATGTGTTTTAATATATGGCTGTGGACCATCGCTTGAGAGAAATATTTCTGAAATCAAAAGAATAGGGCTAAATAAGATATGCACCCAGATTGCCGCAGACGGCGCCACCTCAGCTCTACTCAAAGAGAACATTGTGCCAGAAATAATAGTTTCAGACCTCGACGGACGCATAGAGGATTTAATTTCGGCAAACAGTAAAGGTTCTATTTTAGTTGTTCACGCCCATGGAGACAACATTCCCGCCCTTAAAAGTTACGTGGGGAAAATGCCCGGGGTAGTGGTGGGAACGACACAAACTAAGCCCTTAACCCGCGTATTCAATTTTTTTGGATTTACCGATGGGGACAGAGCCATATTTTTAGCCCATGCCTTTGGCGCACACACAATTCTCCTGGCGGGATTTGACTTAGGTGAGAGGGTTGGAAAGTACTCAAAACCAGAATACAAGGAAGAAACGGCAATGACTCCAACTAAAAGGAAAAAGTTAGAATACGCTAAAGAACTGATAAAATGGTTAGCCTCTCAAACAAATACACTTATAGTCAATTTAACTGGAGCTGGGGAAGTAATACCCGGGATAAAAAATTTAAAATGGATAACTTGAGAACGTAAAAAGATTTTCCTTTTTTAGATTTTGTAACCTTTTGGAATAGTAATACTCACTTCGATGACCTTGGAGTATCTTACAGTGTCCTGCAAAAGATCTACAAGATTCTCAGAAATATCAATGGAGCCCATCACCCCCACAATTCTTACCCCCACTATGTAAGTCTCCATAAGAAACACAACCTTCCCTCTCTGGTCGCTTAGGGAAATTATAATAAAGGTGTTCGTGTATCTTCCCTTACCCTCTGGACCTACAACAAACAAATCTCTTTCAATCACCCTCCCCTTTTCGGCCAAGTCACGCAAAAATTCCGGCCTGAGAACCTGTCTTCCCGTAACTCGACGGGTATCCATAAACTCGTATGGGGCGGCCTCCGGAGAATCCATTCTTACCTTCCAATAAGACATCAATTTCACACCCCAGAAAAGAGGAAATCACTAATAAATGTTTTAGAGGTTTAACCCCCTAATAAAACTTTCAAAAAAAGCTAAGAAATACATTAAAAATTTAAAAGGAACAATCTTCGGCGTTTTTCGAACAAAAAATATTTATTCCTCCACTTATTCGAGAACATGGAAACCCAAATAGTTTTTAAAATGGGAGATGAATAGTTGACGCAACCAAAAATAATTGCAGTATCAGGAAAGGGTGGAGTGGGTAAGACGAGCTTTATCGCTCTTGCCCTAAAAACTCTGCTAACGTCTAATCACGGGGAGATACTTGTGATTGATGGTGACGCTGACTCCAACCTACCAGAAGTTTTAGGAGTGAATGTCAAAAAAACTGTGGGAACAATTGTGAATGATTTTAAAAGAAATATGGGTGGATTACCTCCAGGGGTTGACAAGAAGGATTACCTGGAGTCTCTAATCTTTAGCATCTTGCAGGAGGAAGAAAATTTCGACTTACTAGTTATGGGTGCAACTGAAAGGGAGGGCTGCTACTGCAGCGTAAACAATCTTCTAACAAAAATAATGGACACCTTAACAAAAAATTATAAGTACACTCTACTAGACTTGCCTGCGGGTCTTGAACACGTAAGTAGAAGAACCAGTAAAAACATAAACCACATGTTCCTAATCACAGACGCTTCAAAAATGGGGTTGCAGACCGCAGCCCGAATTAGAGACCTAGCAAAGAGTCTCAAATCCAACTTCGAGCACATATACCTAGTCGGAAATAAGGTGACACCAGACATAGAACCTTTAGTAAAAGAGCAAGCACAAAAATACAATCTAGAATACGTTGGAAGCATCCCACCAGACGAGGAATTAGCACAATACAATCTGGAGGGAAAACCGCTACTCCTACTCCCAGAAACCAACCCCGCATACCAGACTGTGTCAAAAATTATAAAGTCCAAAATAACAGAGTAAACCAGAAATAACAAAATCTCAACTTATGAATATTAAACTAGTAAAGAAGAACGTTATTAACCCATTGTTGCTTAATTATGTGTTTTTGGCCAGATTAACAGTTTTTATTGGGGCTATTGGTTTGTGATGTTTAATCTGTAGGTGGGGGGAAGAATGATTTTGAGTTTGTGGTTTTCTGTATTGGCGATTTGCTGAAGATGTTCAAGGATTTTCTGAGCTCTTCGGGCACCATTAATAATGCCAACCATACGGATACCCAAGTCTATGCAGTGCTCAAAAAGCATTGTTACCTCTCCTAACTCGTCCCTTAGAAGTATCACAAGGAAGGTGTCAGAGTATTTCGGTTTGCCCTCTGGATCTATGACCTTAATTTCTCGTCTCACAATTTCTCCGTGTCGGGCTAGATGTTGAAGAAAAAGCGGCCTCAAAACAGCTTTTCCTGTTTGTCGCCGTGTGTCTTTGAATACAAGGCTTTCTGTTTGTGGTTGAATCTGAACTTGCCAGTTACCCACCTTATTGACCTCGAAACATTTTTCCTTAAATTAATTTTGATGTGAATTTTGCTTATAACCCTTTTTATTATGTAGCATAATTACATAATGAACCTACGTAATTTGAAGTTATTGGTACGAAAGGAATTTATAGAATATATAAAAATTTAGAAAGCATATAGCTACATTTATATTTTAAAAATATAAGTGTGGACGTGTAATTTTTATCCAATGACGAACTTCGCAATTGAAAGGGCTGAAACCAGAGATATAGAAGTTCTGAACGAAATAGAGAGGGAATGCTTCGCAGAACAAGCCTTCCCAAAAAGCTTCCTAAAATACCTTATTCTCTACCCCCACTCCATTTTCCTTAAGGCCATGATAGGTGGGGAAATTGTGGGATTCATAGCAGGCATTTTGCAAGCCTCACACAGAGTGGGTAGAATTTACACCCTTGACGTCAAGCCGGAATTTAGAAGAAGGGGTATCGCCTCAAAACTACTACAAACTTTGGAAAGCGAATTCAAAAACAGAGGAATAGCTTTCTCTGTACTTGAAGTAGAGGTGACCAACACAGCGGCTATAGGGCTATACCAAAAATTCGGATATCGCTCCGTGAGGGTGCTGAAAAATTACTATGGAAAAAATCGCAACGGGTTGCAGATGGTGAAAAACTTGGTCTAACCCATCCGAAAAATATTATACTAGGATAGTGAACCTACTCATGAGGTTACCAAAACTGTTTAATAAGGACTGAGTTTGAGTTTCAAATTTTAAAAGAGGTGTATCAAAAGTGGTTTATGAGGAGAAACTGATTCAAAAAGTACTAGTGGCAATAGACGGTTCCATGTACAGTGACAAAGTGGCAAGATACGGAGAGGAGATAGCAAAACATCACAACGCAGAAATCACACTAATACACGTGGTTGAGCCACCAAAAATCATACTGCCCATGAGTGGTATGGAAACCACCCTACCCATGGCCGAAATAGAACTCACAGAAAAACTAGCCACAGAAATGGAGAAAAAAGCCAAAAAGCTACTCAACCAATACAAAAAGGAAATGGAAAACAGAGGCATCAACGCTAAAATACTCATAGAAAGAGGAAACGTTTCTGAAACAATATTGACAATCGCCGAAGAGGAAGGTTATGACTTAATAATAGTAGGTTGCCGAGGACTGGGAAACATTAAGCGCTTCGTACTCGGAAGCGTTTCGGACAAAATAAGCAAACATGCAAACTGCTCAGTATTAATAGTACGCTAGAACAGCACCGTCTAAACCTACACCCCCTTAACAAAAAACACAATCCGTACATAATCAACGCGACAAAAGGAAGTTACAAATACGTGAATATTCCATAATTTTTACTACAGATCCCTTTAAGGGGTATTATTTTATTTTAATGATGAATGTTTTTATCTGGAGCTGAAGCTAGCAGCCATTCTGACCCAGCGTTAACCTTGCGTAGCTTTAGGTCTTCATCCCTCGGTTTCGTGGAGAGGCTTTCTCCCGGGGAACGGTTGAAGCAGTTACATCTCTTTTGCTTTCGGTAGGGGATGTTCCCAGTTGTGGGCCCTGCCCCCTTTGAGCTTTTTCGAACTTCCCGCATTCCGAGTTGGAATCGGCTGCACGGCACATATTATGTGCATGGTTGTTTTTAAGGGATAATAGATTTTGTTTTTTTAAGCCCTGTTAACAGTTGGAATCAAGTTAACAAACTTTATTCTAAATAGAAGCAGTTTTAACACCCCTAACCTTTTACCACAAAGGTTTACCAGAACTAAGTGTTATTTAAAAGTGGGAGTGGATTTACTTTTGCCACTATTAAAATATAGATAGCAAGCATTTTTGGTGGAAGAAAAATTTTGTTTATTTTACCACCTTTACCAAGCGTAACCAAAAGGATAAGAAAAGAGCTACAAGTAGCCACTTTGTTGGGTAAAAAGGTGGTAAAATCGGGCGCCATTTTATGGTGCTAAAAATGGATTGTAAAAAGTAGGAAAATAAAAGGGGGAATTATTTCTTTATAGCGTCCGGAATCTTTTCTGGAGGTAAGACTTTAACTTTCCATTTTGTGGCGCTCTCAATGCTAGTCTTCAGAGACTCGGCAGCCGGCGGAATGATGAGTTCCTTTTTAGTTATTTGCTCGTCAGCGCCGCCCTCTTGCATAACCTTTTTTATAGCTTCAGCATCAAGCTTCTTCTCTTTAACAGCAGTTTCAAAGTCTAAGCCCTCAGTATCCACGACAAGTAGCCAAGCTGAAGCGTTTGCATCAAGTAGTGGCCTCTTGATTTCATAGAATGACTTGATGTTGTTTGTGGCGAGAAACACTGGACTTTCCTTACCGGGGTCGCCTACATATTTAAGACCCGTAGGTGCTCTATACTTGTCTCTCAGGAAGTCGCCGATGGCGCCGGAGTCCTTGGGGCCAACATACACGTCCCAACCGCTCAGATCTTCGATTTCGCCTTTGAATCTTGCAGCCATCCCGGGTATGATTAAAGCCCTGTGATTAACCTTTTCGGCGACCTTGAACTCAGCTAGAGCATCAGAAATGCTGTTGGCATTGAGCTGACCGCCGGCAGCGGAAGACTCAACGCCTATTCCGCCCGTATCCATAATTATTAGCCAAGCATTTATTTTAGCTTGTTCTAAGTCGGATTTTACTGTGTATGCTGTTAGGGCAAAGTTTGTAGTTATCATCACTGGACTGTTTTGGTCTGGTGTACCTATGGGCATTAGCTCAGGTGTTACCGCAGGGTGTATCCTGGGGTCTTCGTAGAGGTTGCTCACTAATACCACTAGTGGTAAGAATGTCCAGAGTTCTGATGAGTGTATGATGAGTAGGTCGGCATATCTAGCGACTAGCATTGCGGATAGGACTGTTTCTTTGAAGGCGGTTTCTAGTCTTTCGCCTTCGGAAACTCCTTCTTTGCCTATCCATATTGTGGCTGGGACTCCTATGAGTGGCCAGCCCACATCTTTATCGTCCATCTCTATTGCAGCCCTTCGAAGCATAGTGAAGTTGTTTATGGTGTCTGAGAGTAATCCTTCTCCCCAGAAGGTTCCGGGGTCGAGAGCCAGTTCTTGAACTCCTGCTTGGTAGAGTGATTTTGCCAAGCTTTTTAGGAGATCTAGGTCTCCGGGTGCCGCTACCACTAGAGGTAGTTTTTCGCTTCTCGCGATTTCTCCTACTTCTTTCCAGTTGTCCTTGGTGGCTGCATAAAGTAGCGGCTTCTTCCCCGCCGCGGCTTTTATTCCCGCCTTTAAGCATTCGGGTTTAAGTGAGCATAGTATTATGGGCCAGTCGGTATTTTTCACGACTGTAGATACAGCTTTGGCAAATTTATTGGGATCGCCGGACACACATTTTATAGCTATAGCGTCCAGCATGAGGGTTTTTCCAATGTAGAAGGTTCCCCAGTGTGTGATGAGGTCTACCCTTTTTACTAGTTCACTTTCGTCCATCTCGTCGTGGACATCTATGGCTAATACTGTTGGGTTGTACCAAGTGAGCTCATGGCGACGCATAACTTCTTTTCCGCCAATGGTTTTGACGTGTTCACCTTCACCGAATCTTATAGCTCTTACTGGTGGTGTTAATATTTCTTTGAGTTTATCGTAGTTTTTCTTGTTTTTAGGGTCTAGTATTGGTTTGCAGACTTCCAATTCTACTTCATGGTTGATGAGCTTGTAGGCGAATGCCATACACGTGTCGTCACCGCACTCCTTGCAGTTAGTTTTGGGTAGTAAATTGTATACGTCTAAAGGTTTCAGCCTTGACATTCCTTTTCACTCCCTTTTTAGACCTTTGTGGTTACCCAGTTTAGTAGTGGGCTGGGTTTGTCTTTCTTTTTGGATGTGAGGTATTCAACTACGGTTTTGAAGATTTGTACACTGGCGGGGTGGAGCATCATGAAGATGTCGCAACCGTTCAGTGCTAGTGATAGTCCAGTGATAGCTTCCCATAGTGGCCCTCGAAAGTTTATGGTTCCCCATTCTGCTCCCTTCTTTTTGTCGCTCATGTAGGCTTCTCGGGCTCCCCACGCATTGGTGGTTCCTGAGGAAAGGGGCATTTGTAAGTCTTTTTCGCCTTTTAGAGCAGCCATCCTGATCCTTTCATAGACACTAAAGGAGTATTGTAGTCCGTATCCTAGCGCCGCAGTGGTGGCGTCTTGTACTATGTGATCTTTGGGTAGCCCAGCGTCTAGTAATAGTTGGTTCATTTTCTTTTGGTTGTTGACATCTAGTTGGGTCCATGAGAGCACGTTGTGGTTGTATTTTTTGGCGGCTTCGACTATCCGTTTCCAGTCAAGGTTTTCTGATGCCGAGTTTAACATGAGGCGTTCATTTTGGGCTGCGGCGGCTGCGGCCTCAAGGACTTCTGGGTCTTTGTCTGGATTTCCCGATCCTCCTATGAGAAGGGGGGTGTCTATGGCTTGTAATACATCTTCGATGGTTTTTGCGGCTTTTTTAGCAGGTGTATCTTTGATGTAGGGATCGGTGCTGATAAGGTGTACGGTAACAAGATCAGCGCCATATTCCTTAATGGCCTTTTTAGCCCACTCTGCAGGGTCGTCCATTACTTCGTCGAAGTGGTCTTTGATGGGTTTGGGTAGGTTCATTCTCATGTCAAATACATCAAATGTAACTAGGGGTCGGTTGGGATTATCGTATTCGAAGCGGTAGAATGGCGGAACTCTTTCTCCGCCTATTTTTCGGATTTCTTTTCGGGTGCCACCTTCCTTTCTGGTTTGACCGAATTGTACCTCCACTATCTGGCCAGGATATTCCTGTATTGGTGGTTTGAATTTTTCTTCTATGAACTGGAAGGGTTTTACTGCAGGTACGGCTGTAGGTATGACACCCGGGGCTAGGGCTCTCGCTGCTGGGGGAGGAGCTAGGGCGGCTACTCCCGCCGCCATTTTCAACACTAGCTCGTCAGCCTCTATAGTAACATCTACTAGTTCTAGTTCGCCGAACTCCTCCAGAATTTTTAATATGTCTTTGCCAAGCCTTGTAATATCATCTGTCGGCATTATCTATTCCTTCATTTTTTACCTTTTTCTTCTCTCTTGATTATCAATTTGTCAACTTTTATCTTCACGTTTTTGAAAATTAGTTGGAAACCTTCTCCTGGAGCCGCTCCAGGGATTCCGCCGGGTAGTTGCAGGACTCCTTGTAATAATGCTACGGGGACTCCTCCGGGCACCGCTGCCATTGTTGCGGGCATTGTTACTTGTGGAAGCGTATATTCTGTGGGAGCTGTCGGGTAGACTGCTTCTGCGGGGGCTTCGGTGACCTCAGCTACTACTTCTTCTTTCCACTGTTTGACAATGGGGTGTCCTTTGTCTTTGAGCCATTGTCTTAGTTCTGTGGTGTTGGTTACGTCTTTTTCGGTGGCGATTTTATCTCTCAGTCCTTCTGGTATAGCGTCTAGAACTCTTTCTTTTACGTTGGAGGGCAACCATACTACTCTATTCCATCCTCCGTCGGCTTGCAGAAATCTTGGGCTTCGCATATATTCTATTGCTATGCCGTTGAATCCTTCAACCTGTTTGCCTCCTCCAGTCTGGTTGGCCATTGTAGAGAATGCTAGACCGTTTACTGCGGTGCCTTCGTAGCCTCTGTCTACGATTCCTATTCCATCCACTTCAGGTATGTAGAATGCTATGGCTTCAAAGCATCCACAGCTGGTGTGTGGATATCCGAACATGCTGTACATCCAGACCCTTTCTACTTCGCCTAGTGATTTCTGCTTTGCTACCTCGTTTACTCCTGAGTATTCTCCGTGAATTTCGTCAAGTAGTTCGCCTTTTGGAACCATAAAGTTGGGTCCTTTGGGGTCTACACGCGCAGCTGCGCGAGCGTCGAACCAGTTGATGGCGCCACACAGTGAGATTCTGTTTGGGGATATGATGCATACGTGGCTGGGTGCAAAGCTTTGACATAGGACACACCCGTAAAATTCAGTTACATCTTCGTCTTTCATTCCCCTGGCCCTTGCATCTCTTGCCTCATATATTTGTAGTGCTTTCTTATACCACTCGGATATTTTCTTGGGGTCTGTTATGAATGTTACCTGTATTTTTTCTATTATGGGGAACTCTGATTTGAAGAGTCTGGTGAGAACTTTTCCCAAGAATTGGAATGAGTTGAATCCTTTCTTGTAGGAAGCTTTGCTTAGTCTCAGCCAAATATCGTATCGCTGGTTTAGGTGCATGAACCCTTCCACGAAGTTTATGAATTCGTGTATTCGCCTCTCAAGAACTGCCTCAAGGTCTTTTTCTATTTCTTTGCCTGCGACTTCTACCAGTATGCCTAAGGGGTAGGATTTTCCTTCCTCCAGGTCTTTCAAGTCTGGTCCTTGTATAATGATTTTCCCATCCTCGATTTCTTTCATGTCACGGGCTTGCACTAGTTCGAATTTCTGTTCGACGTTTGGTCCGCCGAACTCAAATTGCATATCTTTTCCGCGAATTCGTTCTCCTTCGTAGACTACTCCTACGTCCACAGGGATGTCGTCAAACATGCTCATTCATATATCCTCCTTTTTATTAATCATAATTTTTGATCATCAAATCATGCTTTTAGTTCAGCTACTAAATCGTCCAATTCTTTCTTCCATTCGCTTATCTTTAGGTTGTTAAAGCTAAAACTGGCGTTGGGTTGGTACTCTCTGTCCAGACTTATGGTCAAAATGTCCGGGGCAAAGTGTTTCAGAGTGGAGAGAGACTGGCTTTGAATATAGTATATTCCTCCCAAGTATAGTACACAGTCGTAATGTCCTTTTCCGTCTAGTCCCTTCCATTTTGGGTCTCTTAGCCTGTTTGTGATGTCCGCTAGCTGCATATCCACTGCCTTGTCGAATCCTGCTTGTTTTAGTTCTTTAACCATGTTTGCTGTTGCAACTACTGGAATTCCTGCCTTACCGATTTCAACCGCATAGTCCACTAGTCTTTTTCCGTCCAACTCTCTGATTGCGTTGGCACTGACAATGAGTAAGCATCTCTTCTTCTTTTTTATCATCTTGGCGGCGACTTGTCCGCTCATAAGGACGCTAGCATTTTTTGATCCGCCCCAGTTAGCACTTTGCCAAGGGGTTGGTGCTTTAGCAGCCATCATAATTTCCTCCTTTATTTTTTGGCTTTAACTAATCTTTCGTACAGTGTGGGGTCTGGTATCTCAGAAGGTTTCCAGTTTCTGTCCTTAAGAACTTTCATTAGGTCTTCCTTGAAGGTCACCGGGATGTCGCCCTCAACCCTTATGTATTTATGTATATCGTCTGGGAAGTCCTTTCCATACTTTCTGCGGTAAAGGTCTATCCAGTGGCTGAGCTTAATAGCCCTACCCTTAGAGGTGTCGTTGGGCCTCAAACACAGCTTGGCTGTCTGCACAATGCACTCATCCATATTTTCAGCCGCAACTATTAAGTGTTCAGGAGTTGGACCGACATACACTTTGTCTCCGGTTCGAGCATTGTACACATACCAATCTTCATCAATGTCGCTGCGGCCGAGGTACATTCTTCGATACTTGGAACCATGTGGCCCCACAATCACGGGTATACCATACATGTTAACGCCTGTTGCTATGGAAGCTGCCTTTTGACTGTAGGCTCCCCAGGCAACACCAACAGCTCCCACTCTGTTTAGAACATAGTCTGCTATCTCTTCAAAGTTTGCTCTAAGTGGTCTTCTGGCGAATATGTTTGCAATCTTTATCGCTGCTCCCACAATATGACTATTGGATACGCAGGAGCCGACGTTTACAAGTCCTCCGGCGTCGAAGTCACCGGGATATTTTTCGTAGAGTGTTAGTCCTTCTTCGTCCTTGTATCTGGCGATGTCCATGGCGGAGCATCCGCTGACAACTACTATGTATCTCCTTTTGAGGAACTCTTCAGCCATCTTAGCCACCTCTGTGGGCCCTGCGGGATAGTTCGCACAACCAACGTAGGCAATGACACCCGGAATCTCACCTAAGACGATTGGGGCACCCACGTTTCGTATCTCGGTGTCTTTAATTGGACCTCGCCCAACTCTAACTTTATAAACATCGCTTTTGATTTGGTTCTGAGACGCCGCATCTATCAATTCCTTAACGGGTATATCCTTCCTGCAGGCGAGGCTGCACCTTCCGCAGCCCACACAGTCCTCGTACAGAGACTCAAGCAGGCTTAGGTCACCTGAAGCAGCGGCCTTCACCGCTTCCGAGGTGAGCAAGTCATTTGGACACGCTCTCTCACAGTCATAACACTCGGTACACAACTTGGCAAATTCGGTAATCTGCTTCTTGTCGGGGACGTTCTTAAACTTCTTTCTTAGGGGAGCAAGTTTCATTGCTGTTCTAACCGCAACCTCACCGGCCTTCTCGCCATCAAGTATGAGCGCACCATTTGCCTCACCTGCCATAGCATATTTGACTAGGTCCTCAACTATCTCCTGTACGGGATCAAAGGTTCTATCTTTTAGTCCCAAGCAGTTTTTCTCATTTGTGGCTATGAACGCTGCTTTAACCTTGGCAGCCTCCTCGATAATATCGGTACGAATACACTGCTCATCAACCATTACAACATCGGGAATACCAGACCTGACGAAGGTTAGCTGCCGAGCTATTGAGCCTATAATCTTATAACCAGGATTGTATCGGGTTAAGTCTAGGGCGGTGCAGCATATTCCAGCAAGCTCTAAGTTTTCCTCCAAGTTGTGTTCACGTAAGTAATCTATAACGCCCACACTGGGAATAACATTGTGGCCAATTACTAGGATCATGGGTTTTTCTGGGTCTACACAACCCAGACCAATTTCTACTAGGGGGGTGTTTCCCTCACCCTTTGGAAAATTGAGTGCTGTGATCTGAATCAGGTCGGCTGTTTCCATTCCCACAAAATCCATTAAGCCGATGTGTAGGGCCTTAGCCTCAAAGTCAATGTAGCTTCCTTCTTGTCCAGTGTGGCATGCCGCAACTCCTTGTACTATTTGGTTCTCTACATAGTCTAACACTTCTTCTAGGTCGCCTAGTTTCTGAGGCCTTATCCCGAGCACATTTCTAATGATGGGAGCCTCTACTGCAATGTCATTACCTAGGTTAATGGGATAGTCGGGGCCGACTCTTTTGATGAGGTCATGTAGCATGTGTCTTGCGTGACCTGCATGCGCTGAGGCGCCTATGGTACAAGCTAGGAGAACTATTCTTCCCTGAGTGTCTTCTATTGTGATTCCGCATGCTCCGCGTTTGCCTGCAGTTAGGTCGCAGTGACCATAGGTACAGAGGCAGCAGCGGTCGCAGAATGGAGCGTAGAAGGGGCGATACCTTTTAAGAAGTCTGTCTACAGTCCAAGATCTAAGCTGTGCTAGAGTGGGTTTGGGTGTGGGTCCCATAGGTTCCCATTCTTCCTCTTCCACTATGACTTTGCCTATTTGTACCTCTAGGTTTTTGAATGATGCTAGGGGTGTTTTGAGCTCGTCTGCCTTCAAATATCCCGAAGTTTTTGCCATTTTATTTCCTCCATAAAAATGCGCAGTAATGAAATAATCACTCCGCCTAACGGGAGATTTTTTTAGTTTTAAACTTTACTATGAACACAGTAGAGACCTTGTCGTAAGTATGTAGTTTGTTGACATGGTATGTGTGCAGGGTTAGCTGGTCTTACTCCTTTTTTTAGGCTTACTTGGAAGGAAGCCCTGTAAAGCCTCCTTTTTTGGAGAGGATCAAACGATTACGCATAGAAGAGA
>JAHQXB010000022.1 GCA_029856435.1 Candidatus Jordarchaeia archaeon
CACTATCTCCGCCACGTCTACAGCTCTGCTTATGGAGCGGCCACGCGCCTTCAGAGTCACTTCCTTTTTTCCGTTATGGAAAAGAGTTATGCATGCTAAAACATAATTCATCACGGGTTTGGAACCTATGTAGATAGAGTTTTCTTCTGACCTGGTTGTTACCTCTTCAAGGCTTTTGGATTGGTTGCATTATCACTAAACGCCGTATATACCTATAAATAATAAAGTTTTTGGTGACACTAAAAAAGTCGGAGGAATTCGTCCAGTCCTTGGCCGGTTTTCTCGTTTCCCTCTACCCCCATCTCCCATTTTCCGCTCACCCCCAGCATCACTCCCCGCCGTTGTAGAATGCGTCTAGGTCGGTCACGGCTATTTTCTCCTTCTCGTAGCTCAGGGTTTCTGGTTCTCCTTCTATACAGTAGTTTTCGAGGGGGTCTATGTGGCTTTCCAGAGTATGCTGGGCTTGACGCCGTAGAATGCTTTGGTCTTCTCAACGCTGGAGTTAAGGTAGATGTAGGCTGCGATCGCCATTATCATCTTCTTGAACCTGAAGATAGTACTCTTGAAGGTGTTTGTGGATGGGTGCCTTTTTTCCGCATCTTTTGCATAGGAATGCTTATGTTCAGGCTCCGTTTTGTCCATCCTTGACCGGGGGGAGCCGCAGAAGCGGCGCAGCAATCTTCTTGGTATCAGTATGGTGGTGTTGACTGCTTCTGGTATTAGGGGTGGTGTTGATCTTCTTCACTACGTTCCAGCTTTTCTCCATCTCCTCATTTGGGGACGTGATTTCGATTTCGGGTGTTTGGGTTGAGACAGGTCTCAGGTCTCCTTTTGGGGGTACATAAGTCGCCGTGGTTCATAACATCATCACCCTTATAACCCCCAACGAAAATATTCCTTTTGGGACACCATCACTCGCTAACCGAAGGTGTTATTTTTATATTGTGAAAAAATATAAAATTAAAGACTTAACATAGTATATTGAACCTTCCTGATTTCTAAAAATTCTGGGTAATGGTTAACATGATTAAGGCGTTCCATATTCTTCTGAAGTCCGGTGAGCCCCTTTTCCATAGGGCTTATGGTAAGGAGCAGGTAGATGAATCGCTTTTTTCGGGGTTTCTAGGCGCTGTTTACAACTTTGCTAAGGAACTGGGCCATGGAGATATCAAGACTGTGGAGGTTGGCGATGCAAGGTTCGTATGCGAAGTTTCTGAGAACTTGATTTTCGTGGCTGTTGTTGGGAAAGACGACGATGAGCAAGAACTCAAAAATTTTCTAGGCTTTGCTTCTAAAGCCTTTGTTAACCGCTTCAGGGAGGAACTTAGAACATGGCGAGGAAATGTGGTTGTCTTTAGGCCATTTACCCAAGAGTTAGATCACTTGGTAGAAGATTATCAAATGAGGCGGCTCCCCGGTAAGGTTAAACTGGTGCCTTTTCTAAGAGATGCTTCTGGGGGGTCTTCAAGTTACCCCTTTGATGTGGAGATTGCCTCTGTTTTCTCTTTACTGGAAGATGCAAGAGGGCGTGGAGGGGGCTTTCTCTGGAAAAAGCCAGAGGAGGAGTTGAGGGGTATTGTAAGAGTTTTATGGCCTTTTTGGATAGTGCCTTTTGAGGATGGAGTCCGGGGAGTTATAGTGGATGCTATGAGTACGGCGTCCCTACAAATACGAACTAAACGTTACCCGGCTTTAGATAACGCTGATGATTTTCTCAAAATAAATAGTGTAGATGTGTTTGTAAATTCTCTCGAGGATCTACTATTAGATTTAGAAAGTGAGAAATTGGAGGAATTTCCACTATATGGATTTTTAGCTCCAGAGTTAGTTAAAGATTTGGAGGTCAGCTTTTCTCAAGCGAGGTTGGGTGAGGCTAAGGATTATGTTGTAGTCCGCCCCCTTGTAAGTCGCACCCAGGCGGTTGAGAATAAAACTGTTTTTATGAAGTTAATTCAGGATTTGGAAATACGTTCTCAAAGGCTAATGGAAAAGGAAAATTTCTTAACATTAATAACTGAGAAATGGCTCAAGGTAATAAGTGAAAAGATGGTGGAGACCGGGGAAAGTTATAAAGTAAAAATAGAGGAAACCGTGAAGGATGTTGAGAAGCAGATTGGAATGCTCTTACAGCTAAGAGAAGAGGAACTAAAAAAGCTTGATGCTTGGTTTGCTGAAGCCGATAAGAATCTAATACTAGAAATAAAAGAATTGTTTGGTCCACTGATTGAGGTTTTAGAAGATGTTGCGTTAAAATCCACCGAGGAGATAGAAAAAACAATCGATGAAAAAATTAGTGTGTTGGAAGTTATAGAGGGGAGAATTCAAAAATTAGCTAACGTTTCGGAGTATATGAATAAGATCAAGAAATTGATGGAGAACATTTCTAAGAGTATAAAGAAAATTGATTCAACTATTGAGAAAATAAACAAGAAAATAGAAGTTGACAAAAACTCTATTCTGCAGGACTTTGATAGGAAGATTATGGAACAAAGAAGCCGTGTAGACTTGCTGAAAGAAGAAGCAAAAGATGTCTTGGGCAAACAACAGATTTTAATGGGCAGAGTTAAATCTAAAATCCAGGAATTAAGTCAGCTGGTTCAACGTGAGCGCAAAGAAATCGGGCATATCTTAAACCTTTTAAATTCGCTAATAGTTAAAATGCCGGACAAAATATTTTCCCCATCTCTATTTTATATTCCTCTCTACATTGGAAAATTCGAAGATACAAAGCAAGAAAGATTTTTTGTGGTGCCCCCATTAGTTCTGCTAAAATCGAACGAAGCTATTAGTTGTGATTTTGGGCAGAAAACACTCCCCTTAGATCTACCTAACCCTGCGTTTCTAGAAGCTGTAAAAGGAAAGGCTGAAACACTAATTAATGATAGTAAGGAACTAAAATTAGAAATTCAAAAGGGCCTTAAAAAAGCAAATCTAATAAATTCACAACAAGTAGAAACATGCGTTTACGAAGGCTTAAACAATCTATTACGCCTCAATATTCTTACTGAGAAGGACTTTCAAATTTTGAAAGCTAGAGCCAAAGAGGTTTTTAGGACGGAGGAGAGAATTTAAAAAATAAAATTTAACCAATCAGTTCATATATTGTTGTTCTCTGAACTGGGATCCGTCCACAGTCTTTGATGAGGGCTATTATAGTTTCGGGGGGAAGATACTCTCCACTGGGGGATCCAGCTATTTTTGAAATATTTTCCTCAATTAATGTTCCGCCGAAATCATTTGCGCCCGCGTTTAAGCAGAACTGGGCGAATTTTGTGCCAAGCTTAACCCAGCTCACCTGGATATTATTTATTAATCCGTCAAACATTAAGCGGGAAATAGCATAAACTTTTACGTCTTCCATGCCTGTGGCGCCTGGCCGGGAGGAAAAATTCTTGTAGAGCTCTGTTTGTTGGTGAATGAAGCTGAGTGGAACAAATTCTGTGAATCCCTTGGTTCTTTTCTGTATATTTCTTAAAATATCCATATGGACTGCCTTGTCTCTACTGCTTTCTATATGCCCATACATCATAGTGCTTGAGGTCAATATTCCTAACCTATGGGCTTCCTCAATAATCTTAATCCATTCCTTTACTGATATTTTCGTGGGGCAAATCACTTCCCTAACTTTATCCACTAATATTTCTGCCGCTGTTCCGGGCATAGAGTTTAATCCCGCTTCCTTTAGAATCTTTAAGACTTCACATGTGCTTAACCCTTCCTTTCTTGCAGCGTGGTGTATCTCCATTGGGCTGAAGGCGTGAATGTGTATGTCTGGGCTAACCCTTCTCACTGCCTTTATTATTTCTAGGTATAAGTCGAGGGTTGCTTCTGGATGCAGTCCACCTTGAATGCAAACTTCGGTGGCTCTCATATTTATTGCTTCGCGGGTTTTGTTTTCAATCTCTTTTGTTGATAAAAGAAATTGGTTCGGAGAATCTTTATCTTCCCTAAATGCGCAAAAACGGCATCTATTGACACACACATTTGTAAAGTTAATGTTTCGATTTATAACATAAGTTACAATGTCACCCACAGCTCTCCTTCTAATCTGATCCGCGACAAGGATTAAGGCTAGAAACTCTTGGCCAGTGCAATTGAACAGGAGTTCTGCTTCGTCTATCGAGGGAGGGTGCCCATCTATGGCTCTTTGAAGTATGTGGGAAACTTCCCCATTTATGTTATCTAGCAAATTCAATTTTCACACTTCCTGTAACCTTTTTCGTCTGCCAATTCGTGGATGAGGGGGGCAATTTTACCAGAAACATAGCCTTTTTGTATATATTTCGGATAAATTGGTAATCTTTCTACCAGTCTGAAGTTATTTTCTCTAGTTACTTTTTCAAGCTTTTGCCTTGTTGGCCAGGGATGATTTGGATTAATTTCATCTGAAGTTACTGGTGAGATTCCTCCCCAGTCATTCATCCCCGATGTTAGTAGCTCACATTCACGTCCAATGTTTAAATTTGGGGGAATCTGAATGCTTACTTCACCCCTAAAAACTAATCGCGTAATAGCAGCGGTTAGCATAACATCACTCAAACTTGGCGGCGGCACCTTTTCCATGGGTGTGCCCGGTATCGGAGTGAAATTCTGAACTATTATTTCCTGTATGTGGCCATATTTTTCATGGAGCTTTTTTAAGGTGAATATACTCTCTATTCTTTCCTTAACTGTTTCCCCTATTCCCAGAAGGATGCCGGTCGTGAAGGGCACCTTCAACTCTCCCGCGTATTTTATAGTTTTGATTCTGCTCTCAGGTAATTTTCCTGGACTATGCTCATGCGGTCCGCCCGCTCCACACAGTCTCTCACTACAATTTTCCAACATGAGGCCCATACTGGCATTCACCTGTTTCAGCTTCTCAATCTCACTCTTCTCCAAGATTCCCGGATTGCTGTGAGGAAGCAATCCCACATCTAGTGCCGCCAGACAAAGATCGTAGAGATAATCCACCATTGAGGAGTATCCCCACTCCTCAAGTAAATTTCTAACTTCGGGATACTTTTCTTCAGGTTTCTCCCCGAAGGTGAAGAGGGCTTCAGTGCACCCCGCCTTTTTTCCCCTAATTAAGAGATTTTCTACTTCTTCGGGGCTCATAATCCTTGCAAGCGGATCCCCCGGTTCCCTTCGAAAACCACAATAACTGCAACGGTTTCTACAATAATTGGTTAGGGGAATAAAAACGTTTAGAGAAAATGTTACAATGTCACCATAATACCTTTTCCTTATTCTATTAGCCACATCACATATAGCCCGAAGATTTTTTTCACTTGATAGACTTAGTGCTTCCTCAAATGTTAAGTCCTCGAAATCAATATTCTTAAACACGACCCAAGCCTTCCTTGATTTGTAAATATTAGTTGAATCTGCTATAGGGAGAGAGTATTTTTCTTTTTGGCGGATGGGAAGGAGCCCATTATTTTTACCTCTCCGGCGATTTTTCTAATATTTATTATTGCCTCCTTAACCTTTGGGTCTTTTCTGTGGCCTTCCAAATCCACAAAAAATATGTAGTCTCCTAAAACTCTTTTTGAGGGTCTAGACTCGATTCTTGTAAGGTTGATGTTTCTTTCTTTGAACTGCTCTAAAACTTCGCATAAAGCACCGGGTCTATCCTGCAATAGAAATATGGCTATGGAGGTTTTATCTTGGCCTGTGGGTTCAGTGTCTTCGGGGGCTATGACTGCGAACCGGGTTTCATTGGTTTGTTCATCCTGTATTCCCTCGGCGAGCACAGTCATTCCATAAAGTTTTGCGGCTGCTAGGCTACCGATGGCCGCTATGTTTGTGTCTTCTTCTTCTGCAACCATCTTAACCGCCTCTGCGGTGCTAAGAGTTTCATAGAGATGTGCATGTGGTAGCTTTTTGGCTAGAAATGTTCTACACTGGGCCAAAGCTTGTGGATGAGAGTAAACCTTCGTTATTTTGTCAAGGCTTATTTTTTCTTTTGAAATTAAATTGTGTACCACGGGTAGGATGATTTCTCCACAAATCTTTGCCTCGCTTCGAGCTAAGAGGTCCAGGGTTATCGTTACACTGCCTTCCACCGAATTTTCAATGGGGATGATTCCAATGTCCACATGTTTATTTTCCACAGCAGATATAATACTTGCAATTGTTGACATGGGAATTAGTTCCGCTTCGGTTCCCGTTGCGTATTTTAGGGCGGCTTCTTCTGTGAAGGTTCCACGTGGGGATAAATAAGCAATTTTTTTGACTTCGCCCCTCACCTCGCCTTCCGTTCTTCTTCCATACTCAATGATTTCAAGGAAAATCTTATTCACAAAACTGGGATCCAAGCCCATTTCGACTGCCCTTTTTTCACTATTGGCAATTACTTGTGTTTCCCTTTTCTGGTCTCTAATCTTCAATTTCAAACTTGACTTTACTTTGGCTAGCTCCCTGATCTTATCTCTTCTCTGGGCTAAGAGCTCCACTATCTGTGAATCGATTTCGTCTATTTTCTTCCTAATGGTTACCAACTTATCTTCATAATTTTTTGATGTCACTTCTCACACCAATCTGCGACTTAAGAATGCAGATTACTTTTTTAGATTTATAACTTTCTGTTAGGTAGTATTGGGACTTGCAAAACCAATATATTGTCCTTTGAGTCTCTTTTTAATATTAAAAAATTTAAATCCTTTGACCTATTTCCGGAATTTACGGTGCCTTACTATGTGTAAATTGTTAGCCTTATCTGGTAGTAGTGAAGAAGACAACAAAGGTATTTTGGAAGCTTTTGTTAAAAAATTTGGGTCTACAAATCCAGATGGTTGGGGAATGGCCTATCTGGACGAATCAACTGGACTATACCGTATCAAAAAGGTTTACCATAGGGACCGACGACGGTTGGAGGAGGCTTTCTTCCGTGATTTAGGAGAGGTAAAAACCAGGTCGTTAATTGCTCATTTACGAAAGGCATCAATCGGTCGGAAGAGTCAAGAGAACTGCCATCCCTTCGAAGGATACATAGATAACCACCAATTTATCTTTGTACATAATGGTAGTGTGTGGCCCAGAAGAGTTCTTGAATCTAAACTGGTTAACCATAAACCAGAATCTGATGATCCCACTGATTCAGAACTGGTTTTCTGCTACATCATGGAAGTTTTAGAAGAAAGGGGTGTCAATCTGAACTCGTGGCGGGATATAGTTGAAACTATAAATAGTGTAGTTTTAAGCATCCGCTCGGAGGCCCTTATTACTAAATTTAATTTCATACTCGCCGATAAAAGTTACATATACTGCTACAACTGGGGTGAACTCCAATATTCACTAATTGAGGAAAGCACTAATAGCAAACTTCCCAACGAAACATTCTCCCCCAGTAATGGAAAATTTTTAGTGTGCAGTAGACCTCTAATGGAACCCCCTTCTTGGAACTCCATACCCCCAAAAACCATTTTGGTTCTACGAGAGGGAAAAATACAATTCTCAAGCAAAAATACTAGATTCTAGGTAGCTAATTTTTAAATTAAACCCAAATATATATAATTGTAAAATGTACTCATAACAATTAATTTAGATTTAATGATAATTGGTTATTTAAAAAAGAGACCAAGTTTCCATGAAGCATTATCCGTTTTTGGAGGGTAACCCAATTGAAAGCACTAATACTTGCGGGCGGAACGGGTAAAAGGCTCTTCCCCTTAACAGAGACTCTTCCCAAAGCCATGATTCCACTGGCTGGGAAACCGGTGCTGGAGTATGTTATAGAATACTTGGTTCACACCAACTTGAATGACATCATCATTGTGGTGGGACCTAAAAAGGAGCAAATTTGTGATTACTTCTCAACAGGTAAGGATTTCGGGGCAAATATTTCGTATGTAGAGCAAAAGAGACCAGTGGGAGTGGAGGACGCAATTCTCACCGCTCTACCAGTGTTGGAAAAAGAGGAGGAATTCCTAATTGTTCATTCTGATTTTGTTGCCTCCAGCGAAATAATCCGTAGAGCTATAGAATATCATAAGGGTTTAGATTCCGATGCCACTATTGTGATTACCTTGGTTGACGATCCTGCCCTTTATGGTGCGGTGGAAATTGATGAAAACGCGAGAATTAAGAGAATTATTGAGAAGCCTAAAAAAGAGGAGGCCCCAAGCAACTATGCTGCAGCAGGAGTTTATGTCTTTAGGGGGGAGTTCCTAAAGAAATTGGAGGAAACAAAGAGATTTGACGTGGCTGTCCAATTAATGATAGAGGAGGATAAAACGGTTTATGGTATGGTTTGGGAAAAGGATTGGATTGAGATAACCTATCCTTGGGATATTCTAAAGGCTAACAGATTCGTTCTGGCCCAAAGGCTTAAAGGTAAGGGCTCTTTTATTGCAGAAAGCGCGCAGATTGATAGCACTGCCAAAATAGAGGCTCCGGTTTGGATTTGTGACGACGTGATAATAAGGCCTCGCGCGGTCATAAGAGGCCCCTGTTTCATTGGTCCAGACAGTTTTATTGGTGATGGAGCCCTAATAAGAGACCACACCTCAATAGGTAAGCATGTTTCCATAGGGTTCGGAGTAGAAATAAAAAATAGTTTAATACTTGACAACTCCTCTGTTGGAAGATTAAGTTATATTGGCGAGAGTATAATAGGAAGATCAGTTAAAATCGGGGCGGGAACTCAGACGTGGAATATTAAAATGAGGGGAGGCCCCCCAATAGAAATGAATATTGATGATAAAAAAGTTCCAGTACCCGCAGAACGGTTCGGTGCTATTATAGGGGAGAATGCTGAAATAAGCATTAACGTTTCAATATTTCCAGGCAAAAAGATTGGCGCAGGGTCAACGGTATTCCCCGGAGTGATAGTTGAAGAAGACGTTCCCTCAAATGCGGAGGTAAGAGCCAAACAAGAAATTAAAATCGTTACAAAAAAAGATTCTAAACTATAAAGGTATTTGTGATGTTTATGTTGGAGGCTTTTTACCAAAAATTAGATGAAGACATTAAAACTGCTAATGATTTGGAGAAGAGGGGAGATTTTAGAGCTGCGGCGAAACTTTGGATTGAGATAGCTGAATACTGCTTAAAATTTGCTAGATCTGAATATGCTTCCGAGGAAATTAGAAAAAACCTTATTGAGAGGTCTGAAGGCTATATTGAGCATGCAAAAATGCTAAAAATTAGACCAGCACCCTTAAAGGGCTCCATAGAAAAAAGCTCCCCGGCAATAGATTATTTGGAAAAAGCTTTGGATGATAAGATTAGGGCTGATAAACAGTGGGTAGCCCTTGACTTAAACTCGTACATAATAACTATGTTTGGTGTAATTGAAAAGCTGCTCTACCATGTTTACATCTCCAAAACGGGTAATCTTCCTCATTTCGAAGAAACATTTACTTCTCTTGTTAAATGGGCCTACCGGGAAGGAATTATTAGTGATCATCCCGACAATATTGAATTCGTTAGGCTCCTTTACGAAAAATTATCCAAAAAATCGCAAAAAATAACTAGTGAACAGGCTATGGAAGCAAGAGAAATAATGGAGCGAGTGTACAAAGAGTTATGCGAAAACCTATAGATTTTCTCATTAATTTTTTTCCTAAACCTCTCCTTAACCAAGGTTATTTTAGGCTTCCTTCCCCCAAAAAAGGTGAAAAAACCACATTTTCTGGAAGTGAAAAGGAAAAATTAACTGGAGAGTCTACATTACTTTCATATGCCTTCTACTTCTTTTTCCAAACCTTCTTTATTTCCTCTTCAGAGGCTAGTCTGAAGGTTTGAGTCTCTGCGTCAATGATGCCTAGATCTATGTCTTCAGGCTGAAGGTTTTCGGAAACTTCCCTCAAGGTGTCTACCGCCAGTTTTAACATTTCACTTATCGACATATCCTCCTTATACCCTGCTTTCAGAATTTCCAAAGCCTTAGGTTCATTAGCCCCAACCGCTGCGGCTTTGCTTTTGGTCAAGGCTCCCGAAGTGTCTATGAGAACTATTTCCGAGCCCCCTCTGCTTATTCCTCCGAAAAGTAAGGCACATCCAAATGGGCGTGTTCCCCCTAACTGTGTAAAGCGCTGCATAAGACGCCCTAGCCTTTGGGCAAGTGTACTAACATCTATTTTTTCATCGTATGTTACTCTATACGATTGAGCTATGATTCTTGCTCTGTCAAGTAGAAGTCTTGAATCCGACATGTATCCGGCACTCGTGGCGCCTATGTGGTCGTCGATTTTCAAAACTTTTTCATGGGATTCAAGCAGTTTGCTATGTGTTTTTGCCACCCCTGCTAATACCACGCCCTTAGATGTTTTTATTCCAACAGCCGGCGCTCCTTTTTTAACTGCCTCGCTGGAATACTCCACTTGAATGATACGCCCTTCAGGAGAATACATTGTGCTACTTTTATCATAATCCATCTCGTCGGACATTAGCCGTCTCCTCTTATATTTTGACCTATATCCTATAAGAATTGAAAGTTTCTAAATATTTCCTAAATCCTTGCTATTCCCTAAATTTTTAAATCTTTTTAATTTTGGTTATATATTTAGCTCCTGGGAGCCAACTTAGTGTTATATGCTTCCTTTCCCTGAAAGGAGGGCTATTCTTGGTTCTTCTCTAGGGTTAGAAACGTTCGTCAGAAAAGTACAAATAAGCCTTCCTTCGGGTTTTAGAGCCCTCAGTATCCGTTATTCAAACACGACAGCCAAACACCCATACACTAAAGCGCTTTAGACAAAGGATGAAAACCTAAAGCTTTTTCATAGCAAACCCACATACTAATTTTGTATTATTTACACTATGCAAATCTGTTTCTAAACTCTATACACTTGGTTAAAGCAGGGTGTGTTAGGGAAGCCTAGCGTTTCCACTAATCCGTACAATCCTCCGTTTCTTTACTAGAATTTTACTTGCTAGAAATTTTTTTGAGCACATCTCGAATATCATATAAGCAGGTTAGGACACTTTCTATATCAAGTATATCTTGCTGTAGCAAGTTGCCGGCGCGTGAAAGGTCTATCTGTAATCTGAGTATAAAGGGTGAAAAGCCCTCGTTTAATTCAGGGTTTTCGGTATAAATCGCTGCGTGTATCAAGTCAACGCCGCCGTAGCCTAGGTCGAAAAGCAAGTCGTCAACTTTCAAAAGCAACTCAACTATTCGTTGCTTATCACCCTCGGTGCGTAGTTCTGCCTCGGCATCAGACAAACTTTTACTAATCTCTTCCAGCCTCTTTTTCAAAGAATCCGCGTTTATAGGCCTCTCCTCTCGATACATGGTAGCCTCTGGGCAGAAATTAAACCACCACTCAAAGTAGTGCGCTGTGCTGCAGAAGAATTTTTTATCATGATTTAATGGCTCCACGGAAACAGTGTACATGCATTCTTCACCACAAATAGTGCACACCCCCGTCCCGTCTTGATATGGCCTGATACCTCCACAAAAAGGTACACGAACGTACATAGCGTCGCCTTTGGGGGGTAGAAGATTAGGGGGAATTTGCAACTCTTTACTGAATGGTTTTGAGTCTAATTCGGCAAATATTGCAGTCCAGACCGGGCCTCGTGGAGTTCGAACTAAAAGAGGATTTCTTCTCGGGTGGTTGTTGCAATACGTCCAATATGGATCTTCAATTTTGAAGTTTCTAACCTCACAGAAGGGCTCTTGGCCTTTATCCCTATTTGCTTTATTGAATATACATGTTCCACAGCAGTCGCTGCCACCATTAGGCATAATAATTCTCTCCTAAAACCACACAATGCAATTAATCCTTTCTACTTATCTGATATGTGCTTACATAGGGTCGGGTGGTATTTGAATTTTGTACATTTCAGGTACACTTATTGGGTGTTGTAAGGTTTCGAGTGTTCATCGCTTACAAAATGTTATTTATGGTGTATCTTTCGTCAATAATATGTGCTGAGTTGTAGTGTAATGCCTTTTTAATATAGTAACTGTTTTATCCCTTTTTAGATAAAATTGTGGCGGTTCTGGGATTTTAATAAACTTCTTTCTTAAGAATTATGGCAATATTTTGGTAACATCTGGCTATAGTTTCTCACTCTACGGGGATAATAGTCAATATAATAAGTGACTTTCACTAGGTTTTTAAAGGCGGTGGGTTCGATTTGATGTCTCTAGATAGATTCAAGTGTACTTCTTGTAATGAGGCTGAGGCGGCTTACTACTGTGAGGACTGCAAATCAGCTTTCTGTATGGGATGCGCCCAGGAGAGAAGGGAGGAGTTTTTTATCTGCGATTCGTGTGGCTTCAAGGAAACAAACCTTGGAATAGATAGGGATAAGAAAAGCTCCTCAAGATGTCCAAATTGTGGTTCAACTAATTTGAGATCTGGGATTAGAAAATGGAAACTTTGTCCTAACTGTCGCTCTGGTATGGTTATAAGCGTTCAAGATAAGAGGGTGGAGCTAAAAAAAACCTTTATTGATAATGTTAACAGTATTCTATATGGTTATGAATTGTTGAAAGATTTTTCGAGGAGACTTAGGGAAACTAGAAAGAGGCTAATCTTTCTCAGACACAGAGGGTATTTCCACTATCCAAAAATGGAGGAAACTCTAATCTCTCTGTTCCAAGAAATTATTTCCTTGAAAAAGAAGGTGGAGGCACGGGCTCAACAGGTCTTAAATGTGATTCAAGTGCAACTCGTAGATTTTTCTTACCCTGATAATTGGAGCCCACACGATTTTGCACAGATTCAAACAGCAGTGGACAGGATAAAAGCCGATGTGAATGACTACAAAGAATATGTGAAGGGTCTTATGGAACAACCTGAAAAGAATCTCGAGACTGTTGTTTCCTTGGTAAAATTGCTGAGTTTTCACTGGAAGTTCTTTGAGGAACATAGAGAAAAAATTGATTTAGAAATTGGGGAAAAACCTGTAGCAGCCATTCAGAGGGTAAAATATGTGGGAAGCTCTTTTCTCAGTTTAGAAAAATGTAGTGGAATACTTTTGTTAACAGATAAAAGGATAATTTTTATCAGGGAAAAGGGACTTCTAAACAAGTCGTACCAGAAACATTTTGAACTCCCCTTAAAAGCTCACCAAATTGTAGTTGAAGGATCCATATGGAAAAAACTCTCTTTTGAAGGTTCACAGGGAGATGTGCGTTTCTCTGCATCCAAAAATACACTAAAAGCAATTGAAAGATACGTAGAATTAGCTAAAAACTTTGATAAAAGCTCCATAAAGGATAAAACCCAAACCGAAAAACTGGAAAAACTGGAAATAGCCCTAGACGACCTGAAAACTGAGCTACACAAAAAAATTATGAGCATTTTCACACCCAAAATTAAGGAGCCCAGTTACGGATTCGAACCACAGCCACATGTTCCCACTGTCACTTCCAGATCTGCTCAAAAATCTACACCCCCACCATCCACTTATAATCGGGTACAAGTTCAAACTGTGGAAGGATCAGGAAGAGGGGATGTACTAGATTGGGAGCGAAAGAAATTCTCCGTTGAGCAGCTCCTCAAAAAAATTGAGGAGCTTTGGCGACGTGGGGACATTTCTGTAGAAGAGTATCTAAAAAGAATGAAGAATCTTTATGAAGAACTCTATGTCTTGAACCAAAAATTGAAAGAAATCCAAGTTCAGGCCTAAACCATTACAAACCAGATATGTCTCAATTACTTTCTTAGAAGTCTTAATGTACGAAGAGAAATCCTCAGCTATTCCTTTTCTTTGGGCTTCTTTGAACTCTCCAACTCCCTCCTTAGATCTTCTAGCTCAGATGCCAAGGAAGATTTTTCTGTTATTATGTCTCCTTGTGGTACTTTAGGTTCCTCTATTCCCTCTAATGCTATTTCCGCTTCTAGACGGTTTAACTCACTTTCAATGTCTCCTGCTTCTTCAACGCCCATTTCGGAGGGAGTCGCCAAAATTTCTGAGCTTCTAGAAATTTCGTGCATAGCTTCCTCTTGCTTTATCATCATTTCGAGTATCTGTTCCGAGTTGACGAGTTTTCGGGCGTTTTCAAGCTCCGCTCCTGCCAATTCAAATGCTTCTTTGAGTTCTGAAACGTCATGGGCTTCTTCTATGGCGATGAGCCTCGTTTCAAGGTTCTCGATAAATGCGGTGTACTTGCCTAGAAAATTCTGGTATCTTCTGAACTTTCTGAGGGCGAATGTTGCCATGCCCTTGTTACCCATTTTTAAGTATTGTTTAGCCCTGTTTCTCTCCTCAATTGCCTTTCTCTCGTAGTTCCGTGAACGCAGAGTCAACCTGTTTATACTAGTTCTCAGCTGTGCAACTATTTCATCCTTATTTTTCGGCCTTTTTCCAAATAGTATATCTTTAATACTCATACCTTTCTCCTCTGAGAGTATTCATAGGCTTCCTAATACATATAATAACTTCTATTCTTTATTAAACTCTACTCTTTAGGCATTATTATACATATTCTATCCGTATATTCTGTTTATTTCTTTTTGTCTGGTTTCTATAAAATCGATGAAGCTTTCCAGTGAAGGATCCTCCTCAGCTTCCTCATGCACCAGTTCTGCTATGCTAAGCAGGGAGGCTGCCACATGGGTACGTGCGGGCTCAGATTTTATCTCAGGCTTAATGAGGGCTGCTATTCTCTTTTCAAAATCATTGAAAGTTAGGATTCTATCCACGAGGAGAATAAAGGATTCGGTTATTTTCCTTTCCAGATCCTGTTTTTCATCAAATATCAAGTTGGCTGCCAAATTTTTGAGGGCGGGTTTCACAATGTCCTCTCTAAACCAACTGAAAAGTTTGCCCTTTTTATCTGATGGCGGAAGAAAGCTTGAAGCAGGGACACTAATAGTTTTAGGCTGTTTTTTAAAGTTCTCCGCCATTTTGTGAATGTCTGAGCCTTTAATGGTTTCCATTGCCGCTAGTACTAGCGACTTCACCCCCAAAACCACTTCTTTCCTACTGAAGACCTCCAACATTTTTTCCAGAGCGTGTTTGGCTTCCTCGTAGGAGACCTCCTTTAAAATAAAAGATTTGAAAAGTTCCAAGATTTTTGCTCTTGTTTCTAGAGCTTCACTATAGCCAACGCTATCCAGTGTCAGGATTCTATAGCCGGGATCCAGAACTTGCTTGTCAAACCACTTCACAACTATGTATTCATCAGTAACTCTCTTTAAGTCCTCTAGAGTAAGTTTGGGCTCCACTTCCTCTAACTCATCGCAAAGCTGTGAGGCAAATGTTTCAAATACCGAGGACACGTAGGTTTGGAGCGCTTCATCCAACTTGAGACCTTCTAAAATCTTCTCAACCTTCTTTTTAAACGTGGGCTCAGAAATTTTTCCTTCCACCCGCTGTTTAAAATATGGAAACGACTTCTCCTTAACTATCTGAGATTTCTCAACAAAATTAGTCACAATACTGTCTAAGACGCCAAAAACCACATACTCAAAAAATTCTCTTAAAATTTTTAGACTCTTTTCTGAATCAAAAATGTAGGGCATTCAAATTCACCAAGAATCATTCGATAAGTGATCTGCGCAGTTGCTCAATTTTTTCGAAAGCTTTCCTCTTCAAGAAAACATACTCATCTTCAGACATCCTACCCAACTCAAAATACTCGTGCAAGCTCCTTAAATATTTCTGGAATTTCTCTATCTGCCTCAGAATCTCTTCCTGCCTTTTCTCCTTACCAGACAACTTTTCCTCCCCCGCTTCCTCTAATGGTTTTACGCTCACTGGTTCGCCTACCGGCTTACTAACTTCTGGTTCGCTTACTGGTTTACTAATTTCCGGTTCAACGCTCTCTTCGGCGCTTATTCTGGGTACTGGTAGTGGGCTGGTCAATTCTGGAGGTTCCTCCCTCACTGTGGTTTCCTTAATTAGGGGTTTTGGCCTTGGTCTACGGGGAGCCGCCTTTAAGCCTCTAACTATCTCTTTAATTGTTGTTACTATGCCTGTCGCCTCATTTTTAAGCGCCGAAGTGGATGAGACACCAATTACTGTGTTTTCCTCGGTTTCAACTATTCCTACGGCTAATCTTGACTTCTCCTTAGAGGCTAAAACCACAGGTACACTTTTTGTCGCGTCTATCTCTGTTTGCCAGCCGTCTTCCCTCAATTTTGTGTAAATTTCACGGACGGCTTCTCCGCCGCGTCCCTGCGTCACTATTGATTCTGCTACTCCCTCCATTTTGGGAGCTGGATATAAATGATCGTAAAATCTGTATTCCAAGACACGCTTTAGGTAGTCAGAGGCCAAATCCGTTGGTAGGCTGAGTACGGGTGGGGCTGGTATTGATATGTCTGGGGACACTTCCACCCTTTCTTCTTCTATAAGTTCTTCCAAAGCTTCTAAGGTCTCGGTCTCTTTTTCGGGTGTACTCCCTATTTCCTCGACGGTTTTTTCAATTTCCGGAGTGGCAACCTTTTTTGGAGCAATGGCTGTGAGTTCCCCAATTATCTTGGGAAGGGCTTCGCGGCCGGAATGCTGACTCAGTCTCGGTCTTATCTTAACTACAAGGGCACGGTTACTGGTAATAGATTCGTCTGAAACAATGGTCATTCCAACGGGAATGTTCCTTATAAATCCGGAATCCTTTATTTCTATGGGGACTTCTGCTGGTGATCTTTTTGTGAAAGCAGTAATGTCTGGTTCATAGGACAAATAATGTGTTATCAGCACGTCTAGTTGAGATAAAATTCTACTATCTGTGGCTGAGGGTTGCTGGGTCACAAGCACTAATCCACAGCCGGGTTTCCTTCCCAGTTTAGCATATTCTACGAGCGGTTCAGAAGCTGCAGTAGCACCTTTAGAGGGAGCGAGTAGATGAGCTTCATCAATCATCAGCCAAGTCACAGGAATCTCTGCCTCAACCTTTTCCTCCGTTGCCTCGCCCAGCTGTGCAGCCTCTTCCCTTCTTGCTATCTGCGCTCTCACCTTAAGTATCCTTCGCGCCAGTATGCCAATAATTAGAGCACGCAGACTATCATCTATATGACTTACGTCAATGACAGATACCTGATTGGGAACCGCTAACTGAGTTAAGCTAGTTCCTTTGGCTGAGAAGATTCCCCACTGATTTGCGGAGGAAAATCTGGCAACCAAAGCTCTTCTAGTGTCACGCCTAAATCCCTTGTCCTCAGAAATAATGTCGGAACAAGTCTCAACACATTTAATTAAATCCTCTAGGCTGTAATCGTTTCCTTTAGCGGGGACATCCACTTCTTGGTCGTCGATTGTGGCCCTGTAGCCTTTTTTGACCCTATCAATGACCTGTTCTGTTAAGAGGCCAAGTGCGCCAAACCTGTCTATACCAAAGGTGTGGCACCAATCGTCAGCTGTTAACTCCGAGGGCCTCAACGAGAAAGGCATATCCCTAGTTTGCTCAGGAACCCTATCATAGAAACCAATTGGAATAAAGACCCTCACGTTATCGAATCCCTTAGGGGTGAGGTTCCATTTTTCAAGAGCTTCCAACTCTTTTTCATCCCAATTGGGATACTTCATACTCCAAAAGATTCCCATGGGATCAACGATGATGGTGGCGATTCCCAGTCTTGATTCCGCTAACTCCTCTGCAATAACTCCCATAGTGTAAGATTTACCAGAGCCTCTATGACCACTTATAAATATAACGTGAGGCTTCACCCCATCAAGAAGAACCTTACAGCCAAGCAGGTTCACATCTTTGCTAGTCCTCTCTCCCACACAACCAATGTAGAATGTTCCCCTGCAGCCAAGTTTGGCTTGTGTAGACTTTGTTCTCCCTAAAATTACTGATTCGCCTAGACTGTCTCTAAGAACATTGAGTGGGCTGTCAACTATTTTAGGCGTGTCAACTATATTTACCCTCTCAGAGTTAATCACACTCGCCTCACCAATAATGTAGGCTAGCGCCTGCCAGTAATCCTTCAAACTTTTAAAACCAATTTGCTCCGCAATGTACCTTCTAAGCTTTGGTTGTTTTGGGTACTTCTCTTTATCGAAGCTCGACAGGCTCCATAGAAGGAAATCCGCGGTTTCCTGAGCTGATAGTCTCCCTAATGGTTTAACCGCCTTCAGAGCTTTTTCCAAATATTCCATACTCTCGGTAGCCATCAAAAGAAGCAGAAATACCTCCACCCGCTTATTTATATCAATTGAACTTATGAGCTCAACCATATTGTCAAGAAATTTGTCATCTTCATTATACATAAAACCTTCAAAAAGAATCTTCGCAATTTCTAGGTCGAGTGATTTCTGGAACAAAGCGAACTCCAATGCGGCCTGAAGAGACTTTTGAATCTTGTCGCTCCCAGATTCTGCCAGTAGTGAACGAAAGGCATGGACTATGGTTGCTGTGGCTTCGCCGTCTATTTCTCCCCTGCTTGAAAGCCAAGCTCCAGAATTTGATTGTAGAGAAATCAGTCCTTCAGCGGTTTCGTTAGATTTCTCCAAGAAGGACTTCTCGCCAGTAGCCCTATACATGAGGATATAACAGTTCAGAAGATAGGCCCTGTCTCTAATGGTCGCAGGTTCCACCGTCAAAACGTTCTGGATAATGTTAGAAAGTAATTCACATAAGGGCCTTCCGCTAAATAACATAATCGCTTCCCCTCAAATTTCCAAGTAGAAAAAGGGAAGAGTTTCAGAGTTCTTCTTTCAATTTCTTAATGTCTTTTTCCAGTTCCTCAATCTTCCCGCTCGGTGCAGAAGGAAGCTTTACACCAGTCTCCACACCGATTTCTTGGTCAATCTCGGAAATAGTTGCCGCAACCTCTTGGGATGTCACCTCAGTGGAAACCGTCATTCTCTCCATTCCCGCCTCAGCAACATCCTGAGCCACGTCAAAATCCTGCATAGTTCCATCTATTTCCTCAACCATTTGGGCTATGTCTGGCAAGTTAACTGCCCCCTTAAGCCCATTAAGAGCGGATCTTATGCCTGATAGGGTGCTGGCAACATCATAAATGGACTCGCTCTGACGAAGCCTAACCACCATGCCTTGAATCCTGAGACGGTAGGCGTCTGTTGCTAGAGCCCACTTTGAATACCTTACATAGTGTTCGGCATACATTTTAGCTGCTTCTGTGTTTCCCCTAAGCCGGTACTTCTTGGCTTCCTCTCGGTTTTTTCTAGACTCTCTCTCTAGCTGTTTTTTCTGATATTCAAGCTTGCGGGTGAACACTTCAAGTTTGTAAATAACATCTTTAATTTTAGGCCCACCCTTAAGCCAACTCACAAACTTTTTTAGCGGCATATAAATTACACCAATAAACTCTTGATATATCCTATATAAGAAAATTGAGAAGGAAGCATATAACACTTTCTTAATGTGCATTTGAGACCTTGTCGTAAGTATGTGGTTTGTTGACATGGTATGTGTGCAGGTTTAGCCATTCTTACCATTTTTTGGGCCTATTTGGAAGGAAGCCCTGTTAAGCCTCCTTTTTTTGAGAGGATCAAACGATTACGCATAGAAGAGAAGCTACATACTTAAGACGAGGTCCCTGTGCATTTTTTCCCCTCAAAACCGTTCCACTTCCCATGTTTCTGGACTAAATTTGAAAATTTTAAATCACTCATAAAAGCTTCGAAGCGTTTAAAGCAAACATATAATCGCTTCGTCTAAACGCAAATTGTGAAAGGCACTTAGCTTTTTTCATAGTACTAGATTATTTTTTCTTCTTAATAACTCGGTTTAGCTTTTCTTGAATGAGAGATATGCAGTGGCTTCCCAAGTATTCTTTGGGCCCCAAACTTATTGGTTTAATTCCCATTTCCACTAGGTATTTAATGTCATTTTGATTTAGTCCTATATGATCTCCTAGTATAAATGTGAGTTGCGGCCTTTTCAAATTTGGAAATCCGCTCAAAACCTCGTTAATATTTTTACCTGCACGGTGTAGAAAGTAGGTTTCAGATTCGCAAAGCTTTTCCTCCACTATGTCTTGGAAGCCTTTATTCATTAATTTAAACCCCGAAACAGTATCTGGTGTTTTCTCGGGGTCTAATAGCTCTTTTAGTATTAAGGCGACTTTTAGTTCGTCCCTTGGTAAATTCTCAATTTTTTCACCGTTGACCTCAACTGTGATTGAAGGCCTTGGTGGGCCTTCTAGCACAGCGTAAAATATCGTGTCTGGTCTGTGGCCCTCCGACAGAAGGAGAGAGGAGAGAATACATCTACACACTACGTCTAATCTTCCTGAAGTGCCCGGCAGGTCTTTTATGGTGAATTTATTATCGGTGCGGGCAGTGCTGGCTTTAAGAATGAATATCCTTTTCAAAAGGCCTTCACCTAAAGACTAATTAGCGCTTCGTAAATCATTTTAATCGCTATAAGGATCATAGCTGAGCCAAAGATTTTTCGAAGAAGTTGGGAGCTCAGTTTCAAAGTTATTCTACAACCTATCTGCGCTCCGATTATCGCTCCTATTATCATAACAATTCCCACCGGCCAATCTACCTGTCCTAGCATGGCGTGTTCAAAGGTTGCGAAGGCTGATGTAAAAATTATCATAAACATTGATGTGGCCACTGTGATAATCATAGGAACTCCCAAGATAATATTCATTACAGGCACTTGAACTATACCCCCACCTATTCCAAGCAGACCCGAAGAAAGTCCCGCTAAAAAGGAGAACGCCAGACCTAAAGGTAAGTTTATTGAGTACTCGTAGTTTTCGCCACTGCCCGTTTTAATTTTTCTTTTCCAAATCAAAACGCTTTTTATTAACTTTCTTTCCTCTTTGAGGGGTTCTTGATAAACAAAAGGATTTTGATTTTGCTTCTTTAAAATCATATTAATTCCTATGATTGTTAACACGATACCAAAGATTAATTGGAGTATCCCCTCCCGAACCAATCCAGTCAAAAAAGCTCCTAGAAAAGCTCCAGGAATCGAAGTTGTAACTAAAGCTAAACCCAGTTTGAAATCTATAACCCTTTTAACACCATATCCTAAGGTGGCGGAAAACGAGGTAAACATTATAACGAATAAGCTAGTTCCTATGGCTACATTTATTGTCTCATTTGCCAAATAATTTATTATTGGAACATTCAAGAATCCACCTCCCACGCCTAACATGGCCGCTATTATCCCCGTAAAAACTGTTACTCCACCGAGCAACAGATACGGCCACCATTCGCCACTGTTACTATTCAGTAAAAGGAACCATAGCCACCAGTCCAAAATATCATCTCCAATCAGATACTTAATAACAGCGACGTAGTATAAAATAGTTTCTAGCCTCCATTTGGCCTTTTCATCATTTTTACCCAAAAGTTTTTGAGGATAAAAATAAATACTCCCTTATGCGTAGTTTGGACTAGTTAAAAAAGTAAAAAGAAGTGATGCCTTGCCAAAAAAACGTAAGAGCCGTGGAAGAGCCAAAGGAGACGCTGGGAAAAAAGCAAGAGTTCAATGCAGTATGTGCGGTAAACTGGTTCCTCGCGATAAAGCCAAGAAGGTAACTAGATACACAACTGTTGTTGATCCCATGATAAGCCGAGAATTGAGACAGCAGGGAGCCTACATTCCAAGAACTAAGGAAATCAAAATGTACTGCATTAATTGCGCCGTTCACAGAAACGTGGTTCGAGTCAGATCAAAGGAAGAGAGGAAATCCCGCTAAATAAGAAGAAATGATGCCTCCATTAACTTCTGATTAGACCCGTTACGGGAGGAAGATTTTGTTTGATTTAGTGGTTATTGGGCATATTGCAAAAGATACTATAATCCGGGAGGGTGCCAAGACCCACTCTATTGGGGGAGCTCCCTATTACGCGGGTATAGCGGCTAGAAAAATGGGGGGAAATGTGGGTATAGTTTCCAAGATAGGTGCAGATCTCGATAATTCCTCCCTATCTGTTTTCAATGAAATGGGAATCCAAACTTGTATTAGAAGGACCAAGGGTTTAACTACCAGCTTTGAGCTTGAATACCTAAAAGACTCAAGAAAACTAACACTGAAACAGGCGTGTGAGCCAATTTTATTTGAAGAAGTTCCAAAACGTTTTTTAAATTCTCGTTCCATTCTCCTCAGTCCTATTGCAGGGGAAATTTCCCCAATCTTCGTGGAGAAACTATATAGAGAAACAGATTCTCTCATTGCGGCTGACGCGCAAGGTTTCGTTCGAAGGTTCGATAGTAAAGGAATCACGCAGTTTGCTTTCTGGGAGGACGCGGGAAGGATTCTCCCCCTACTGGACATTGTCAAGTTTTCCAAGCGTGAGGCATTAACAGCCATGAACTGTGATAGTATAGACAAGGCTGCCCAGAAAATTTTGAATTTCGGTCCGGAAATAGTTATAATAACACTCGGCGATGAGGGAGTCGTAATTAGGGGCAAAGAAAACCTTTTCATTAAACCAAAAACTCTGCCGAAAAGGGTGTTGGAAACCACCGGCGCAGGAGACATATTCCTTGGAGTGTTCCTCTTGGAGTATGCACTCACAAAAGATGTGGCAAATTCTGGAAACATTGCAACAATCGCGGCTACAAAATCTACCGAGACAACAGGGTTATCCCGATTTGTGACAAGAGATACAATTGAAAAGGACATTCAAAAATTTTAAGAGGTTTGAATTTCTCTAATCAAAAACTGTGGTTTGCCAATCTACGAAGAATGGGAAGGTGAACTATGTGATACAGGTAGAACAGATAAAGATTGGAAACGTTTCCTGTCTTGGTCTAAAAGTTGATTTAAAACCTGCTCCCCTTATCCTCATAATCGGTGAGAAAGGCTTCTTGTCATGTGGCTTTCTTAATGTCGAAGTTGCAGAGAAACTTGGAGTTGCAGCAGCAGTGGTGACTGGAGTAAAAACTTTTGAGGATTTACTAAATGGAGAAGTAAAAGGCCTTACTACCAAAGCCGAAAAAATGGGAGTAAAGGCTGGCCAAAAAGGCGTAGAGGCTATGAGTAAATTAGTATAATTATTATCTTGCAATACACAGAATCGAATTCTGGTTTTCCTAAAAACCATTTTTTTCAACAACTTTTCCAGAAATACCTACTTCGATGGTTGTATATTTCCCAAAATACCGAAGGCCGGGCATCCCGCTATGAATACTCCTCTGTCCCTATATCTCTCCGCGCAGTCTCCTATAACATAGGTTCTGCCCTCCATTTTTTGGGGCAGCCTTACGTCTCGGCCAATAATGAGGTTAATTTTTCCTATTTTTTCTATGAGGCCATGTTTTCCTAACCTATCAAGCTCCACTCTTGTCCAAGCCAGGCAACCTTCATGGCATGCGCATCCAACATAGACCTCCACATTTGGATAAACGCCCATCACATCCGCTAAAGGCCTCTTAAAATACCTACGAACTTCACTGATGTTCGCTCCCTTCACTTCGATTCTGTCAAGGTTCATTTCTCCCAATCCTTGGATGGCGGCGAGTCTTAAATGAGCAATTTCTTGGGGATCAAAACCCATAATACTTGAGGCCACAGCATCCACGGCCACCAAATCTTCCCCGGCGATGACAACTCCCATTTTTACCGAGTTCCCATAGGTTGGCCCCTGCCCCTCTAATGCGATCAAGCCATCAATTATTGCCAAGTCTGGTTTAGCTGCAAGAGTCACATCCACCACTTTTTGGTGAATGTCTGTCCTATGATAAATCTGCTTCTCCTCAGGGGACAGCAGTCCGATTTGATTCTTAATGGCTAAACTAACTCCACACATCGTATGCGTCTTTAATTTTGGTACAGTTATAAACTTGTCACAGTCCAGCAACTTTTTGGGAAGTTTAACTGTATTCATCAACTTCGCCTTTGGAAACTTTACCTCCACATATTCCTCTTCGTCTAAGTAAACAGCCTCCGCTTCCTCTTCTTCCACCACTTTTTTTGTTCCAGTTACCTCGAAAGCCCTCCTAGATTTGTAAATAAAAACTGGAGCGTCTCCAACCATTATTTGGCTGGCGCCCGCCTCCTTAACTAGTTTAATTACTGCCCTAACCACTTCTGGGTCGGTGACTGTACCGGATTCTCTTGGGAGGGGTACAACTAGGTTGGGTTTGATAAAAACTTTATCCCCTCTTTTTACAACTTTTTTGATTCCGCCAATCATGTCTACAGCTTCTCGAACAGCCTCAGCCACTGTTTCACCCTTCACCAAAGATACTACGGTCATGAATTAACTCCCAACTATGTGAACATTATATCTGGCAAAAACACTTAAAAAACTTTGGTAAAACGTTTTATGAGACAACCTAAATGCTGAAAAAAGTTTATATGAAAACACAATGTTTTAAATCTAAGCCAATGTTAAACTTTGGTAATTAAGTGTTCGTTATGTTTCAAGAATCATTTGTGTT
>JAHQXB010000120.1 GCA_029856435.1 Candidatus Jordarchaeia archaeon
GATCTTGGTAGCGGATGCGGATAAACCCCTTTAAGAAGCGCCCTTCTAGACAAAGCCCTAAAACTATCAGCTCTGCATAAACCACTAGGTGAGTGAGGTGAGCATGCACCTGTGGAAAGCCGGCCTACCTCAGAATGAGCGGAAAGAAATCCTCGGAAGGCTGGAGGCGATACTGCACACCTGCAGAAACTCGGCGTTCAAACACCTGAAGGACGGAAATGTGGAAAGGCTAAATTGGAGGATTGAAGAGATACGCGCCGACCTTAATGAACTGGCGGAGGAACTGGTTAAAGACGATCTTGTGGGCGCAGAAGTTCCTGAGGAACTCTGTAAACTGCACGGTGGTCTTCGCCAGACTGGCTGCGAAGGGGATGGAGGCGCCTTACACGAACAACCGCATTGAGAGGTTGATGGGGGAAATAGCGAATAGGGCTTGATAACCGGTGAATGCACTGGAGAGCCGGTGGGCTGGAGAACTCGCTAAACATACTCCTGGTGAGGTATTGCAACAAGCGGTTCTTCAACAAGGTTAAAGAAAAATACTTAAACCACTGAAACAAACATACGGGTAACAATTACATAGGAGAAAAAAGTTAACCGACAAAAAGGCGGTACCAAAATTTAAAATAGAAAAATTTAATACCTAAAGGGCGTTTAAACCTCTGACAGGGAGCTCCGGTGGTGTAGTCCGGCCAAAGTAGATTATTGGCTAAGCATAAGGGGCTTTTGGCGGTCGATGAGAACGCCTGCCCACTCGCCTCCTCGACCCGGGTTCGAATGATAAACACCGTGTGTTGATCCGAACCTCCCGGCCGGAGCACCAAAAAATCTTGTTGAAAGGTAAGATTTCCATTTCAACCGGGATGAAAATGTATTCTTATTTTAGTTCTAACATTTTCAAGATTACGGTAATACAAAAAAACCGTTCGCAACGCGGTTTAGATAATTGAAAATGTTTGTTATAGAGTTGCTTGTCCAACCAAGCACACTTAGAATTATTCCTATCAATATGGTTAAACTAAGTATTGCTAAACCTATTAAAATTCCCTCCTCAACCAACGGTGAACCCTTATTATCTTCTATCAACTCTAAGATAAAATTTAGAGCCTTTCTGTACATTATCTCACCTACTTCCCTTTTTTGTATTATTTTCTGTCTAAATTACGCTTTTTATCTACTTCTTTTTTCAAGGCTAACTACTATTTAAACCCCACAAATATTGTAGAATTTTCTAGTATCATAGAAAAGGATTGATTGAGCGTGGCACTTAAATATCGTATTTTTAGAATATTCTGGGAAATATATGTGGGCAAGTACTCAAAAAAATTGTACAAAAATTGAGCGCGTCTTTGAGAGAAAAGATAGTAAAGTTATTTGCAAATTAATATTCAAGTGTGATAAGCAGTGTGAAAAAATAAATGAATCAGATCCGAAAAGCAGTCCTGCATGTATGTCGGAGTGCCTTAGGATTTTAAAAGAGGAGGATAGTGTTGACGAAATAGTATTTTTTTCCCCCGTTATAACTAATAGTTTTAGTAAAGCCCAGACTGAATATTTATTAGAAGTTGCAAAGGCAATTTCTAGAATTTTTAAAGAGAAACTCAAATTTAGTAAATTAGTTCAAATAGATTGCCCCAAAGGTAGTATATGCGAAAATGAAAGGAAATTATTTCTAGATATGATATTTGGTAACAATGATAAAAATGCGCTTATTTATCAGGATCCAATAAAAGCCTACTTGGAACTTAAACGAGAGGAAGCTCATAATAAAGCACTCGCTGCAGAAAAAAACCGTTGTTCTAGATGTCTTGATAAATTTGCATCTATGCTAGAAAACCTCAGTATGCCGCTAGAAGAAATCAAGCTTATAAAAAGATATAACACCCTTAGACCGAGTATCAAGAATAAGCCGAGGCGTGTTTTATACAATTATTTACTCTCCTCTATTCAAATGGAAGCGCCGAACATAAGTGACGAAAATGAATTAGAGAATAGAATCCTAATAGATACATATGAGGTTGGACCGTACATCATAACAATATTTTTAGTTAGAAGTTCAACTGAGAAGTTTTACCATGTTAACGAGATAGATACAAAGTTATTTGGAAAAAACATTCTTAAAGAGATAATCACTGAACATGCGGTCAATCAAATTCTCACCAATAAAAAAGGATTTTTTAAGATGGGCGAAGTAATTAAAATAAGAAAAAATGAGGCCCTAAACTTTTTACGTTTCAAGTATCCTGAAATACCCGCTATCTCTTCTGAGAAAATAGCTGAAATGTTTAGCTATGAAAGTATAGGTATAGGCCGCATTGCGCCTCTACTTCTTGATCCAAATGTGGAAGAGTTCTATTTGGATAGAGAAGGCACAAATATCTATTTAGACCACAGAACATGGGGCAGATGCAAAGCTTCAATATCTTTGACCGAGAAAGAAATTGAGAGGATTATTACGCGTATAAGAGCGGAAAGCGAAATGCAACTTGATGAATCAAAACCATCCCTTAAAACTGAAATAATAACAGATGATTTCCATGTTAGGAGTTCTATAGATATTTCACCTCTAGTGCCAGAGGGTGTACACCTAGACTTTAGGAAGCTAAGGAAGAATCCCTTCACAATTCCAGAACTTATAAATAATAAAACTTTAAATGCCAAAACCGCTGCATATCTACTCTTTTGCCTTTTACGAAGAATGAATATTACTGTAATAGGAGAACCCGGAGCAGGAAAAACAACTCTGATAAATTCTCTGGATATATTAACCCCCCCTGACTGGAGAAAAATTTACTTAGAAGATGTGATAGAGAGTATCCCTCAATCAGAATATGGAAACCACCAAGCTCGTTTTAAAGTTGAACCATTCGAGGGAGAGGATATTAAAAGGCGCAACAAAAGCAAAGAGATTATACGCCTGCTTCATCGCTCTCCTGATTGGGTGTTTTTAGGAGAAATACAAACCGCTCAAGATAGTCAAGCAATGTTTCACGCCCTGTCTTCAGGGATATCGGGATTGCAAACTTGTCATGGAGCGTCAGTTGAGGATATGATTCTACGCTGGGTTGTTCATCATGGCGTTTCTCCTTCATGTTTACGGGACTTATGTATAATAATTCAGATTAACCGTTTGAAGACCTATTTTAGAAGAGAAAGAAAGGTATTACGTGTTTGCGAGATTGATTTTAAAAATAAAGGGTTCTTCAAAGATATTCAAAGTGTTCTTTCCCAAGATGTCATTAAAGATATTTTTATATGGAAACCAAAAGAGCAAGAATTAGTTCCTTCATGTGAATTATATAACACGCCAACACTAGAAAAAATAAAAAGCCTAAATTATATAGATGAAAAAACATTTTTCAGCGAATTAGAAACATACCAACAAATATTCTCAGCTTTGGCTGAAAATGAAATCTTTGATTTATCAAGGAACATTCTGATTTTCCATACTCTTTATGCATTAATTTCAGAACAAGAGATGGAGAAGGGAGTGGTTAATTGGGAAAGTATAAGAAGAACAATAATGGAAGAAATAAAAAGGTTATAGAATCAAAACCCATAGTCAGAGTATCTAAATTCTTCGGAAAAAATTATACTTTACGAAAAATTGGTAAAAGAATGGTCTCAAGAGAGTTGATACTTTCTATAGACCATTTTTTTAAAGAAGGGCAAGTCACAGCCGAAGAAGTTGCTGGAGGCGCATTAGGACTCGGCCTTTTCCTATCTATTTTGACTCTAACTGTAGGAATTTTTTTTAATATACTATTAGCTGCTATGCTTTCACTAGCAATGTTCATTTTTGCATGCAATTATGTATTGACGTATTTTCCAAAGAAATATACCGAAAATCGTTGGACAGTGGCCCGCTACGCTGACTTCATTTTGGAAGAACTCCTCTTCATATTGTCTTCCACGGGGTCGATTTTTGATTTTATTCTATTTATAGCTAATGCTGATTATCCCCTTATTTCTCAGGAATTCAAAAAAATGGCAAACTGGGTTAACTCGGGCGAAAAACCAGAGAAGTTGCTTGTAAACTTTGCTCATAATCAACCCACAGAAACCCTAAAAATCCATATTCCCACAATACTAAAATCTACGGAAATCTCTGATAATTTCGCTGAAAAAACCGTGAGAATCGCACAGCGTGAAATTAGAAACGAATATCAAAGGCATACATTAGAACTCGAAGCACGCTTACTCATAGTAATGGGCATAGGCTTCTTTATACCCATAGTAATATCTCTAGGATTACTAATAAGGGGGCTAGGTGCAAATCCATTCTTTTTAATAATAATACCAATGCATATTGTGATCCTAGTGGTTCTTGAACGATCCGTTGCACACAGCAAAACTAACCTCTTAGAAACAAGACCAAAACACACTTACAATTAGATGGAACGTAACCAAAAATTGGTGTCATATAGGATTCTATCTAATAAATGGAGGAGTATGAGGTGGAGCTTGAAAATGAAGAAATTTTCCAAGAGATTTTGAGCTTTCTAACTTACTTTAGTGAAGAATTAAAAAGGGGGAAAAGCCCAGAAATATCTTTGAATATAGCGGCTAAGAGCTATTCGGGACCATTAAAAGAGCAGCTAACATCTATAGCTAACGAAGTTATCCTAGGGCATTCTTCCCTAGAAGAGGTTTGGGACTACTTTGATAAATTATTTGGCAATGAGCAAATTAGAAGAATATTATGGTTAGTTAAGAAGGCTTTAACTAAAAATTCTCGAGAAACAGGTAAAGTGCTCGAAAGAACCATATGGGAAATAAGAGAAGACCAACAACTGGTAGAGGAGCGTAAGAATCAACTCAAAGCACAATTATTTAAAATAAAGATACTTTCAGCCACAGCCTCAGCCATAATGGGGCTAATTAGTTCCCTCTCACCGCTATTTTCTATATCCTCAAACCTTTTTCAATATCTATTCTCAACGATACCCATAATTGGATTTCAACTTGGAATTTATTGGCCCACACTAGTCACTCTGTGTACAATAAGCGTAACAACATCATATTCTGCTGCAAAGATCGCAGAAACAAAACATCCACTCATATATGCTATTGCATCTATACTACTTTTCGGACTGTCCTTTACCTTAGGAATATTAGCCACAAGTATATTCGCCCAAAGAGTATTCTTGTAGTATCAAGTAACTAACTTTTTGGTAATTTTTAAAATTAGATTTATCGCTTCTTCGGGAGATTCAGCCTCCAAAACTTTAGAATCGCCAATCATTTTACCTGCGAGCAAATCAGATACCCCTCCAGATCCCTTCAACACAATGATCGGCTTTTTCTCCGCAAGAGCTAAAGCTATCTCAGACAGTGTGCCGGGTCCTCCCGATATTGCTACCAAAACATCACTTGAATTTACAACCACCAAGTTCCTAGCTCTACCAATACCTGTAGCAATTACAATATCACAAAAGGGATTAGCCCGCCTTCTATCCCCTTCAGGTATAATTCCAACAGTAATACCTTTTTCCTGTTTTGCACCTTTAGCTGCAGCCTCCATCACACCCGAGTGACCCCCACAGACAAGAATCATTCCTCTACTAGCAATCAGTCGCCCTATTTCTTGGGCCAGAATTTTTACTCTTTCGCTTATATTACCATCACTTCCAATGACACCAACTTGAAAAGGCAACAAAATCCCTCCAGCAAAGAAATTAATGAAACTAAAATATCTTGTCACCCACATTCCGCACCTCCTTTAACATAAATATATTTTTTCATAGACTGTTCCGGCGCTATGCTCCCTGCTAGTGGAGTGGGGTGATTGAGGTAATGCGGTCCAATCTGAAGGTTCGCTCCTCATTCCTAAGCTCGCAGAAGACTCTATAGAGTTTCTCATTAATTTTTTCCTAAACCTATCCTTGACCGGGGTTATTTAAGGCTTCTTTCCCCAAAAAAGGCGGAAAAAACCATACTTTCTGGAAGCGAAAAGGAAAAGATTAAATGGAAAGTCTATAACGTACTGCTCCCTACGCCTGCTACCAAACCTGAGAACCTCAAGAACCCTCACACTCCTACTTGTGACACCTCCATACCGGTCCCTGTAACCAACCCTGTACCATCCACCCACCTCCAGCT
>JAHQXB010000098.1 GCA_029856435.1 Candidatus Jordarchaeia archaeon
TCTAACGCTAACTCCAAGAATTCCGCTGGCCTCTTTCATCGTATAATGCTTCTCCAAGCTCATCGAAATAAACTTCTATAAATGACTAATAAATCTATCTATTCAGAAACAGCTGATAAACCCAAAACTATCAAACCCACATTAAATAGGAAGGCTGAGGGGCCAATCCCCAGCTCACTTATGGCCTGACACCAAATGGAAAAACCAGTATTAATCACAGGTATAGGATAGGGAATCAGGGGAATGGGCAAGCCTCTAAAGGGAAAAATAGTATACTGAAGAAGCGCTCCCAAAGTGCAAACTGTACCTACAATCATTGAAACAAGCGCAAAAATTCCACCCACAAGGTTAATCTTAGCGTTTACACGCATCGTTCCAGAATTTGCCATAAAGGTCACCTCTCACAACCCACAATTTTTTTTAATTATTGAAACTCCAAAACAATAAAAGAATATTTAATATTTTTGGTCAACAGCATGAAGAATCTGGTGATGCCTTACCAATTATGGATAAGATTTATTTGTAAAAAATGTATGTCAATCAAAATTTCTATATCATAAAGATTTGATAGCTTCTAAAAATTCGGTTTTATAAGTGGCACAATTTACTCAGCGTGGCACGCTGTGGGTGATATGATATTATAGTTTTCGCTTTCCTCTCAATCTTAGAAATGGGTTTTTTAACCCTTAAACAATGATTTTGGTAATATACCAAAATTAGTTCCAAGGCAATACGAACACGCCATAATAGGTAACATTTTGTATCAAAAAATTTATGGCGCCCTCCAAGAAGGCTTCCCCCATTTACAAAGGCATATTTGTTTTATGTTTTGTTCTGTGCACGTTTTTATCCAAAGTGTTTCTCGTATATTTTTTGGATTCTTGTGGTTAATTCTGCGTAGTCTTCTGGGGTCAAGTCACACATTACGGCGCTGGTGAGCTCTTGTACGCCTTGTAGCTTTTCTTGGGATTCGGGGGACAGGTTTAGTAGTGACTGCATTTTTTCTGGGTCGCCGACCATTTCGCCCATCATTTTTCCTAGGAGTTCTATGCCTTCGCCGCTAACCATGTTTTTCATCATTTTTTCGATTACACCCATACCCATTTCCATCATTTTGCCAAAGTCTTCCGGATTCTGTTCATCTGGTTGTTGAGGTAGATTCTGTAGATTTTTCAGGTCCTCTTCAGATATGGAAGAGAACATTTGTTCCATAAGCTTCCCCATCAGCGCCATGCCTTCTCCAGTGAACAAATTGGCCAGAATTTGCGATCCTGCTTCTCTGATTATATTTTTGTCTTCCTCGGAAAGTTCTGAAAGTATTCCATCAATTCTATTCTCCAGATACTTCATCTTATTCTCTTTACTCATTTTTTTGATTTTCTGAATTTCCTCATCACTGATCAAAATTTATCACCTCAAATTTATGAGTAAAATATAATCAAAGAGGAGGTAATAACCTTTTTTAATGTGTCAAAATCAATTTCTATCAGTAAAAACTCCAAAAAAGTGCCCTCTCCCCGAACATCAGGCTGGGATTTATAAATAATAGATGTGCACAAATTTTTGCCAGTTTAACATTTGTTTTTGGAGGTTGCTGTATGAGTAAGGGAGTCAAGTTTGGTATAGACCTAAGTTTAGAGGCTTACGAAGCTGAAAACTGGGAGAGATACATAAACTTTGTAAAAACAGTGGACGAAGATGTGTGGGATAGTCTATGGTTAGGAGACCATCTGGGCGGTCTACCGCCAATAAGTCCCTTTAAGAATTATAATGTTTGGCCCCTTTTCAGTATTTTTGCTGAGCTGAAGAAAAAGCCTCTACTGGGAACTGCAGTAACAGACCCCCACCGGTATCACCCCGCTGTAATGGCACAAATGTCTATGACCATAGACCACATCTCTAATGGAAGATTCATTCTTGGAATAGGGGCGGGGGAGGCCTTTAACCTTGAAAGTTATGGTTTCTCCTATAAGAATAAGCCGGCGTCCAAAATGGTGGAGTTTATAGAGGTTTTGAGAAAATTGTGGAATTCCCAAGGACAAAAAGTGAGCCATAAGGGTGAATTTTTTGAACTAAAGGATGCAGTATTTGAGCCTCCGCCAGTAAAAAATCCCATACCAGTCTGGATGGCGGCCAACGGTCCCAAAACTAGATGGTTGGCGGGAACCATAGCTGATGGCTGGATACCCATCCCCTTCAGCGCAGATATCTACAAGCTGGAAGCGAGTGAGGTAAGAGACAGTTTAAAGAGAAATAATAGGGACATAGAAAACTTCACATTCGGATACTGGAACTGGATCTTTATACATGAGGATGAAGCTGAGCTACAGCTATACTTGGAACTCAAAAAACTCTCAATACCCATTCAGTTTGCCAAGGAGATGAAGTTATTGGGCTTGTGGAGGGAGGAAATGAGGGAACTCTACAAAAAACTAGGTTTTACTCCTGAAAGGTTGAGCTTGCTTAGTTTTTCCAGCATCAACCAGCTAGACTTGGGTGTGGTGGGCGAGATTGTAAAGGATGTCCCCAACGTTTTTGTGAGGGAGGCCACACTTATGGGTACAAAGGAGGAAGTTACCAAAAAATTGGAAAAACTAATAAAGAGTGGAGTTCAACATTTTGTTCTAATGATTGATAATGACATAGCAAAAGACCCAAAAAATCCTGACCCATACACTTATGAACATGTTTATCAAATACTTACAAGGGAAATTATACCATACCTTAAAGAACAATACTAATCAAAAATGATGGATGGTAACCAAAATTTATTTTTGGTGAAAAAGACTAATTTTATGAGGTTGTGGAATTGAGTGAAGACTTCTTTACGCGGAACCGGCTCCTAATTTATCTCTTCTTACTGGTTGTAAGTTGGAGTGTTATCACCCTGGTTCTAGAAGTGCTCTGGGGCGAAGTGTACGGCTTTGTATCTGTTCCCATTCCGGAATTCTACCCGTTCACCTGGTTCACCGCTTATCTCTCTGTGGGAAGGCTTCTAAGCTTCCTGCTCCTAGGAGGCCTTGGAACCATACTGCTCTACCTAATTTTCAAAGAGATACTGGCTCAACCTCCAGAAACCGAAGAGGCCAGAAAGACCAAAACTCTAGCAGAAATCATTTTCATGCTATTCATTTTCATCTTTCTCAGCGGATTAGGAATGCGCTACGTAGCAAACGAATTGCACACATTCACTTACTACCTTCCACTAGTTGCCCCCTACACTCCATTCACCATAGACCCCGTAACTTTCACCAATAATATTTACTACCTCATTTACCTATTTGACGAGACGCTTGGACACAAGTTCATCTACTTGGGAATTACTGGCTTCATAGTTGCGGGAACCATTCTGCAAAACCAACACGGCTACACGAGAAAATTCGCTAAGCTGGACTATTTCCTGCTCGGCTTTCTAGGCTTATTCTTCGGGCTGGGAATAGGAGTAAGCGTGGTTGAGGGACAAGCAGCATTTGAAACAATAATTTTCTCCTCCTCAGCCTTCACCGTCATGGTACTCCTACTGTGGAGAGGCAAAATACATTTCACCGAAACAGATAAACAAACTGTGAGGTCAAACCCCTTCTACGCCTTCTCACTTCTATTCTTCGTTGGCAATGTGATTGCCATCATAGCCTGCGCAGCGATTTACGGAATTATGCCCGCATATCCCTTCTTCACCCAGCCATCACAAGCAGCGCTAGTTAACAGAGAAATAATACAATACCTCTACTCACTACTATAAAAATAGAGAAAGACAAAACAAACTCACTTCCCCCTTTATTTTTAAAATAACCCCAAGAAATACTGCTGGCTCACAGAATGTTGGAGGTTACCTTTTTGTATGATGGTATAGTGGTGGGGGCGGGAATCGGAGGATTATATTGCGCCGCTAAACTTGCGAAAAACGGTAAAAGTGTTTTAATATTGGAGAAAAATTCCCACATTGGTGGCACGAGCCACATTTTTAGGAGGGGCCCATACTATTTCCCGATGGGCCCCCTATCCTTCAGTTCTCCTGATTTGGTAAGCGAATTATTAAAGGAAATTGGAATCAGAGAAAAAGTTGTTTTCAAACGCAACCATTTCCAGCTAATTACACCCCTTTTCGACATTGTTTACTCCCATTCATTCGATAAATTGGGAGAAGATTTGAAAAACTATTTTCCAGAAGAAAGGCAGGGCATCGACACTTTTATCCAAAAATTGCGGGAAATAGTTAAAGCCACCGAAAAAATCCATCAGTGGTACCCCGACTACCTAATGGGCAAAAAACAGACGGAAGCACTCAAAAACCTTTCCAAGTACAAGAAGGAACTCGAAATCATAAATGAAAATCTACAGGTTCAAGCGAAAGAATACCTCGAAAAACACATATCAACCAAAACACTGCAGAATTTCCTAGGATCCCAAAGCACCTATGAACCCGTAATGTCTTTAACCCTTCTGGCATTCATGTGGAACTTCACCAGCGAAAAGGGCATCTGGTACCCCTCATGCAACATTCATAGAATAAACCAATTAGTATACAACTGCATTCTAAGCAATAATGGAGAAGTGAAACTGTCAAATGGAGTTAAAGAAATTCTAGTCAAAGATAACCACGCCATAGGAGTAAAAACTCTTAATGGCGAAATCCTCAAATCCCACTGGGTAATATCCAACGCTGACTATAAGAAAACCTTTCTGGAACTGGTAAATCCCCATAATCTTCCCCAACAATTTATAAGCAGAGTTAAAAGCTACACCTTGTCGGGCTCCGAACTCTGCGTATACTTGGGAGTGGAAACCCAAAAAATCGACCTAAGAAAAATGAGAGCGCAACATGTCTTCTACAGAAAAGAAATAAAATCCTCGGAAAAATTTGACCCCGAAGATTTTGATAACCGAGAAATAGAAATATGCTTATGGTCCAGCAACGCACCAGACTCAGCTCCACCCGGAAAGGCCACCCTCATTCTACGCGTCGGTTTTCCATACGACCATTTCTCCGCTTGGCGGACAGGCGAAAAGAAAAGAAGGGAGGGATACCTCGAATATAAGAAAAAACTGGCAGAAAAACTAATACACACCGTAGAAAGCCTTTTACCCGGACTGTCAAGCTCCATTGAAAAAGTAGAAATAGCCACGCCACTAACCTATCAAGACTGGGGAAACCGATACCAAGGCTCCATCGCCGGCTGGTCATGGAACATTAAAGAACAAAACAGAATAGGAAAAAAACTACTAATAGAAACCCCTATCCCCAACCTTCTAATAGCAGGCATTTCTTCAGCCCGTGAACTATTCCTAGGAGGCTACCCCACATCCATGTACACTGGCAAACTAGCAGCCAACCATATACTTGAAAAAAGCCAATAAAAAAGGTTTAGAACAGAATTGGAAACAGCAACTTCACTTCTTTTCTAGTATGGGAATGACACACAGGAAGGTGAAAACTTCTCCACCCCGATTCTCATATCCATGCTTCTCGTAGGGTGGAACAAACAAAACATCCCCGGGGCCAGCTACGAACTCCTCACCCTTATCATTAAAAATTCTAGCTTTACCAGACAATACATAAATCTCATGCTCCTCTGGATGGTTATGCAACCCTATATGCCCCCCAGGCTTGATTTCAAAACGCCGCATAGCGTATCTTGGGGCTCCATCCTTCTCGGTGATAAGCCAGCGAATCGTTGCCCCGGTGGAATCCGCCACTGTAACCTTCTCCTCCACGACATCAAGATAGTTCTTTTTAAGCATAACAACCACAACCACAACTAAGACTAAACGCAATACCCTTTTATGATTAAAAGGTACACATCAATTTTAAATAAATATTTCAGCACCCTTCGGAAAAAGGGAATTAACTAGTTATTAAAGACATTAGAAATGGCACCCATTCCGTAATTAAGTGGATAAATGGTATTGGGTTTACACTCTCCACGGCTGAAGCCGGGAGATTCTTGCTTCTAAGGTTCTCATAGGTTTGTTGTTCGTTGCCCTTTTTAGGCTCCCACTTCATTCCATTCCACCTTAGAAGTTGGGGGTGTGCCACC
>JAHQXB010000058.1 GCA_029856435.1 Candidatus Jordarchaeia archaeon
CGGTGTTTTTGCTATGTATTGGGTTATTGCTCGGGGTTCCAAAATTGTAGGCTGCAACAAGTATTCCCGAATTGAGGGTGCCAGAGGTGGAGGTAATAATGGGAGCTGTTAATGCTAGGATGAATAGTGTTGATACTATGAGAGCTGCAATTTTTGTTCGCTTCATTTTTTCTCTCCCTTATTTCCTTTTTTAAGCCATATCGGCAGAGAAAAGGGCGTAGCCTTAGAACTCGTAGCATCTTGAGTAGGAAAATATTAGAGAACCCTTTTTTCCTCTATAACTATTACTAGGTGTTTTTAGCCCTTCTCAAATCCTATTAATTATTCTACCTCATATTTAAAACTTTAGCCTTCTGCAGGCGGCGTTATATTTCCATCAGTGAATTTTTGGTGTTTTGGGTGAATATGTTTTTTTGAAGGTTTGTGGGGGGCTTTTTGTGGCTTCTTTCCCGAAAAATAAGTCTTTAGACGGGAGACTGGGCAGGTGGTTTCCGACGAAAAAGGTAGCGCCACACGAGAATTTCACTAGGGGGGACATAGCGCCTCTGCAGACTGTTTAATGTTAAAGGGGGGATTGAAAAATAGAAGAGTAAATGATTTGGTTAACTTTGGCTAAGTTTAGGGAATAAAACGTCATTCTGTCTTTTCGATTTTATTCCCACCAAATCTCCAATTTAGGTTTTTAATTTTTTTATGACTTCTAGTATTTCTTCAGTTTTTGGGATGTCGTGCATGGAGTCGCCGTAGTACGCGTATTGTATTGTTCCTTCCTTGTCTATTACTAGTAGTGCGGGCATTCTCCCCAGTTTTCGCAGTATGATTTCTTGTTTTAGCAGTTTGGTGACTTTTTGTTCTTGGTCATAGTATATGGGGTATTTTCTTTTGGCGTATTTTGTTTCCAGCTTTTTGGCGTTTTCCAGCTTGTCCGCAGTGATGGGGATTAGTACGGTGTTTAGTTGCTGGAACTCTTCGATGTGGTTTGCTAGTCTGGCGACGTGTGCCCTGCAGTATGGTCAGGAGATTCCTCTCAGTAGGATTAGGACAATGTTTCTTTTTCCTTCGAAGTCTCTGATGTTGGCTGTTTCTCCTCTTGAGTTAGGTAGGCTGAATTCTGGTATCCTTTTGCCCACCATTTGGAACTTGTCCTTCGTTCTGCTACCACCTCCTCCTAATTGAAAAACATGCATGTACTAAAGCGTTTTAGTTAAAATATTTCTCCTTTTATTGCATATAAATTTAAAAAAATTTGGGGTTGATTTTGGGTTACCTTTTATTTATTTTTTGAGGCCGAGTATTTCTCGTGCTTCGTCTGGGGTTGCTACTGGTCTTTGTAGTTCTTTGGCTATTCTTACTACTTTTGCTACGAGTTCGGCGTTGCTTTTTGCAAGGACGCCTTTTTCAAGGTAGATGTTGTCCTCCATGCCTACTCTTACGTGTCCTCCTAGGAGTATGGCTCCTGCTGCCATTTCCATTTCGTATCTTCCTGGGGCGCAGACGGACCAGGTCCAGTTTTTGGGGATTTGGTCTACGCAGTAGATTAGGGTTTTGAGGTCGGGTGACATGCATGAGAGCCCGCCGAACATTACGAATTGGATGTGTAGGGGTTCTTTTAGTGAGCCTTCGGCTACCAGTCTTTTGGCTGTGTTTATTTGTCCGGTGTCGTAGATTTCCAGTTCGGGTTTGACATTGTTTTCATACATGTAGCCTGCCCACTTTACAATGGTGTTTACCGGGTTTCCGAAGATGACGTTTCTTAGGACGGGTAGTCCCATGTCTTCCCAGAGGTTGAGTGAGCCCATGTTGAGTGATGAGAGGTCCTGTTTGAAGGTCATTCTCTCCTTCATTATTTCGTCCATTTTTTCTGGGTCAACCCTGCCCCCGCCAGTTGTGATATTTATGATTAGGTCTGAGGCTTCGCTCTCCCTTATTCTTTTAACATACTCTTTTAGAACTGGGTTGGGATCTTTTGCTGCCCCTCCTGTTTCCGCGTCTTTGGCGTGGAGATGAACCACCGAAGCGCCAGCCTTCCTGCACTTTACGCATTCCTCAATAACCTCATCGATAGTTGCGGGAACATATGGTGTTTGAGCTCTAGAAATGAATTCTCCGCCGGTGAGGGCGGCCGTTATTATGAGTTTCTCCCTAGCCATAATTCCACCTCCAAAACTAATCATTTATAATATTTTTAATGGTTTAACGCCCTTTACTTTAATTCCACGCTTCAAGAATTTAAAATTGTTTTCATTTTTTCGTTTTTGGGTGTGGTTCGTCTAGGAGTGCTATCACTTCTTTGTATTGTTTCAAATCTGCGGGTATGCTTAGCTGGATTTCTTCTAGGAAGTCGGCGTATTTCTGTGGGTCTAAAACATTGTATAGGAAGTTTTTTATTTTGCGGGCTGTTTCTATGCCTTTTTGGCCGCACTTTTCAACCAGTAGTAGGAAGGCGTCTGCGGAGGAGGCTGCTACCGCGTTTTGGAACTGTTTTCCCCTGTCTGGAATTTTGTTTCTTATTTTCCATATGGATTCAAATAGTTTTAGGGCTTCCTCCATTTTTATAATCATTTTTTCGCAGCTCAGGGTGGAGGCCAGGTCTATGAGTGCATTGCCCTTACCGTAGAGGGCTAGGGCGTAGTCTGGCGCTATTTTTAGAGCTTCATCATAACTGTTTATTGCTTCCTCGTATCTGCCTAAATTTCCCAAGGCTAAGCCCTTATTGTAGTGTGTGACGAAATTGTGGGGGTTTAGGGCTAGAACTTTGTCGAAAAAATTTAGAGCCTCCCCGTATTTTCCCATTTTTATGAGTAAGCCGCCCTTATTGTTTAAGGCTTCCTCATCATTGGGACTTATTTCTAGAACCTTATCGAAACACTTCATAGCCTCCTCATGTCTCCCCAACTGGTCCAACGCTGTGCCCTTATTGGCTAGAGCCACAATGTCTTGAGGGTTGATCTCCAGGGCCTTATTGTAGAAGTCTATGGCTTCCTCAAATTTACCCTCATCTACCAAGGAGTTGCCTTTGTTGACTAAGGCTTCTACAGATTCAGAATCCATATAAACCCTCCAACTTATCCGATATCCTTAACATTACCAAAAAATATTGTATCTCCATAATTTTCTCCAGATGGAGTTAAATAAGACTTTCCCAGAACTAAGCCAACTATTATTCCCTGTTGGAAAATTTTACTCTTCTTATTTCAGATTTTCTCGGTACATTGTGGAACCGGGATGAATTTCCAAATTTGTCTTTTCAACAAATTCCCTGTACCCTTTGTCTCCCAATATCTTTGTTAAAAGTTCTTTTATTCTTACAATGGTTTTTGAGCCTTGCGCGCCGCAAACCTCAGCCAGATTCTGTATCACCTGAATCATAATGCGGGGAACATCAGTCCTGAACCTCTCCACTATGGGAGAGGATAATTTTTCTTGGCTCCAAACACGTTCCAAGGAGTCAATAACTGCGCCCACTTTGGAGATTGCTTCTTCACAGCTTGAGGGTTTTGTGAAGACCAGGAGAGCTAAGGCCTTGTTGAGAGAGGCTTCAGCTATTTTGGGGTTTAGAGCTAATGCTTCATCAAACATTTGGGTGGCTTCCTCAAATCTGCCCAAGCGGAGAAGAAGATTGCCCCTGTTGTAGAGGGTTTCTGCATCTTTGGGATTAACTTCTAATGCTTTATTGTAACATTCTAGGGCTTCTTTAAACTCTAGAAGGTTGAAAAGCACGTTGCCCTTATTTGTTAAGGCTTCCCAGTCCCGAGGATTCCTCTCTAAAACTCTGTTAAAATAGTTTAGGGCCTCTCTAAACCTGTGAAGCTCGAGGAGAGCCACCCCCTTATTAAACAGGGCCTCGGAGCATTCGGAACTCAAAGCCAGCGCTTCATCATAAAATTGGATAGCTTCTTTAAACTTTCCCAAATTGAAGAACTCATTGCCCTTATTGACGAGTTCTCTAACCCTTTTTGGATTCAAACAAATGCCTCCTATACAAAAACCAATCAGCACCTTTTACACTTTTCTCCATCTCCCAGCAGGAAAAGGAGTACAATCCAAATAGTCTCCAAAAAGTATTGTACAAAAAACACGCAATCCCATTCCAAAGTATGAAGTTTAAACCGATTTTATCTTGTGTATATTTTGTTACACCTTGGAGCTGCTAAAATGTCTTTGATTGCCCAAATTTGAATTCTTTCCGCCTATTTTAGTTGTCCCTCATAAGGGGGAAGAAAAGAACTTAAAAATTTTTGGGAGGAGAATAGTAAACACACTGGTTCCCTTTTTTTAGGCTTACAAAATTAGTTTTGGCTTCTTGGCATTTTTCGTCGTTAAACGTCATATCTGCGACAAAAAACAATACCTTATCACTACATCATGGGCCATACGCTTCAGGGAGCATGAATTTTGTCCAAGCTCCTTTTTTAGTTAATTTTAAATAAAGAGTGTGTTTTAGATTGTTTTAAAGGTTTAACTTTTTAGATGTGGAAGAGAGAGGATTAACAATGAGTAAGAAAAGTAAGGCAAAGCCCAGCGAGGCAAAGAAAGCAGCAAAAGCTGTGAAGCCTAAAGAGAAGGAGTTACCGGACTACATTAAGAATAGGATTTGGCTGAAGAATTACCCTCCAGACTTGCCCAAAGAGGTTAAGATACCAGCTGATAAGTCGATACCCGAACTTGCGGAGGAAGCCACAGACAAGTGGCCCAACTCTGTAAACATAATATTCTATGGAAGAGAATTCACTCGAAAAGAGTTTAAGGACTACATTGACAGACTCACCACGGCATTCCAAAAAAACCTGGGAATCAAAAAGGGAGACAAGATAGCCATATATCTGCCAAACTGTCCCCAATTCATCATAGCATACATGGCAGGACTGGCAGCGGGAGCCACCATGACCTGCATCAGCCCCCTATTTGTACCCCGAGAATTAGCTTACCAGTTAAAGGACAGCGGAGCAGAAACCCTAGTAACCATGGACATGTTCTACAACAATGTGGGACAAATAAGAAATGAGGTTAAACTAAAAAACATCATCATCACAAACATAATGGGACAAACGCCCAGTGTACCCGAAAGCGTGGATCAAGGAATATTCCACATGACAAACCTAATCAAAGACACTGCCCCCGACGTAACAAGGGTAAAAATCAATCCCAAAAAGGACATTGCAGTAATTCAATACACTGGAGGCACAACAGGTATGCCCAAAGGTGCACTCCTCACTCACTACAACCTCATAGCCAACGCCCACCAAATCATACCCATAACAGAAGCATTAAAAAAGAGGTTCAACGAGGAGCGAGTGAGGTCAATAAGCGTACTGCCCTGGTACCACATATACGGACAAACCTGCGAAATAATTGCGGGAAACCTCATAGACTCAACCGCGGTGCTTTTCGCCAGGTTTGACCCGGGAGACATTCTTGATGCCATTAACAAGTATAAACCCTGGCTATTCTTAGGAGTTTCAGCTTTGCTCATAGCACTCATGAACCACCCCAAGGCCCAAGAAACGGATTTCAGCTGCCTCAAATACGTAAACATGGGAGCCGCCCCAACCCCAGACGAGGTTGCAAGGCAGTGGAAAAAGTTATCTGGACACCCGCTGAGCGAAGGCTACGGGCTAACAGAAACCAGCCCTGTAACCCATACCCGCCCCGCCCAACTTTTCGGCGAAAAACTGGGCAGCATCGGCCCACCGGTTCCCAACACGCTGGCAGGCATAGTAGACCCCGAAACCAATGAGTTTCTACCCATAGGTGAACTGGGAGAACTGGTGATCAGCGGTCCCCAAGTGATGCTTGGTTATTATAACAGACCTAAAGACACCGAAGCAGTCTTCTTTGAGGCAGGAGGATACAAGTGGCTCAAAACCGGAGACCTAGCCCGAATGGATGAAGACGGATACTTCTATATCGTTGACCGCACCAAAGACATAATAAAATATAAGGGCCACAGCGTTTACCCCAGAGAAATTGAGGAGGTTATATTTGAGCACCCCGCAGTGCTGGAATGCGCAGTTATAGGTGTACCCGACCCTGAGGCAGGAGAAAATATAAAAGCGTACATATCGCTAAAGCCAGATTATAAGGGTAAAATAACGGAGGAGGAGATGAAGAACTGGATTAAGGAACGGGTTGCTGCCTACAAGTATCCCCGATATGTGGAGTTTATAGACGTTATCCCCAAGACCATCGTAGGCAAAGTTCTGAGGAGGGCACTAAGAGAAAAAGAGTCCAAAAAATAGGGGCAACTAGTTCCAATACAACTTTTTTTGATTTTTTCAAAGGGAGACGCAAAATTGTTCGACTCCTAAAAAAAGGGAGCTTTTAATGAGACCTTTTAGATTTAAAATCTCTCGAGTGAGAAACAGAGTCCAAAACCTCTACATCTCCTTCAAGTGATTTATGGGAAACTAAAAATTGTTTTTGAACAGGGCAGAGGTATTCTGGAGGATTTTGGAGACTTGTTTATGACTTGACAAGGAAGCGTGGGCCCGGGTGAAAAGGTTAAAATCTATATGTATTCAATTTATACTAGAGAATATGTAATTAAAGGGTGGATTCTTTGCATGTTTAGATTTAAATCGAAACTTCCGGACTATGTTAAAAAGAAGATATGGTTGAAGAGTTACCCTCCAGATTTCCCAAAGAAGATTAAGATTCCCAAGAAGTCTTTGCCCGAGGTGTTCAGGGAAGCGGCGGAAAAGTATGGCGACGAGGTTAGTCTCATTTTTTATGATAAAGAGTATACTCGCAAACAGATTATAGATTGGTCTGACAGGTTGGCTACCGCCCTCCACAATATGGGTGTAAGAAAGGGTGACGTGGTGGCGATTTATTTACCTAACAGTGTACAGTTTTTGGTGGCATACTATGGTATCCTAGCAGCAGGAGCTACGGTCACTGCCATAAGCCCCCTTTTCGTGCCACGTGAGGTCGCCTTCCAGCTAAAAGACAGCGGAGCAAAAACCATAATCACAATGGACCTCTTCTACGAAAACGTGAAACAAATTAAAGACGAAACCCCTCTGAAAAACATTATTGTGTGCAACATTATGGGGGAGAAGCTCCGAATCGAAAAAGAAGACCTAGAAAAAGTAATAAATTACCACGAGCTAATTGAGAAAACTCCGCCCAACCCTCCAAAAATAAGGATAAACCCCACAGAGGACGTGGCAGTGCTGCAGTACACTGGTGGAACAACCGGTCTACCAAAAGGTGCCATGCTCACACACTACAACATTTTAGCTAACGCCCTGCAAGTGGTTCCCATTACGGAAACTTTAAACAAAAGGTTGGGCATTAATAGAACTATTGCCATTTCGGTGTTACCATGGTACCACAGCTATGGTCAAACAGTGGAAATTGTCGCAGGCGCCCTACTTAATAATCTTGGCATATGTTTCTCCCAGTTTGACCCCGCCCCCATTCTTGAGGCAATCCAGAAATATAGGCCCAACACCTTTATTGCAGTTCCCGCAATTTTGATTTTGTTGTTGAACCACCCCAAGTCCCGTGAAGTTGACTTTACCTGTCTAAAGTACTTTAATATGGGCGCCGCACCCACTCCTGTGGAGCTAGCTAGACAGTGGAAACAGTTGTCAGGTAATCCTCTAAGCGAAGGTTACGGGTTGACCGAAGCCAGCCCAGTGACCCATAGCCGATGCGCCCAGCTTTTTGGCGAAATTCTGGGCTCAGTTGGCCCCCCCATTCTGAACACCCTAGCGGGAATAGTGGATCCAGACACCAACGAGTTCCTACCCATTGGGCAGCTGGGTGAACTGGTGGTCAGCGGGCCTCAAGTAATGAAGGGCTACTGGAAACGCCCCGAGGAGACAAAAAAGGTGTTCTTTAAGGCTGGTGGCGTAACTTGGTTAAAGACTGGCGACCTTGCCCGTATGGACGAGAATGGCCACTTCTACATCTTGGATCGCACCAAAGACATAATAAAATACAAGGGTCACAGCGTCTATCCGCGGGAACTCGAAGAAGTACTGTTTACCCATGAAGCAATCATGGATGCGGCAGTGATTGGCGTGCCTGACCCCGATGTGGGCGAACAAATTAAGGCCTTTGTAGTCTTGAAGCCGGAATATAGGGGCAAAGTCACGGAGGATGACATACTATACTGGTGTAAAGAACACATGGCAGCCTTCAAATATCCCAGATATGTAGAGATTGTGGAGTACCTTCCAAAGAGCATGGTGGGTAAAACTTTAAGAAGAGTGCTCAGAGAGCAAGAAGCCCAAAGGACGGCGGAATCCTAAAGTACATTCATTTCTCTATCTTTTTTTCAACTATAAAAGTAGTGAAATCCATTTTAGGAGTTAAGCCATAATTTAGTATATTTAGCCTGTGGACGCATTGGTTATCAACATGGTGTTCTGTTCCTAGTTTGCGGTGATTCTTTAATTAAGGTTGGGAAGAGCAGAGATGGAGTTGATCTCTCCTTGTTACGATCCAGCTTAATGCCTGTTTGGATGGTTTGCCTTTAGCGATGTGTGCTGCAGAGCTCTGAGTGCTGGTTCTAACAACATTTTACAATAAGTCGGCCCTATTCCCAGTTTTTTGAATGAATATGCGTGTTATATTTAAATATTGTTTTTGCCCACTTTTCTAAGACGGTGCGTGATCTTTAAGTGTTGGGTCTGCTATGGCTCTCGAAAACCCGTTTGGTGCAGGATTGCTTTGAGGGATTTCGCATGCATCACAGAATATATATTTGGAAATCAGACATTAATAAGGTGTGGCTAGAAACTTGTTCGCTAGCCTCAAAATACATTTGAAGGTAAAACTACCAATAAAGTTTGTTTTCTATATTTTAGGTGGTGTGTTTTATGCCCAAGTTTGAAACTGTCTTGTACGAGAAAAGGGGTGGTGTGGCGGTTATCACACTTAACCGTCCTGAGAAGTTGAATGCTTTGAATTCTCAGATGAATAAGGATTTAAAGTATGCCTTTAGGGAGGCTAGGGATGATCCTGAGGTTCGGGTGGTTGTGCTCACTGGGGCTGGTAGAGGTTTCTGCTCTGGAGCGGATATTTCAGACTTCGCCGGTGGGGTTACCCTTGAAGATTTTAGGAGGATGACTGAGCAGGGTGTAGTGCCTGAAACCATCATTACACCATATGATTTGATTGATGTGCCTAAACCCATCATTGCGGCGGTTAACGGTGTGGCTGTGGGTTTCGGTATGAATGTTCTTCTAAACTGTGACATCATCATAGCTTCTGAGGCGGCCAGTTTTGGAGAGTTCTTCATAAGAATGGGGTTAATTCCAGATATGAATGGAAGTTTACTGCTTCCCATGCTGGTGGGAATTCATAAGGCTAAGGAGCTTATTTTCACTGGTGATAGAATAAGTGCTCAGGAAGCCTTGCGAATAGGATTAGTGAACCGGGTGGTTCCCCCTGACGAGTTGATGCCTACTGTGATGGAACTGGCAAATAGGTTAGCTGAGGGGCCTCCGCTAGCGCTGGCGATGTCTAAGAAGCTTATCCATGAGGGTTTCAGAAAAATTTTCGACGAAATGATTGTGAAGGAAGTCCAATATCAAGCCAAGCTTTACGCCTCGGAGGACCATAGGGAGGCTGCCCTAGCTTTTCTGGAAAAGAGGAAACCTGTTTTTAGGGGAAAATAGAATTTTCCGACCTCTATCCCTTTTTCTTTATGCCCTATTTCTCTTGTTTGTTTTGGGTTTGGTTTTGGATTCCTAGAAACTTGTAGAGGGTTTTTTTGAGTTCGGGGAACCCTTTGGCCACGGCTTGGGCTCCATATTTGTTTCCGTTGGTGCTTTCTTGCCAGTCTATCCATATGGAGTCTATGCCGGCGGCCCTAGCTCCTTTTATATCGGTTTCTTGATTGTCTCCCACGTGGACTGCTTGTTGCCTTTTGATGTTTAGTCTTTTCAGGACTTCTAGGAAGGGTTGGGGACTGGGTTTGGCTTCGGGACTTGTTTCTCCCGCAACTACTAGGATGTCAAAATAGTCTGCTAGGCCGGAGGCTTGGAACCTTTTTTCCTTCCATCCCGGGGCGAAGTCTGTGTCGCTGAGTAGGGCCAGTTTGTATCCTTTCTGTTTAAGCTCTTTTAAGAGCTCCGGTGCTCCTTCATAGATTGTGGTGGTGTCTTTTAGTATTTCCCAATAAGTGTTGGTTAGTTTGGTGATGAAGTCCTGAGAGACGTCAGTTACATTGTACTCTTTTAGGATTTGTTTCCACCATTCGTCTCTGCTCCGTGACAGCCTTTTTTCCCTCTCCTCCTCGGTTTTTATCACCTTTTTCAGTATGGTTTCATAATCTGCGTCTATTCCTCTGCTTTTTAGGAACTCAGTTATGAGCTCAGCCACCTTCCTGTGGGAGTGTATACGATTGCTAAAGGAGTCTACGAGAGTTCCATCAAAGTCAAATATTACAAGTTTCTTCAATTCTTAATCCCCTTCATTTTTAGCCTTAAAATAATTAATATGCTCTATCAAATGGGAATCGTAACCATTTAAACCTTGCGAGGGAAAAAACATCAAAAAATAAAACTAACTTCCCAATTGAGACACGGTGAAACCAGAAGAATCCAAATATTGAAAAAAAAGAGAAGCAGAAAAATAAGTTCGGCAAACCCAAAAAAGGGGGAGGATGCAGCGTCCACTAGTCGGGATAACAATCCAACCACAATACTGCGGGCAGTAGAATCCAAGGATGCGTTGGCATGGAAAATATCCCGGATTTACCTAAAATTTTTAGCTCGACAATGTTAAATTTGTTTTATTGTAACCTGTTTCCTATCCGATTTCCTCTCCTCTACGCCCTGGAAGAAAGGATTTTCTACCACTTAGTAGCGCCAGATACGGGAACCGAATCAATTTAACATTTCGAGTTAGGGTTAAAATTTTAATAATGTGCTCATCATTGTACTTTCAATTTAAGTATTATCGGAATGCTGGATGTGGCAAAATGTCTATGAAGAATGGTAAAATTCTCCGGGTAAACCTCACCACGAAGGATATAACTACCGAGAATATTGATTCAGGTGCTGCTAGGAGTTTTTTGGGTTCCAAGGGTTTAGCAGCCTACTACTTGTTTAAAGAGCTGAGACGGGGAGTTGACCCGCTAAGCCCCGAAAACAAGCTGGTCTTTATGACCGGCCCCCTAACGGGCACTAAGGCTCCCTCGTCCTGTCGATTTGTGGTTTGCACAAAATCTCCACTAACTGGTGCTTGGGTGGATAGCAGTTGCGGCGGGTTCTGGGGGCCAGAACTCAGATTTGCGGGCTTCGATGGTATCATAGTTGAAGGGAGGGCGGAAAGCCCAGTCTATATTCATATAAGTGATGGTGAAGCTTCCATAAGGGATGCAGGTTTTCTGTGGGGAATGGGTACAATAGACACCATAAGCTACCTTAGGGAGAGACATAAGTCGGATAGAACCGTTAGGGTAGCTACCATTGGGCCAGCTGGTGAGAAGCAGGCTAGGTTGGCAGCAGTTATTGCAGATATGAGGGCGGCTGGCAGAGGGGGAACAGGTGCAGTTATGGGTTCCAAGAAGCTTAAGGCCATATCAGTTGTGGGTCACGGAAAGGTTCCCATAGCCGATCCGCAGAAATTTAACAGTTTAGCAAAAGAGGCGCATAAGGAGAATAAGGAGGACAGTGCAAGAATGGCCGCAATGGGTACCGCCTCAATCGTGAAGCTGGTAAACTCTACTGGCGGCTGGCCTACCAGAAACTTTAGTGAAAGCCAGTGGGACGAGGCGGCTGAGGAACTAGCCGGAGAAACCTTTCAGAAAACTCTATGGGGCGGAGGAAAATATGTGAAGCCCTGCTACAACTGCCCCATAAGATGCGCCCACCTAGCAGTCATAAGAGAGGGAAAATACGCAGGCATTTCCGATGAAGGACCAGAGTATGAAACCATTTCCCTGTTTGGGCCCAACTGTGGAATAAAGAGCAGAGAAGTAATCACGGTGGCAGACAGGATGTGCGACAATTACGGCATTGACACCATATCTTTGGGGAACACTATTGGTTTCGTTATGGAGTGTGTGGAGAGGGGACTGGTTAGCTTGGAGGAGATTGATGGGGTGGATTTGAGGTTTGGAAACGAGGAAGCGTTCCTTAAAGCGGTAAACATGGCGGGAAATGTTTACGGTAATCTTGGGAGGCTCCTCGCCAACGGAGTTAAGCGGGCGGCGGAAAAAATCGGTAAGGGTTCCGAAAAATTTGCCATGCACGTCAAGGGATTGGAAATACCGGCTTATGTTCCAAGAGCTGGGCATGGACACGCCCTAGCTTATGCGGTTGCGGATCGTGGAGCTTGCCATCTTAGACCCTGGCTTTATGGTGCGGAGCACTTTTTCGGAAAGTTGAATCCCAGTACTACTGAGGATAAGCCGGAAGCGGTTAAGCTGGGACAGCAGAACCGGGCTTTAATCCACAGCAGTGGACTCTGCCAGTTCGCGGTTAGTGAGGATATGCTTTATGAATCTTTGCTTCAGATGATAAACGCCGCAACTGGTTTTAACTATACTGTGGATGAGTTTCGATTGGTAGGTGAGAGAATAAATAATTTAACTAGGAGTTTTAATTGTCGGGAGGGATTCACAAGTAAGGATGACACACTTCCTTATCGCTCCACAAATGAGCCGTTACCCACGGGGCCCCAGAAGGGTCAAGTTATTAGACTCAGTGAGATGTTGCCAGAATATTATAGGGTCTGCGGGTGGAGCGAGGACGGTGTTCCCACCAAAGAAAAATTAGAGGAACTGAGGTTGGATTTCGTCATCGAAGACCTATATTAACACGCCAAAATTGTCCCTACCTTAATTTTTACTTCATAATTTCATTTTTTAGGGAGGGTTCATTGCCGTTTATTTCCCATTTTTACACGTGATATTTATTCTATATTTTTATGCAAAAATTTTTATCCTTAAAGGAATAACTGATAGCTAAAAGTTTGAGGAATTGGGATGACAAAAGCTGTTGCTATAGTTGGTTTAGGTCAGACTGAAAGCAGGGCTTTAACACCCACACAGGATTTTAGGGAACTCATTTACAGCGCGGCAAAGAAGGCCTACGATGACGCAGGTTTAACCCCCAGAGACATTGATGCACTTTTAACTAATGAGTATGACTTTTATGCGGGTATAAGCATTGCTGATGAGTACACTCCAGACCAGGTTGGTGCCAGGCTCAAATTTGACAACTTGGTTTGTAACGATGCAACAATTGCCTTCATAAATGCCTACATGCTTATTCTGAGCGGCGCCGCAGATATAGTGGCCGTTGAGTCAAACTCCAAGGTTGCAACCGACGTTGTTAACTATCCTGAGGTTTTGCTGGCAGCCCTAGACCCAGTTTACAACAGACCGCTGGGTGGACACCCCTACTACATTGCGGGAATGGACATGATGAGCTATCTTGAAAACACTGACACCACCGAAGAGCAGATTGCCAGGGTTGTGGTTAAAAACAAGGGCAACGCGCTACTTAACCCGAACGCAGGCTTTGGAGCTAAACTCACAGTTGAGGATGTGTTAAGGTCTGAATACGCGTTCTGGCCTATTAAACTCTTAGAAATCGCCCCCTTAGCTGACTATGCTGCCGTGGTTCTCCTAGCAGCCGAGGAAAAAGCGAAATCCATTACGGATAATCCAGTTTGGGTTACTGGTGTGGGGCATGCCACAGATTCAAGCTACATTGAGTGTTGGCCTTGGGGTGAAGCCCAGTGGATAAGAAATGCTTCACAGGAAGCCTACAAAATGGCGGGAATAAGTGAACCCTGGAAGGAAATTAACGTGGTGGAAATATCAGAAGCCTTCGCATACCAAGAACTGCAGGCCCTAGAAGCACTGAGGATTTCAAGCGGTTCCCCAGGGAATTTGTTGGAAATGGGCACATTTGATTTGGATGGTAGCCTACCAGTAAATCCTTCAGGAGGCTGCCTAGGCATGGGCTACACTCCGCAAGCCACAGGACTCCAGAGAATAGCGGAGATTGCCCTACAGCTACGTGGAGAAGCGGGAAAGAGGCAGATTCCAGAAGCGGAGGTCGGCGTTGCTGTGGGGAGCGACTCTGAAATCATAAAGTGTGGAGGAGTTGTGATACTTTCGAGGTGATAAGGAATGGCGTTTGAAAATATGGTTAGATTCCCTAAAGGATTTTCTAAGAGGAAAAGGGTGGCCATTGTTGGTGCAGGTATGACTGATTTCCGCTCCATACTGCCTCACACCACTAGGGAACTATGCTTCGAAGCTTCAAAGAGGGCACTTGACTCCTGCGGCCTCACACCTAAGGATGTAAAGGCGGTTATCGGTGCCTCAGCTCCAGATGCCTTTGACGGCATACATATTAAGGGCTGGAACCCAGTTGACGCTATGGGTGCTGTGGGAAAACCCTACGCTCGAGAGTTTGTGGGAGGCGGGACAGGCGTTGGCTGCATAGTAAACGGCTGGTACTACGTAGCCTCAGGCCTATATGACATTGTGCTGGTTTGTGCCTTTGAAAAAATGTCGCCTCCAGTCCCCCACGCTCAGAAACTGTTCCTAACAATATTTGAACCCATACTGGAGTGGGCACTAGGACCCAACTTGGTATGGATCTTCGCTCAGGAGATGAATCGATACATGACCACTTGGGGAATTAAGAAGGAAACCATCGCTCTATCCGCAGTGAAAAACAAGGGCAACGCAATGGATCACCCCCACGCACAGTTACCCATGAAAATCACAGTGGAGGACGTTTTGAACTCGCCCATACTTGTTTGGCCGGTGAACAGGCTGGACATCAGCCCCTCTTCTGACGGCGCGGCAGCCATTGTACTGGCATCGGAGGATGTTGCCAAAAGGATAACGGATACACCGGTTTGGATTGATGGTGTGGGAATGTGTATCGATAGTCAGTATTGGACCAATAGAGATCTCGCCTTTCCCTATTATGTGTACTATGCTTCACAGCAGGCTTACCGGATGGCGGGGATAAGCGATCCTATGAAGGAGATTGATGTCTGGGAGCCCTACGACCCCTTTGACTATAAGGAGTTGCACCACTTGGATGGGCTGATGGGTAAGAAAGGCTATGCTCCAAAGCTTCTTGCTGAGGGGCAGCTTGCAAGAGATGGCGACTATCCCTCGTGTCCTTCGGGTGGACTTCAGGGTGTGGGTAACCCTATAGCTGCTGCGGGAACTATGAAGGTCTGTGAGATATACTGGCAGCTGAGCAACCAGGCGGGAAAAAGACAGGTTGACGATGCTAAAATAGGGATAGCTCAGGCTTGGGGTGATTTGATGCAGGTGGCAACTGTTGTTGTATGTAGAACATAGGAGGTTGAGTCTATGAGTAAAAAGCAAGTTAAAGTTGTGGCTATGGTTGACCAATGGGAGAAGTTTCTGAAGCATCTTCCACCAGACCTGAAAAAGTTCTACCAGAAATTGGATATTACCCAGTCTCCAAGTAAAAAGGGACAAATAGAGAAGGACTTGGAAGAGAAGGGGTTAATGACACACATCCCAAACTGGAAGCTTGACAATGGCATCTATCTTGGAAACTATAGGCTGCAATTCAATTATTCTAGAACCGCAGGACATGCTATTGGAACCTTTCTTAATGGTTTGAGGGAGGGCAAAATACTGGGCAGAAAGTGTCACACCTGTGGCAGGATTCTTGTTCCCCCAAGGATGTTCTGTGAGTGGTGTTTCAGGGAAACTGACCAGTGGGTGGAAGTGGCAGATACGGGCATAGTTGGAACATATTCCGTTTCATACATTACAGCCGACCCCAAGGTGAGGCTGGAGAAGCCAATTATAAGCGGTGTGGTGTGGCTGGATGGAACCAAGCTTGAAACACCATCATCAAAGACTGTGAGACACTGGGGAGGCTTCATGCACTACTTCGACGAGGTGACTCCGGAGAAAATCAAGATTGGAATGAAGGTGAAGGCAGTTTGGGAACCTCCAAATAAGAGGAGGGGCTCCATACTGGATATAAAATACTTTAAACCGGTGTAAGGTGGATGTGATGACTGAACCAAACAAACCTCCTTATGTTGGAGTGAATACACTCCACTGGACGGAGAGTAACATTGACAACTATTATGAGTATCCTGCTGGGTTCGCTGGCTCCAAGTTTTTCCACGAGTTAAAAGAGAATGGAAAAATTGTGGCGAGCAGGTGCAAGAAGTGTGGGAAAATGGAACTTCCTCCTAAGGCCTTCTGCGTGGACTGCTTCGATACTGAAATAGAGTATGTGGAAGTGGATTTGCCGGGATTCGTCTATACTTACAGTGTTTCCTTTTACGATTTGGATGGCTCCAAGCTTGAGAAACCCATAATTTGGGCCCTCATCGCCTTTGAGGAGGCGGAGGGCGGAATCATTCATAGGTTGGGTGAAGTGGAGCCAGAAGAAGTCTACGTGGGAATGGATGTAGTACCAGAGTTTAGACCAAAGGAAGACCGCACGGGAAGCATACTCGACATCAAGTACTTCAAGCCAACTGTTTAATAACTTCATCTCCCCACTTTTTTCTGGGAAATCCTTTTTTACTTCCTTTTATAGTGGTTGGAAAGCTAAAATATTAACTGTTGAAGGAGTTATTTAGGAAAATTGAAGTCTGAAGAAATTATTGTGTGTGTTGAAAATACTGGAAGTGGCTTTCGAATTTTTCCTATGGAGAGGGAGGAAGCCCACAGAAGGGGAGTAAAGCACCTTGTGGTTAGAATCTTGGGATTCAACAGGGAGGGGATGCTCCTTGTTCAGAAGAGAGCTCTCACCAAAAAGAGCCACCCTGGAAAATATACTGACAGTGCAAGCGGACATGTTTTGTACGAGGATGACTTTAGCTTTAGGACCATAATGAAGAGTGCGGAGAGAGAACTCTGGGAGGAAATGGGAGTAAGGGGAATACTAAAACTCTACCTGGAACAGAAGTTTGACCATGAAGACCTGGAGTTAAACTATGTTTTTCTTGCACTCATAGAAGGGGAACCCCGATTCAACGAGGAGGTGGAAGCTGAAAGTAGCGGATTCAAAACCGTGGAGCAGCTCAGACACATGCTCAAAAACGAGAAGTTCGTGTATTTCGCAAAAGAGTTGTGGGAAAAATTTCTTGCCGATTATCCAACTACGGAAGCCATAAAAAAATTGGCGGAATCCCTGGGAAAAGCTCACGCTAGAAAAGACGGGGAAAATTAGCGGGTAGTTCTGTAACTGTCGAATTGACCCAAACTCAAACCTTAAATACTTTAAAAACAACCAATTAACCAGACTAAAACAAAAAAGCAGTGTAAGTGATGTGGAAAGCATGTCAGAAGAATATAAAGACGTTTTCATATGTGTGAAATGCAGAAACCCTAGGGTAACAAAGTCAGCAAGAATAGTAAAGAACAGCGCAGTTATCACGGGCAAATGTCTGAAAGGACACTCATTCAACCTCAAACTACCCATAGAACAGGAACACAAGTGGATTGGCTACCTGAGAGACAGCGTGTACAAGTGCCGGTGCGGAATGCCCCTAGAGGAACACAAAGTTAAAGTGGGAAAAAAGAAAACCCAACTCATACTAAAATGCACAAAACACAAACAGGTAACCATGATAGACACCCTACTGTGGAACACAATCTCAGCAGACAGAGAAACACAAAAAACACTAGAAAAATATGAACCCCCAACACTCAAAACAGACAAAGAACCCGAAAAATACGAAAAAATAGTCAAAACCAAAAAGAAGGAAACACCAGGACCCCAAAAATGGCACCCAACCTAAACCCTACAAAGCCAACCAAAACACCTGAAAAATTTTTGAACCCTTATTTTTAAAGGCAACAGACTCAAGGAACACAAAATAAGCTCCCATAGCCAATATCAGTTGACACCCCTCACGACTAAGGGACTTACCTCATCATCAATAATTCTTGTAAAAGTGGAAAACAACTAGTCCTAAAAGTTAAAATTTCAACCTTTTTATCTCTTCGATTCCCTCGCCATCAGGCTAGAGACCAATTAAGGTTTTTGTGGTTAGATTTTTATAGGGAGTTAGACAACGTTTCAATGTAATGGCATTCACGTTTTCTTGGAGGTGCCAACAATTAAAGAACTAATAAGTAGGGAAAAAGGCAAAAAAGTTGTGATGCTCGGGAACGAAGCCATGGCTCGAGGCGCACTAGAAGCTGGAATCGGCTTCGCAAGCACCTACCCCGGAACACCAGCCAGCGAAGTAGGAGACAGCATAGCCCAAGTAGCCGAACAAATACCAGGACTAACCTTCCAGTACTCCACCAACGAGTACGTGGCGCTAGAAAACGCCATAGGAGCCAGCTGGAGTGGAGTCCGAGCACTATGCGCTATGAAAATGGTGGGTATGAATGTTGCTGCTGATCCTCTGTTTACTCTTGCATATAGTGGTGTTACACCCACTGGCGGCCTCGTTATTATTAATGGTGGAGATCCCGCTGCGTTATCTAGTACTAATGAGCAGGATAATCGTTACTACGGCTTGCACGCCCGCATCCCTGTGGTGGAGCCAGCGAGTGTGCAGGAGAGCAAGGACTTTGTGGTTGAGGCGTTCAACATTTCTGAGAAATTCGATGTGCCCGTTATCGTGAATAGCACTGCAAGGGCCTGTCACGCTGTGGGTGTAGTGGAGCTTGGAGAACTCAGGGATCCACCCAAAGAGGGACGTTTTGTTAAAAACTGGTCCAAGTACTATAACACTCTGGTTCTTGCAGTTATGAATCACCAGAAACTGATTAACAATCAAAACAAGATGATAAATGAGTACGCCCCAGTCACCAAACTAAACACCATACTGCCTGGCGACTCCAAAACTGGAATCATAACTTCGGGAATGTCCTACAATTACACCTTGGAGGCTCTAGACGTTCTGGGAATATACGATGTGCCTATTCTGAAGCTGGGTTTGGTTTATCCTCTTTCTCCAAAGCAAATTGTGGACTTCGCCTCAAAGCTGGAGCAGATTATTATTATGGAGGAACTCGACCCCTTCCTGGAGGGCGAGGTGAAAAAGATAGCCTATGATCAAGGGCTGGAAATCCCCATAAGGGGAAAGGAGCTTTTCCCAGCAACTGGTGAACTAAACACCGATATTGCGGTGCAGGCTTACGCCAAGGTGTTCGGAAAAATTCCACCCATAGATATGAACGAGGTGAACTTGAAGGCTTTGGGTGCTTCAGCCATTCTGCCTATGAGAACCCCCACCATGTGTCCGGGCTGTCCCCATAGAGCAACCTACTATGCAATTAAGAAGGCCATTGAGGGCAAGAATTATGACGTAGTGTGGGCTAACGACATTGGCTGCTACGCGACGGGGGCTCTACCGCCTTTCCAGATGGGTGACTTTATGACTTGCATGTCTGCAGGCGAGAGCATCGCGGCGGGTATGAGCTATAAGGCGAAGAGCCAAAAGATGGTAGCCTTCATTGGTGACTCAACCTTTCTACACACGGGAATCCCGGGGCTGCTAAATGCTGTGTGGAATGATGCAGACCTTCTCCTTGTAATAATGGATAACCGTTGGACCGCTATGACCGGCCATCAACCCACCCCGGCGTCAGGTGTTAACTGGTCTGGGAAGCAAGCTAAGGCTGTGAGTATTAGAGACATAGTGTCTGCGCTGGGTGTGGACTATGTTCGGGTGGCGGATCCCTTCAACGTTAAGAACGCCATTGCCATATTTGAGGATGCACTGAAGAGAACCGGTGTGCGCGTAGTCATCTCCCAGCAGGAATGCCTTCTTGAAGCTAGGAGACGCAACAGAGCAGTCATAGAGGAAAAGAGAGAGAAGGGTGTAAGGCAATATATTGATGTTAATGAGGATGCTTGCATATTCTGCGAGGAGTGCATCAAGGAATTCGGCTGCCCAGCTTTGACCGTGGCCGAGTTTGAGGGAGAAAAGGTTTCCCACATAGACCTGTCTAGGTGTGTAGAGTGTATGGTGTGCAAACAGCTCTGCAAGGGCTGCGCCATCACTGTCACAAAGGTCTGGCCTGGAACAACCATTCTGGAGGAAGGTAAGAAGTGAAAAAGATTAACGTCTATATTTGTGGAGTTGGGGGACAGGGCACAATGACTCTGGGACAGCTTTTGAAGGAGGCCGGTCTCGTTGATGGTTTGGTGGTTACTGGTACTGAGTCTCGTGGCGCTTCGCAGCGTGAAGGTGCAGTAGATAGCCATGTGAGGTTCGCTGTTTTGGAGAAGGGTGAAAAGTTTAATGAGCGTAAGAGTATCCATTCTCCCCTTATTCCCATTCGGCAGGCCCAATTGTATTTGAGCATGGAGATGGCTGAGACTCTGCGAAACATCAAGTACGTTGCAGAGGACGGCATAATCATCATGAATAACTATGAGATTTGGCCTCCTCAGGTTAGGACTGGCGAGATGCCCTACCCTTCGCTGGACAAAGTTGTGGAGAACTTGAAACAATTCAGTAAAAACGTGTACGTAGTTAATGCAAATAAGCTGTCTGAAGAAAGGTACGGTGACTATTCGGGGGTTAACATGATTTTTCTGGGTATAGCTATGGCTACGGGTAAGATTCCAGTTAGGGTTGAAACCTTGGAGAAAGTTATTCGGGAGCGAATGTGGAATCCGGAGAAAAGCATTGAACAGTTCAGGTTTGGCTTAGAAGAAGGAAAAAAGATTCTAGCAGCGGGACCAGCATAACCTATTTTTTAAGGGGGGCAGGCGTTTTGCTCCAACTCCACCTCTAAAAAATTTTTAATTTTTGATTTGTCCTTTTTAGTAAAAAAAGGATTTTTTGTTTCGTAGGGTGATGCTCATTTTATCAGACTTTCGATGTAGTCTGGTTTTCAGATTGTTTTGGGAAGTTTCCGGAGTCCATTAGGCTTCCTTGTGTGTCGTTTATTTCGGCTGGATAACGTGTAAAATTTTTCGGCTTTCGCATGGGATTTTTACTTCCACTGGAAGTTTTACTTCCTTTTTTTACTCTTTGAGGGGTAAAAGAAAATTCCTGGGCGAGAAACTGTTAATCACCTCATATTATCTGGTGGGTGCTGATAGGAAGTAACCGTGTTGATACATATAGTAAAAAAGGGATTAGGATAAAATCGGGAGTAGAATGAGGAAAATTAAATATTATTTCGTGGTAATATTTTACAGGTGGTTCCAGTTGTCTAAAGATTTAATCAAGATTATATAGGAAGCCACTATGGGGGACAATGTTGACGAAGCCTTAACTCTCGTTTTGGGTGGATATACTTCTAAGAGAATTTCTAAGCGGGTATTAAAATGTTTGAGGAAAGTGTAGTACGTCATTTGAGAAGTACGAAGAGAGATTCGGTGTAGACATTAGCCTGTCACATTGAGCATGAAATGGGTTATGCCATGTGGAGAGCATTACTAGATGAAAGGGAAGGATTGGAAAAAAGGTAGGGTAACTAAAATTGAGATCAGAGAATTCGTAGAGGAAATGCTGGAGTAATTCAGTATATATGCGAGACCGAGATTTTGTTTAGTCACTTAGTATGTTTATGCTTTGATTAAGGGTTTAATTGTTTTGAGACTTCTATTTGTTATTGGTTAGTTTTTTGTGTAGCAGTATTTTGTTTCTTTGTATTGTTTTTTGAGTTGGATTACTTCTTCTTTTATTTTTTCGGGGTTTTCGTGTTTTATTATTGTGCGGGTTATTAGTTGGGCGATGTGTTCCATTTCGCTTTCTTTCATTCCTATTCTGGTGCATTCTTGTATGCCGAGCCTGATGCCTGAGGGATTTTCTGTGTTTTCGTCTTTGTCCCAAGGTAGGAGATTTTTGTTGCAGATGATGTTTGCTTTCTCCAGTGTTTCGGCTACCTTTTTTCCTCCTCCTTGGTTTCTGACGTCTATTGCTATTTGGTGGGATTCTGTGAAGTCTTTGTGTTCGCATAGGACTTGGAAGCCTTTTTCGTAGAGGCTGCTGGCTAGTTTCTTGGAGTTTTTCTGTATTTGGTCTGCGTATTTTTCTCCAAACTCCAGTTCTTCAATTAGGGTTACTGCTAGGGAGGGGAGTCGGTAGAGGTGGTGGTTGGAAACTATTCCGGGAAAGATTGCCTGCGCCACCCTCTTTGATATTTCTTCATTGTTGGTGTAGACTATGCCGCCTTGGGGACCGGGGAAGGTTTTGTGACTGGATGTGGCGACTACATCTGCCCCTTCTGCTAGTGGCTCTTGGAACCTTTTTCCAGCGATTAGTCCTAATACGTGGGATGCGTCGTACAGGATTTTGGCGTCGTCTAATATTTCTTTGATTTCTTTTACGGGGTGGGGGAAGAGGTATAGGCTTCCCCCAAGGACTACCAGTTTGATTTTTTCCTTCTTTGTTATGAGCCTTAATTTTTCCACATCTATGTTCATTTCTTTGTGGTCAAATGGCATGTTTAGGGTTTTTAATCCTCTTAATCCCGCAGCCCCCAATGGGGAGTGGCTGATGTGCCCTCCATCAGCGACTCGGAGGTTGGCTATTTGGTCTCCGGGCTGGGTTAGGGCGGAGAAAACGCAGAGGTTGGCCACAGAGCCTGAGATGGGGCGGGGGTCAAAGTACTTGCATCGGAAGAGTTTCTTACCTAACTCTGTTACTAGGGTTTCTATTTCGTCGACGTATTTTGTTCCTTGATAGTATCTTTTGTAGGGTAGTCCTTCGGCGTATCGGTGCATCATGTCCGAGTTGAAGACTTCTATGGCTAGTGGACTCATTATGTTTTCGCTGGCGATTAGATTTAGGCATTCGTCTTTTCTCCAAGTGTTATGTTTCTCGACCAGCTCAAGGGTTCTTTGGAGTTCAGACTTCATATTTTATTTCTCCAGTAAGAGAATAGTGAGATTAAAAGGTAGGGCGGATTAAAAATTTATCTCCTCTAATTTGTTAATAGAATAATATAAGTTTATTCGCATTTGGACGATGGCCGATTTGAAGATTGCAATGGCTCAAATAAATTCAACCGTGGGAGATTTGGCTGAAAACTTGAAAATAAAAGGTATGTTAATGATGCAAGTAGGCGCTATGCGGATTTGGTGGTGTTCCCGGAATTAACTGTTACAGGTTATCCGCCTCATGATTTGCTGCTTGAGAGAGCATTTGTGGAAGAGAGCAAGCATCTTCTTCTAAAGTTAATTTGAAAATAATGCAGTGGAAATAGAGGGAATAGTTGGCTTTTGATTATAGAGGAAAAAAGCTGTACAATGCTGCAGCCATTTTTCAGCGGAATAGGTTGGTAAATGCGATTTACAAAACCCTGTTGCCAACATATGATGTATTCGATGAGGATAGGTATTTTGAGCCTTTAAAAGAAGAGGAGATTAAGCCCACAAAAATGAACAATTGGAGGGAGGGAGTTTAGTTTGAGGGGTGGAGATTTGTGAGTATCTCCGGGATGAGGGGTATGATATTAAGGTCACAAATTTGCTCGTGGGTGCAGTTAACTGAGTGTCACCTTTTGGGTGTATGTTTTTGGGCCGTTTCCTGCGTTCCCATATTAAAGCCCATTTTGAGTTACTGAGGGGTAGAAACGCCGAAAAGGGCGCCTCGGGAGTGTGATGAAAGCCGAAAAACAAATGACACGCAGCAGGTGACACCAAATTAATTGTGCCTTCTCGTGGACAGAGGGGCCAAACTGATTGTTAATATTTCTGCTTCCCCCTTTTATGTTGAAAAACGGTTTGAAAGGGAAAGGCTGCTTAAGAGAAAAGGCCATTAAGAATAGGGTACCGTTATCGGATAGTTAACATTTTATGACTATCCGTTCCACCTCGGCCCTAAGGGCTTCACTGGTGGCTTTCGGGGGCAACGGCCAAGCACCCCACATTGGGAGTTTTGTGGCTATGTTCCAGGCGGCGACCAGATGCCTATCCGCCTGGGAAGCCGCATCTCTTGCATTCATAGAGGCGCCCATTCGGCTTGTCAACTCCTCCACATATCGGGCACTTCCTG
>JAHQXB010000097.1 GCA_029856435.1 Candidatus Jordarchaeia archaeon
CTGGAGGAAAATTTTCAGAAGCCCCTCAAGGACTTCGGCCCAGCCCCATTCTGGTTTTTAAACAATGATCTTCCGGAGGAAGAGATAGACTGGTTTCTCCAAGAATTAAGTAACAAACATAACTCTGGGGTTTTCATGCATCCCCGAACCGGAATGGAGGTTGAATATTTAACTCCTAATTTTTGGGAAAAAATTGTTTATTGTGTGGAAGCCTGTAGAAAGTATGGGCTTAGAGCTTGGCTTTATGATGAGTATAATTGGCCCAGCGGGGTATTGGGGGGAAAACTTTTACGGGAACACCCAGAGTACACTCAAGTTTACTTGGATTATAAGAGGGATAGATTTGAGAGGGGAAAACTCATCAGGATGCCTGTAGAAGGCAAAGTTGTGAACGCCATTGCGGTGAATGATTCGGGAACCAAGGTTCTCTATCTCAAGGATAAGATTTCGGATTCTGTATTAGAGTATCAGCCTGAGTATGGTGATTGGAACGTAGTGGTGTTCACTGAGAAAACCAACACTGATACCTTCTTTTGCACCACCTGTGCCCCTTGGGCGGGAAACGAGAAGGGCTACCTCGACCTTTTAAGTAAGGAAGCTGTAAAATTTTTTATTGATCACACCCATGAGAAGTATAAGAAATTATTCCAGAAGGATTTTGGCGGTTTAATACCCGGCATATTTACTGACGAACCGGCGAATTATAGGGGATTGCCTTGGACTAGGAATTTCTTGGAGGAGTTTAGGAAGAGAAAGAATTATGATTTGGAGCAAAAAATGCACGAGTTGGCCTTCAATGTGGGAACATATGTTAAGACACGCTGTGACTACTTCTCTGTGGTGTCTGAGCTCTTCTCTGAAGCTTTTTATGGCCAAATTGGAAGATGGTGCAGGGAGAACAATCTGATTTTTACGGGACACCTATTCATGGAGGAATCCTTGGAAACTGTTCCCTGCTATCACGGTAATGTTTACTCAGCCCTTAAAGAAATGGATATGCCGGGGATAGATTGGCTTGGGGTTAAAACTGGTTATGATGAAATTCCCCTAGTGGGAGCCCCAGATCTGGCTCCTAAGACGGCCAGCAGCATTGCTCACGCTAAGGGCAAAAAATTTGTTTTATGCGAGTATGGTGGGGGGAGCGGCTGGAACACCACATTAATGTCTCTTAAAAACTTGGTAAATTATCTCCAGGCTACTGGTATTAATTTTATGAATACTCACGCGGCGCACCTATCACTTAAAGGGCTACGCAAGAGAGATTTTCCACCCTCACACTTTGTTCAGCAACCTTGGTGGAAATACTATGCGGCGTTTGCAGATTACATTTCAAGATTATGCCAAATAAATAGTTCAGGTACACATGTCGCCGACATATTGCTACTTTATCCTCTTAGGACTTTGTGGGCGGAGTACACTCTTAGGGGGAAAAGCGAGGTTTTTGAAAAGGTAGTAAAATTTTTTGGAATGATTAGCAACGCGCTCTTAAGAATCCAGAGGGATTATGATATTCTCTTTGAGGATGAGGTGCTCGAGAACTTAGTAACTTTAGAGGGGAATTGCCTGAAGATCGCAGATGAAAAATTTCGGGTTCTCATACTTCCTCCAATGACAACCATGCCCATTTGGATTGTTAAAATGGTGAAGGAATTCTTTGAGAGTGGGGGAATCGTGATTAGCTTGGGAGTTCTTCCCACCAATTCTGATGAAAAACAAAACGACTCAATCATTGACTCCAACATTAGGAGCATTTTTTCAGAGGCCGCTTATCAGAAAAAGAAAATCAGCAATAAGAATGACAGGGGAGGACAAGCAATTTTCATACCGCTACCCGAAGATGTAGGAAGGGAGGAGTTGGAAAAAATTCTCCAGGAAACATTAGATAGCCTACTGGAAAGCGATCTTAAGATTAACTCTTCTGAGAGACGAAATCTAATATATTTACATAGAAGAATAAAAACTGATGAGTTCTACTTTGTTGCCAACTTGTCGGCGAAAACCATTGAGGGGGAAATCATACTGAACTCTGTGGGAAGACTTGAAAAGTGGAACCCAGAAAATGGGGAAATAACTCCGGTGTACACTTATAGGAGAGAAGAGGGAAAAACCATAATCCCATACGTGTTTGAAGCCTATGAGGGCGTATACTTTGTTGTGAAAAAGGGGAAAGAACAGAAACATGTAACATCCTCCAATGTTAACATTACTGGAATTTATGAAACAGCCCAAAGAATCACGGCACACTCCAGAACATCTGAACCCAAAATAGTTTTCGAGGGAAGAAAACTCGCAGCGGAAACGCAAAAGATTATAGAACCAATATCCATCTTCAAGTGGAGCGTGGAAATTCCCATCAACTATTACGTTTTGGAGCCTTGGAGAATAGAAGTAGGAAAATCTTCAGAGTCTAAGGATAAAAAGGAGAAGGAATCCAAACAGGTAAACATTTCCAGATACAGACCCATTGATGAACTCTTTGCAGGAATTCCCTCAGTATGCAAAAACCTCGGCATCGATATGAAGGAGTACGGCTTCTATGAGATCCTGGACATTTTAGACTCAAAGTTGAAGGAGGCGGGAATCGAGATTGCCCCTCAACCCGTACCCCTTGGGGAAGAGTATGAAATAACCGCCGAGTTTGAGGCGAAACATATTCCAGAACAAATTCTTCTAGTGTACGAAGACCTCGGAGAACCATTAGAAATTTATGTCAACAAGACAAAAGTTGAAGAAATCGCCCAAAAGTTTTTCCTCTGGGACCGAAGCAACCGCGCCCTAGACATTAAGAATTACTTGAAAAAGGGAGGAAACCAAATCACTATTAGAACCAGATACCCAGACTTCAAGGACAAGGTTCCCAGCACCCACGGAATAGAGCCAGTAGTGCTTGTGGGAAAATTTGCTGTTAGAGAGAAAAAAATTGAGGAACCAAAATTCAAAGACCTAGAAAAGGGTGAACCGGATAGAGGATTCCCCTACTACATTGGAGACCTCACGCTGAGACAAAAGTTTAACCTTGGAGAAGAATACTTGGACAAGAAACTAATTTTGGATTGCACCGGCTTCAAAAACGCTATTGAAATCAAAATAAATGGAAAAGTAGCCGGCACCAGACTATGGGCACCTTACAGACTAGATATAACGGAACTCGTACAGAAAGGGGAGAATACCTTGGAAATAATCATCACAAACACCGCTGAGAACCTCCTTGGCACACCCACACCAATAGCGGAGAAACAAGCAAGTATAATACCATACAACAAACACTTATTTAACTATTAAACACATTAACTTCAGAAAATTATTTTAGTAATTCCTGTAATTTAAGAAACAATTCAGCCACTAGAGGAGGCACTGAATGAAGGTTGTTTGTTTATGGAAATATTTTGGAGGAGACATAGAAGAATTCGTTAAGAAGAATCTACCACCGGGCACTGAACTAGTTTTCCCGGACACCGAAGAGGAAATACTTAGAGAAATTGAAGATGCGGATGTGCTACTTTCTCACTGGGCTCCAGCAAAGATTATTGAAAAGGCAAAAAGGCTCAAACTTATCCAGACGGCGGCTGCGGGCGGAGACAGCATCGATTTTGTAGCTGCATCCAAAAAAGGAATAATGGCCGCCACCGCCTCAGGTTGCAACGCCTCAGCCACAGCAGAACACGCCATTCTACTCATGTTAGCACTAGTTCGAAGACTTCCCCAAGAAATCAACAGGTTGCTCCAAGGCAAATGGAAAAAGTGGGAAGACAAATACGAGGGATACGAACTCCAGAATAAAACCTTGGGAATCATAGGATTTGGCAAAATAGGAGTAGAATTAGCAAAAAGGGCCAAAGCCTTCGGAATGAGAATACTCGCCATAAAAAAGCACCCCCAAACCCCAAATGTGGAAAAAAAGGAATTGGGACTGGATTTTTTGGGAGGTTTAGATAGCCTAGACTATGTCTTGAAGAATTCTGATTTCGTGGTGCTCTGTGTACCTCTGACTGAGGAGACCAAAGAACTGATTGGGGAAAGAGAAATTCAATTGATGAAAAAAACCGCCTATTTAATCAATGTCTCCCGAGGCAAGGCTGTGGACGAGAAAGCCCTCGTTGAAGCCCTGAAAAATGGCAGAATAGCCGGAGCGGGACTCGACGTATTCTACGATTACATTCCCAGCCCCGACAACCCCCTTTTCAAACTGGACAATGTAGTCCTAACACCCCACATGGGAGGATGGACTAAGGAGAGCAGAGAGAGATGCTTAAGATTCGCCCTAGAAAACGTTTGGCGAATATACAGGGGAGAACCAGTCAAAAACCAACTAAGAGCAGAATTAGGATACTAGCATTAAGCAAAAAAATAAAAAAATACTTGGATTGGAGGGAAAGGAATGAAACTTTTGGAAAATAAAATCGCCGTAATAACTGGTGCCGGTAGAGGACTGGGCAGAGCCCATGCTCTTTACTTTGCTGAACAGGGAGCCAAAGTTATTGTAAATGATGTCAAAGAGATGGAGGGTGAATATCTTGCAGACAGAGTAGTCAAGGAAATCGTTTCGACGGGAGGAGAGGCTGAGAGCAATTATGAGGATGTGTCCAGTTTTAACGGAGCCCAGAGAATAATTGAACAGGCCATAGACGCGTTTGGAGGTTTAGATATTCTGGTTAACAATGCGGGAATCCTTAGGGATAGAATGATATTTAATATGACGGAAAAAGAATTTGATGAAGTAATAAACGTACACCTTAAGGGAACCTTCAACTGCACCAGACACGCCTGTGCATACTGGCGAGAACGCTTTAAGAAGGGTGACCACAGAGGCGGTTCCATAGTTAACACCACTTCAGAGGCGGGAATGCAAGGAAACATAGGCCAATCCAACTATGCTCCGGCAAAATCGGGAATAGCCACCATGACCATAGTGGTTGCAAGAGAAATGAAAAAGTACAACGTAAACTGTAACTGTATAAGTCCGCTGGCAAGGACAGAACTTGCACTCTCCAGCCCACCGGTAGCAGAAGTCATGAAACTAATTCCAGCTAAACCAAACTTTGACCCCTTAGACCCCAGCAATGCTTCACCTCTGGTCGCCTTTTTGGCAAGCGATAAGGGGAGACGCATAACTGGAAAAGTATTCAGAATTATTGGCGGAAAAATCGACTTGTATAAAACTTGGGAAATTGAATCCACCATAGAAAAGGATGGGAGATGGGAACCAGACGAACTCGAGCATGTGTTAGCTAAACTTTTAGAAGACAAAACACGCCAAGAACAGACAGATCTCAAGCAAGGCCTTGAAAAAATTTTGAAACCGTAAGCATAAGCTCCCAACACAATCTTCCAAAAAAAGTAAAATGCATTTCGCCAAGGCTTAAAAACTAAAACTAGTGTAACCAATTGGTAACTAGCAGAAATTAGAAATTCCTTCTGAGTGGACTGGATTCATTCTCTAAGCCAACTCTTGTAGGGGCGACCCAGCGGTTTTTCAAGCCTCCTTTATGGGTGTAATTGGATACTGAATCTTGATTATTGGGTTTTGGGATTATTTACAAGGACATAGTATAGGGCGCCCAGTTCGCCTGTAATATGAGAGTCGATAGGAATTGGTTGGTACTCTTGGTTATAAATTGCTTCTATTTTGAAGCCACCCTCTTGAGCTAATCTTTTGAAATCCTCGTAGTACCAAAGTCTAAGTTTATGTTCCTCTTCAAATTCAAATGTTCTGCCATTATCTTGGCCTCTCATTCTGAACTTGACGCATCGCAATTTATTTTTTGTGTCGTAGTGGTAGGGATTCCATGTGGCCTCTATTTTGACTCCGTTCATCTCCGCAAACCAAGTTTCGTCCGGCCTTTTCTCCCTTTCTAAGTTGTGGCAGGCACATGAGATTTCCACGATGTAGAGTCCACCCTCGACGAGGGATTCGGAAATGGCTTTGAAGTGGCTTACTATTTCTTGATCTGTATGTAGGTATCCGAGGCTGTTGATGGCGATTATTGCCGCGTCGAACTTGTCATTGAATCTCATTGTTACCATGTCACCTACTATTGCCTTTGCCCTGTGGGATAAACCTGCTTTCTCTATTTTCTCATTGGCATACTCAACCATTTTGGGACTGAGATCATACCCAGTTATATAGTACCCATATTTGGGGAAGGCTAATAGGAAGACTCCGCTTCCGCATGCAGGTTCTAAAACTCTTTTCACTTCAAAACTGCAGTACCTTTTGAAGCAGCTTATGTAAAAATTTATTTCCCCTGAAACGTCGCGCGAGAATGCGATATCATAGTACTTAGGCAGGTTGTAGAGTATAAGTTCCTCCTCCGCCAAAATTTCTCCAGTCAAACCGCAAAAACCATTATTACTGCCTGTTGTAGCGCGGTGGAAGGCAGATACTTCTCCGGATTTGTCAATGTTTTGGGGCGCGTGGGATTCTAGTGAAGTTTCGGAAACTAACTTCTTCATTATTCTAACCCTCACTTGACCTAGTGTAAAATTTTTAAAAAGTAGTGTTCAACGTATCATCCAAATACGTTTAAAGGGTATTTACCCTAAAATGGTTCTCTTTCCCGGCTGCTTTACTGCCAGAGGAAGAGTTGGGGTATTTTACCTTTTTTTTGCACAGGTATAGTGCAATTTTTAAACGGTATTGCCTATCTGCTAAACCTAACATTCGAATATCTGCAACCTCATTTAGACACTCTATTAAAAAAGGTATTTAACTACTTAAAAAGTTTGTCCTTTCATAAAAATATTATTAAAAACATTTATCTCTCAAATATATAAAAAGGACTACACAACAGCCACCACAAAATTTAGAAAAGGACCAAAAAACAACCAAAAAATACCAATCAACAAAAAGGGAGGAGAACTAGTGAGCTCTCGCTATTCTGAACTTTTCCTCCATCTCGGCCTGGCTTTTAACTGGCACAACATTTCTAACCTTCTCAAGAGTGATGGCTCCATTCAGACAGTTAGAGGCGCACACCCCACAACCTATGCAGAGGTCTTCCCTTATCACCATAATGTCGTCAGACTCGTCTTCTGAGTGGGGCCAATGGTGAAATATTGCCCCCATAGGACATATTTCCATACACTTTTCGCACCTTTGACACAAGTTGCCATTCCACCGTGGAGCAAAATTAGACTTTGTTATTGCGTTGTAGTTGTGGAATTCTCTCACGGATTTTAGAAAGCCGCAGCAGCAGGGACAGCAGTTACAGATGAACACCGAAGTGTCCTGAATATTTATGGTTTCGTGCACTAGTCCTGCTTCTTCAGCTTTCTTCATGATTTCCATCAGTTCATCAAGGGTGACCTGGCGTCCCACTCCCTGGTCTAAAACGCTTTTTGCCAGAAAATCTGTGGTTACACAGAAGTTTTCATCAGTGCGTTTACAGGGTTCTCCTGCCAGTTTAGCTGCGTTTCTACAACTACAGGGAACCACCGCGAACAGGTTAGCTTTTGAGAGGTATTCTCTCAAAACTTCGTAGGGCAAAACTTGGTGCTGCACCTCTAGTGATTTGTTTATTTCTATTATTTTTTCGGTGGGCTCTACAGAGGGAATTACACGGTAGAGGGGGTAGCCGCCTGCGCTTAGTTCGAAGGGGTGCCCGGCGTAGAATAATTCGCGGTAAGCTTTTGCCGCCTTCCTCATTCTTTCAGGGTCGTCCCGGTTATGGGTGAAGTATACCTCAAAAAGTCCGGGAACAAAGGGCATTAGGACATAAAAGTTGCCTGCCTTAATCACTTTGCCTTTATGAGCCATGTCGTCGAAAATTTTTTTCACTTTTTCTTCCGGGACCCCCGAAAGTTGCGCTATTTTTTCGGAGCTTAAAGGTTGCTGAGATTTCTCGAAAACGGCAAGTAGTTGAGCTTCCTCTTCACTAAAAATAGCCCTAAGCATCTCACCTACTGCTTTATGTTTTGGAAGTTTAATGGCTGTGCCCGTATTCATAATTTTTCTCAGCTTCTCATAAATATCGGTTTCAACCATAAAAGATACCACCAAAACCATTACCTATCATAATCCACTATTAGAGTGATTGATGATGATAAATGCTTCAAAGTACATAAAAAATCTTTCACATCTTATAAACCATTAGGAGCAAGCCTCACAAGTTACATAAATGTTTTCATAGGAATTCTTTTGCGTCTTATGGCATTATCAATTATTTATATTTTGCACCCCGTAGCCTCTCTCCTCCAGCTGTTTCTTGTACATAAGACCAGAAGTCTGCATTTTTGAATCCCTTCTTATTACCCCATAGTGATTCTCTAGAAATTTGACACTTGTCACAACTGAAGTGAGGACTTGCTTCGCAAATGGTTCCAGAAAAAAGCTTAAGAAGTAAGGAGAAACAGCGAAAAAACTTATATTAAGATAAAAAAGATGAAAAATATGTTATTTATAGGCTTCATCGCTTAACTGGCAACTGGGAACAGCACTATTCCAAATTTCGCCGCCAGTGAGAATCACTCCTAAAATATATTCCTTCAATTTTTCTTTAAAAAATCTGAGAACCTGAAAGGTTGGAGAAACTTTTTCCATTGAAACATGCTCAAACTTTTTGCGAAGACGCTTTTTTGGGGGAATTCACCTTTTCCAAGAAAAAAGAAAAGTGAGGATTAGAATTGGTTATTTTATCTACACTTCGCAAGAAGACCCCTTCCGAAAGGGAGGGGATGAATTGCGGTTAAACTTAAACAACTCTTACAATCTAAAAAGTTTTTGGAATGTTCCCTTACAGAAAATACGACAGAGACCTGAATGCGTGTGTAAAAATAGCCCATAGGGTAACGAGCTCTATGGGATGGGGGAGCCGTGAGCCCCCCGAACCAGCAGATGAGGAGATGGGCGTAAAGCCTACTCTAAACGCTGGAAGCCCCGTCCGTTAGGGCGGGTAGCTCACGTACCGAGTTAACCTTTAGATCAGAAGAAGGATGCCTATTAATACAGTAAGGGCTGGGGCTTGAGTTATTACTAACCGGGTTTCCAGTAACTGCATGTCCCGCTTCTCTGCTTGTTATCTCTATTATACCCACAATACACATAAGCTCGTGAAATGTTTACTCTGTCCGGTCTCACATTTCGATGATAGAAACATTCGCCGCAGGTTTTCCCATTAAATTCCTCAAAATGTCGTTATTATGATTAAGTTTCTATAAATGGGAGGTAAGGAATATTTCCACGTGTGCATTGTTAGGTTCTCTGGTTTAGAATTTTTGAAAGTAGGGCTTGTTTAGAAAAAGGGTTTTCGGTGAGGAAGAGGCGGGTGATGTAGAATCGTTCGATTTCGCCTCAAAAAGGGGTGTTTATAGGGCTTCTTTCACGATTTGGAGCCTTATTAGGGAGTTTGAATCGAATAAATCTGCATCACCGGAAGAGGCGCTTTATTTTCGGCATAGGACGTAGGTGGTGCCTCCTTCCTTTATGCTCAGCCTCATGGATTGGAATCTTTTGAAGCCCAGTTTGGACAATTTTTTGACCAGAACATATTTGGGGAGAGCGGTGGAGAAAACAAATTTTCCACCCTTTTTCGTGACCCGGTATATTTCTGCCAATGCTTCGTCCCTCCCAATTAGCAGGGTGTCTATCACATCGTGGCAGGCGACCAAATCGAAGGTGTTGTCGTCGAAGGGAAGCTTTCGTGCGTCCGCTTGCTGGAATTTGATTTTGTGGGCTACACCTTCTATTTTAGTGTTTTCCTCTGCGTGTTCCATGGTGTTTCCACTGACGCCGGAGAGGCAAAATGGAGACCAAGTGTCTATTCCTATCACCTTGCATTTCTTGCAGGCCTTTGCAAGAGATATTGCCACCAATCCTCTGCCTGTGCCCACATCCAACATTAAAGAATTTTCCCTAGGCTGAGCGAATTCCACAAGTAAAGTGCTTTTCTTAACTCTAAGTGGAGTAGTGCTCTCATAGAACAACAGCCCAATTATGATTGCCAACGCAATTACAATTACTGTAAAAACATATCTAACAACTAAATCATTAGCAATGAGATAAAGGATGAAACATAAAATAATTCCAAATAGGAGTAGACTCAAAATAAGCGGGGAATAAACTCCGTAACTTACATTTTCTTCCTCAGTCAATCACCAAGCCTCACTTAGACCTTATTAAAATTATCTTTTATATTTTTTGAAAAGTCCTGAAAAAACAGTAAGCTCTCCAACTATTAAATTTTGGTAATGGAACCCAGCCTGCGGTGTTCCAAGTGAAAAAAATACTGGTGCAGTGGATGCTTCTTTAAAAATTTTTGTATTAAAACTGTTGTCCATCCTTTCTAAAATCCCCTTTTTTTGAGAAAGAAACCAAAAAGGATTTTTTATCGGACTCCCAAAAAGACCAAAAATTCTTTAAAAGCCCTAAAACTTTAAAACGGGGAATATGGTGTCAGAAGCAGCTGGCGACTTACGGTTACCTCAAATTGACATCAAGTCATCTACAAGCTCAACGAGGTCCTTAACCTCAGGATAGTTTTTATCAGGGTCTGAGGAGTCCTTGAAGTTTAATTCACAGAAGGGACAGGCTGTTAAAAGCAATTTGGCCCCCGTGGTTTTCGCTTCTTCTAATCGTTCTTTAGCAGACCAGAGGGCGAAATCATTAAATGCTGCTTTGACACCCGCTCCAGCTCCACAGCACCACGAATTATCCATTTTTCTGTCCATTTCCACCAGTTTAACCCCCGGGATGGCGTTTAATATTTTTCTTGGCTGATCGTATATGCCTGCAAGTCTTCCCAGGTGGCAGGGATCATGATAGGTGACTATTTGACTTAATTCTTTAAACTTTATTCTTTCGTTTTCCAAGAGTTGGGAGAGAAACTCCACCATGTGCTGAATCTCAAAATTCAGTTTTCCTCCAAGTTTAGGGTATATTGATTTGAAAGTCTCATAGCAACCGGGGCAGACAAAAAGTAGTTTCTTTAACCCGGACTCTTCTATTTTTTTCAAATTGTGTTCCATAAGTTCCCGAGCCTTGGAAGCCAGACCCACTCTGTATAGTACTCCTCCACAACAGTATTCCTCGTCCCCTAGTACTTTGAATTTTATGTTGAACTTTTTTAGTATGTTTACTGTGGCATTGGCAACGTTAGGTAACCTGTAGGGAATGGTGCAACCGATGAACAAGCCTATTTCTGCTCCCTCCCCTTCTTTGTCTTCTTGGGGTAACCATTTGAATCTGGCTTCGTGTGGTTCGCCATAGGGGTTGTGGTACCTTTCTATGTTTTCAGCGAATTTTTTGTGCTGTTCCAAGGGACCCTTACCATCACTTACACACTTGAACCTTAATTCTTGGAGAACTTTTAGAGGCTCCATTTTTGCTTGGTTGCGCCTGCAGGTTACTTCACAACCTCCACAGAGGGTGCAGGCATATATTATTTCTAAGAGTTTACTGCTGTAGTCTAACTCGCCTCTTAGTAGAGCTCGGGCGATGTCCATACGGCCCTGTGCAGAATAGGCGTCGAAAAGAAACTTCTTTAGGCTGGGACAGACGTAGCTGAATTCTGCGTTTTTAACGTCCCAGTCGCAGACCCATTTGCATCTTGAGCATCTGAAACAGAGTTCTAGAATTGGTTCACATTCTTCAAGGGGCATAACACTTCCTTCCTAAAAGCAGAGTTTTCCGGGGTTCATAATGTTGTTGGGGTCGAAAACCTCCTTAATCTCCTTTAAAATCCGGGCATAAGCCAAGTTTCTCTGGTAAGTAATTTTTGATAGGAATGAACCGTAGGGTCTGGAGAAAAAGGCCCCACCATCAAACAGACATTCTACGAGTTTCTCATAAGTCTTCTTAATCTTCTTTAACTGTTTATCATTGTTGGAATCGTAAAAGAACGTGAATTCCATGTGGCAGGCACCACCCCTCACTAAAGGTTGAATATAGCAGCCCACTTCGTCCATAGGGTAACCAAGTTCCGAAGAGATTTTCTCCACAACCTCAAAGTGGTGTGGGGTCTTATCGAGTGTGGTGACGAAAAATATGTCTTGGAAATCACCCTTCCACATCTGCTTCCAGTACTCTCCCTTGCAGGATTGGCGGAGCATTAATAGGACCTTTTCTTCTAATCCCTCCAGTCTGGTTGAAGGCTCAACACTGAATCCCCTTAATATTTCTAGAAAATCTTCTTCCTCCTGCTTTAATTTTTCCTCTGGAAGTTTCACACCTCCCGAAAGGCAAACAATCAGAATCCAACGAGCCAGCTTATGCCTCAAAACCTCTATTTCCGATTTTCTGTCGGCAAGAATAGTTGCCAAATCTAAATCGTTTAGCACTAAGCACTCGTAACCTAGCAGATACCTCTGAATTTCATATAAGGGGTCTACCAGTTCCTCTAGACTGTTTGAGGACAGGAAATATAGTTTATCAAGCTTGGGAAGATGCTCTATTTTTACGGTGGCGCTGGTAACTATTCCCAACGTTCCCTGTGCACCCTGAAAAATTTGGTTCCAGTTCAGTCCAGGCCCGAATGGTACCACATATTCGGCAAATTTACTGGGCTTAACTGCTGCGGAGCCTGTTCGGAGAATTTCCCCTGTAGGCAAAACTACCTCCATGGTTAGTATGGGCTCATAATACTCAAGTTTTGGTACGAGCAAAGGCTCCCTTTCAAGATAACTGGTCAACACAGATTTCCTCTCGGGAACACAGAGTGGGAATAGGGGCAGCAACCCCTTTTCTTTTAGGCTTTCAAACTGGGAAAATGTTACCCCAGCCTCAATAGTGGCGTTTTTGTTCCTATCATCGAATTTAACTATGCGGTTCATTTCACTTAGGTCAACTATAATTCCCCCATCCGCAGGAATAGTTCTTCCGTAAAAGTGCACTCCCGAGCTGCTGGGAACTAGGGGAATTTTGTGCTTATCGCAGAACTCTACAGTTTTTTTAACCTCCTCCACAGTCCTTGGCTTGCAGATGCACATGGGCACTCTTCTTGGCTCTAAACAACTTTTATCCGCTGAGTGAGAATTTAATGCGCTGGGGGTTCTTATGATATGCTCCCTGCCTAGAATTTGTTCCAGTTCCTTTACCAATTTGGACATGGGTTCACCCTTCAGGTTTTTGTGATGTCTATGGGGTATGGGGGGTTAGAGACATTGTTGGGGTCGAGTTTCTTCTTAATTTTTCTTAACAGTAATTGATAGTTACCGTAAGAGGGCCCTAGAATTTCGTGAGCCGGCCCCGCGGAGCCCGTGACATACATTTTCTGCTCTGCGTCCTGCCTTATGCCAACGTTCTGACACTCCATAGCTTCGTCCAGATGGGTTAGGGGGTCGTAAAGTATGCTGAGTTCAATGTGGCCATAGTGTCCAAGCTCCAAGGGAATCATATAGTAGAAGTGAATGAAGTCGGGGTACTTTTCCTCTAGAAAAGCTTTAGCTTGCTTAAGCTGGTCCAAGAGTTTATCAAGAGACTCAGCCCAGGATCTAAAAACATCGTAACCGCCCATAGGGTTGAGTATGCGCATTGAAACAGCGCTCCTTATCGTCTCGGGAATTCCTTCCTGAAGCGATTCAACCATCTCGTCTGGTATAAGGTATCCCTTATTTTCCTCAACAATTTTTTGTAAGACTTTCCTGTCGTACTCCATTACTCTAGGAGAAGTTTTGAAACTCATGAACAGAATGAACTCCTTTATATCCTTAAAGGCTTCAAGGAGACTTAGGAACTCCTCTCTACTTTTTGCCATGGGAGCCATAGCCATTGTGGTGCTCAAGAGGTGTAGTGACATACCAATCTCAGCTCTACAAATCTCATATAAAGCGTTAACTGCATCTTCAGTGCTGGGAAATATGGCCAGGTAAAGCTTTGCTAAATCTTTTGGAAATTCAACCACCTTTTCAGGAAACACTCCCCTACAGTGAAAGGCGTCTGGGCCCGTCCATGGATACAGTCTAACAGCCATCTTTGTAACCACTCCCAGGCCCCCAAGTGCACCCACATAGCCCCTCATAAGTCCCCTCAGATCGGGACCCGGACCCTCACCCCAGAAATAATCGTCGCCATAACCAGCCGAACCCAGCTTTAGGATTTCTCCAGAAGGTAAAACCCACTCTACACCGAGTACTGCACGGGCATAGTAGGGGATTCTATGCATAGCGAAGTGTGAGCCACAGAAAAGGTGGTTGGCAAGAACAGAAGTGTTTCCGCCACTGGAAGGAACCGGAAGCCACAACCCCCTCTTCATGGCTTCGGCTTGAAGCTGGGTGTAGGTTACATAAGGCTCTATCACGGCGTATTTGTTTTTCTCATCGATTTTTAATATTTTATCCATTCTCTTAAAATCCAGAATTATTGTTTCGGGATATGTGGCTTGGCAACTCCAGTGCAGGAAGCTTCCAACAGGTATGAAGGGAACCTTATACTTATTTGCCATTCTCACAATGGCTTGAACTTCTTGCACAGAACTGGGCAAGACCACAAAGCCAGGTCGTCTCTTCAGCTTTCGACCCAGAATCCAGCCCGTTCTTGAGTACGCCTCTAGAACAGCTGGATCATCTGAAACATAATCTGGCCCCACAGTTTCTTCAAGCAGCTCATAAATTAATTGGTGGTCAACAGGCAAGGTTTCATTCACCTTACGGAATAAATAATACTAAAAGTTATGGGTAAAGTTCCGAGATATAAGGTGGGATTTGTCCCCTGAAATCTGAGGAAATCAAATCTCGATTTAATCAATGCTTTTTCCACTTTTTAAATAATTCTGTTATAAAAATTAAGTTTTAAAATTCCAAAATTCCAAATCAATTATAGAATTGTCTTGGATGTTCTGGGTGCAATAGAGTTTGTGTTTAAGCGTATTTTCGTTGCCCCAAATTTTTAGAAGCTATATTTCTTACCAGTGGAGACCGTTATTGTTGCTGCAAAACAATTATTAGAATCTGAGTAATCGTCTTTTTAACTTTTCATAAAAAAGGAAAAAGGGGGGAAGTTTTTCTTCGCAAATTTATTGCTTTGAGGATTTTAGTCTGGAGGGATATTTCTAAAGATTTCCGATAGGTCTATTCCTGCTTTTCTGTTTCGCCTACGCATGTAGAGATAAATTATTGCCCCAATGAGATACACTGCCACTATAACGAGAATGGAGCCTATGGTAAAGGTTACGAGTGCTCCTAGTATTAAGGGCACCGCAAAAAAGACTGAGATTACACCGCATATACTTATTACAGGGACTCCTCTGATTTTGGGGTTGTAAGTTCGTTCCGCTAGGTCTTTCCTCCTTCTGTTGAAAAGGATGCCTGAAACGACTGTTAAAACTATTGACGCGATTCCTAGAAAAACTGCGTTAATCGCTGCCTGAATGGTGCTTATGGAACTCAGAACTATTCCAATAATAGCCACCAGCATAGATATCGCAGTGGCGTATATCGGGGTGGTTGTTCTCTCACTCAGTGTGCTAATTTTCGTGGGCATTATTCTATCGAAACTCCATGCAAAAATATATCTAGAGCTGGTAAACAACATGGGCGTAATGGAATTGATTAGCCAAAGAACACCAGCGCCAATTATGAACAGCCCAAGCCAGCTTAAGCCAGCAAGTGGAGCAGCAAAAAGGGGTATGCTAGCAGGGAGGGGAGTGGGAATTTTTCCCGCGTAGAGCCAACCTCCATACAGTATCCAGTATTGCAGAGTGTCCTTAGAGAGCATACTACCCCAACCACTAAGCCAAGAAAGTTCACCACTAAACTGGGGTAAGGACCACCACAACATGCCAAAAATGGGGTCCTTAGTGTATGTGAGGAAGTCATATAGTTTGATAAATTCTCCCCAGTTGCTCTGAAGAGGATAAAGCAGCGCCACATACAGAAACACGATGAGTGTGATGCTCACTACCATAGCCAGGTAGAATGTTCTCCTTGTATCTCTAACCTCTCCACCAATGAGGCTTAGGCTGTAACCACCACCTAAAGCAAACATAGCTATAACTACGGCTGACAAAGTAGCACCCGTGGTACCACTCAAAGAGTTGAAATAGTAGGATAACCAGTAATACTGGACAGGAAACGCGAATGCTACGCGAAATAGGTCTCCAAAGGCTCCTGGAAGAATGTCCATTGTTGTGCCCCAACCGAAAATGTTATTCCAAGCCCACAGCATATCAAGGGGAGAGTGTGTTAGAAGAACCCAAATTGTTGCCAGTATACCTATCAGGGGAATAATGAATAGGACACGAATAAGCCAAAGGGAAGCTTTAAGGCTGACGATTAGGAATCCACCGAATATTAGAACCAAAGTTGTGCCGAAAATCACACCCCAGATTGGCTCCGTCAACCATATTGACCAGCCTAGGAGACTGGGATTCCAAGTGTAAAGGCCGAACTGCATAACAAAGTAGCTAATGAACGAGATAGCCTGATAGGACAATACACCCATGGTGAGAAGAGTGCTAATCCAAACACCCCAGGATGCAACAAAGCCCAAACCAGGACCTAGAACCCTACTAACAAAAATATAGTCGCCACCACTACGAGGCATAGCTCTAGAAAAAATTGCGTAAACCATGTAAAGAGGAAGCACAAAAATCAACCCAATAAGATAAGATATAGACAGGTTGGCTCCTGGAAAATAGCCGGGCTGCAGAGCCTGAACTGAAAGGAACAAAATACCACCACCGATTACAAGGGAGAAAACAATTATGAAAGCGTCCTTAATACTAACTTCTCGAACCAAACCCGTAGCGTCTCTCGTGAAAACAATCCTCCTAGGACGACTAGCATCACCAGAAGAAACAGAATTACCGCCTTTTTTGGCCATTTACTACAGACACCTCTCTAGCTTTTACAAAAGTTTTGTCTAAAATCTTGTTTAATGTAGTATATAAAAATTCGTGTAGAAATAGTTTTAGAAAATCTATCCGTTGAAACAAATAAAACCACATTCACATTTGGAGAACCAAACAAGAATTCAAACCTTTTCAAAAACTGTTACTGACACATAATCATTCCAGGAAACAAAAAAAGAAGAATACACTTCAGATAATAAGCCCTTAGGAAAAAGGTTTCACTTCACCAATTACATTTTTTAATGACAATGGTTTTTCTATGTTTTTCAGTTCTACAAGAGAGATAGGGGCTAACAAAATTTTGGTAAGCTTAACTGAGCCACCCCAGTTTGAAATTCTTGCTGTGTGTTTTGGTTATTTGATTTTGTTGGCGTATTTGAATCCATCTCGCATATGGGTTGCTAGTAGCATAGGGAAGGCTTCGCCGACTCTTTCCACAACCTTGGAGTTAGGCAAATATTTTTGGGTTATTGCTTTTCTTAGATAATCGACATCGTCTAGCTTGTCTCTGTTCTGGTCAAAGAAGTTCCAGAATTTTTCGAAGACCTCCTTGGCTTCAGCCAGTATCTTTCGGGCATCGGCTCCATCCCAGCAACCGTAGTGACCCAAGCAAATGGTCTCAAAGTTCACCTTCTTTAATTTCTCCAGGGTTTTGTAAAATTGTTCCCGGTTGAACCATGGTGGAATAATGGGGGCCAAAAATGTGGTTTTATCAACCTTGTACCCGATGCTGTCTCCAGCGAATAGGTTTCGATTGGATCTGTCAAATAGAGCTATGTGGCCCGGAGTATGGCCTGGAACAGTTATAACCTCAAGTTCCACTCCTCCAAGATCTACAGTATCCCCCTCATCTAGGGGGTATACGTTTTTCACCGGTTCGATAGGCCCCATACCATAATCATAACCAATTTTGCTTGGATCCTCAATCATGGGCTTGGCCAGTTTCCCAGCAAAAACCTCCACCTTACCGCCCATAGCCTTAACGAGGGGAGCAGCGCCTTGAATGTGGTCTGCATGCTCATGAGTAATAATTATGTAGTCTACTGGAAATAGATCCAGTTCTTTTAGGGCGCTAACAACTTTTACCGCAGACTGGCTGGTTCCAGCATCAATGAGGACGGTCTTTTCTCCCTTAACCACGTAGAGCGACATAAGTTCAACAATGTCAAAATAGTATCCGTCTATAAGATAAGTATTTTTAAAAATTTTTCCAGACTCATGAACATGACCCATGGAAAACCACCTCCATTAAATTTTTTGAAAACTTCATTCAGACTGAAAAACTGCAGATATTTTTACGGTGTGGTTGTGGATTCCATTTTTTGGCTAGGGAAAGAATTTTCAAACATTAGTATTCCACTTTCTCCACTTTTGTTTTATTCTTTTCTATTTTTTGGGAGGCACAGTTAACTGGGCGTCGCCTTTTGGGTGTACGTTTATGTCGCGTCCTGTGTCCCCATATTGAAGCCCATTATGAGTTATTCTGCAGGGTAAAAAGCCGAAAAGGGCACCTCAAAAGGGATGAAGGCCGAAAAACAAACAACACGCAGCAGGCGACACCAAATTAATTGTGCCTTTTGGGATTCGCGAAGCGGGTGTATACGGCGCTAAACCCTCGCCGAATAATTTTCGGGGAATCTCCAAATCTCTGTAAGAGGAGTGGGAAGCACTTGGGAGAGACGGAAAGATACCAAAAAATCCGTGACGGCACTGAATTGGGTTAATACATTTCTTTCCTAAATATTATTGAGGCTAGCAGCACTAGCATGAACATTAAGATGTTAGAAAGTTTTCCAATAGGGATATGGGGGAAAACAGTAGATTTCTAAAAATCTTCATTTTTTACACTTTCCAGTATAGTCTTCTGTTTTTACACTCCTTGACTACCAAACTGTCAACAGTGTAAATGGTTTTTCTAGAACAACGTTGAGTCAAAAGAACACAAATCTCCGTTAGTAGGGAATCTGTTTTGCAAAGTAGAGTGCTTTAAAGCTTTATTGTTTTGAGGCGATTTCATGTTGCTTGATTCGTCCTCTCATGTATTTTTCTGCTCCTAGTAACTCATATTCATGAACTCTTTGCTCAATTTATCCCTAACCCCTCGCATTATTTTTGACACTGACAAACTTCTCCTTCTTCATAAGTTATAACTTCCCATGAACTTCTTATTCCTAATAAGGGATATCCCATTTTTAAGTTTACTACATTGAAACCTCGGATTTTCATTAAGTTAACAATGTGCTTGAAGTTCCAGCTTACAAAGCTATTGGCGAGAAAGCCCCCACTTTTAGTCGCGGGGAGTGTCAAGAGGCAAGTGAGTTGAAAATAGTGAGGTTAGATAATATGTCAACATGTTATAAAGTGACAGGTGTACAGGCATGCTACTAGTAGTATGTTTTGTAAAACCAACAAATCAGAAAGAGAGAAAAAAGAATTTACCAAAAAAGGGGGTGAGTACGCTTTAGTGAAACAGGTTTCCAACTAGTCTATGTGGCTGTAGTGTTTGAACCCGTCTCGAAGCCAAGTTATTACTACTTGGGCAAAAACTGGCCCCACTCTTGCTATCGCTTTAGAGTTGGGTATAAACTTTTGGACAAGTGAGTTCGTAAGATATTCAATGTCATTCAACTTATTTTTGTTCGCTTCAAAGAAGCCCCAGAATCCCTCAAAGACTTTTTTGGCATCGTTCAGTATATTTTTTGCGTCCTGCCCGTCCCAGCAACCATAGTGGCCCAGACACACCGTGCTAAAATTAACCTTCTTCAACTTATCCAAAGTTTTGTAGTACTCCTCCTTATTAAACCATGGCGGATTATGAGAAGGTATAAACGTGGTGACATCAACCTTATTGCCTATACTGTCACCCAGAAAAATGTTCTTATTCGCCTTATCATACAGCGCTATGTGTCCCGGAGTGTGACCGGGAACATCTATAACCTCAAGCTCCACGCCCCCGCCGAGGTCCACTACGTCTCCCTCCTCAAGGGACGTCACTTTTTTTACTGCTTCAATCGGGCCCATACCGAAATCGTAGCCGATTTTTTTGGGATCCTCAATCATGGGTCGGGCCTTTTTTCCCGCGTAGACTTTAACCTTGGCTCCCATCTCTTTGAGAAGGGGGGCTGCTCCCTGAGTGTGATCCCAGTGTTCATGGGTTATAATCATATAGTCTACTGGGAATTTTCCGAGCTTTTTGAGTTGTTCAACCACTTTTCCCGCAAATTGGCTGGTTCCACTATCTATAAGTGCTGTTTTTTTTCCTTCCACCACATACATAGCACAGATTTGGGGCACCCCAACCATATGGGCATCCACTAGATACGTGTTATTTAGAATTTTTCCAGGTTCGGATTTATGACCCATAAAACCTCTCTCCTTAAAAGTTATGTAGACTATATTATTCAAATTTGAAGTATATAAATACATATGCTACTCTGAGATCTCATCTTCTCCCTTTGCAAAATTCGGCATAATGTAATAATTATGTTTTTTGTGGGCTGAGCGGTGTGTTTTGGGCTTGTAGGATTTCCATTCTCGATCTGAGGAAGGTTCCCACCACACCCCCCAGAAAGCAGTAGGCGGATAATTTGCCACCATTAACCGAGAGCACTACTAGAAGGGTTCTCAGGCTCATTTTTCCACCCCTGTTGGTGTACCTCACCCGAAGAAGCTGGTAAGGATGCACACAAATCCTAGGTTGCCTCTTGATGCTGGAAGCGGTGAGCAGAGAACATATTCAAACCTCAGAAAGAGGGGGTATGCGAAAAAAGGTCCAGAAGGGCGAGGCTCACCACTTTTTCCGAAGCAGCCTTCGATGATATTATGGGGCTGATGATAGAGTTAACCCCCTCAACTGGGCTGCTGACCAGCCTTTTTTCTCCAAAAGCCTGTTTTAAGACCCCTTGTAACCCCCTTCACCCCCTCAATCTGCCTCTCTGCGTCGGCCAGGGGGCCCCTAAAGATGCAGGTAGAACTCCTCTTTTCCACATAGGGCTCCCCATCCCCAGACCCTCCCCTCTGCATTTTCCCAGTGGCCCTGCGGAACTCCTCTATCCCCTGGCGGAGCAGTTCACAGAACCGGAGGGAGAGTCTTCTCAGCCAGAGGAGTTTGAGGTTCTCCCCAACATCCCTTCTATCAACCTCCCCCCCCGCCACCAGTTCCGCGAGTCGGCGGAGGATTCTTGTGAACCTTTAGAGGAGTCTCCCATCATACTCCCCGGTGGATGCTTATGAGCATAATCACCTCAAGGAGCCCTTCCCAGCCACCTCCAGGGCTACTTGGGCTTTCCTAATTTTTGGGGATTCATCCGCACACCCTCCCAGACTATTACCTGGGCGGTGTTCCTTCTCCGAAGCACGTCTATGGAACCGTAGAGAGAATACACCCGGTTCCCAAGAGAGCAGTGGACTTGGTTCCAGGTTTTTGTGAAAATGTCTCACGTGGGCGGCTTTGGGGGATGCTTCTTGCAGGGTCCACGTATGAGGGGTTCCCGTTGGTCACCACCACTAGGGTTGCTTCCTCTGGGACGTATTTTCTGAGCTCTTGAGAAACGTATTTATGGTTACGGTGTTTTCCTCTCCAAAGGTCCAGAGGACATTCTTACCCGACTTTCCCACGAGGATGGCCAGTCTGCTGCTGAAAGAAGCCGTCTATGAAAGCTACCACGAGGTCTCCGCTCAACTTGGGTGTGGGTATGGGAAGATGTTTTGCGAGGGTAAAGATCACGGTATCCACGAATGTTCTTGTCACTCCCAAAAGTTTCGCGGTTTTCTTCTGGGAAAGCCCCGCAGCCACTAGTTGACCCACCCTCACTTGCGCACAGGGCGAAGAAGCATCTGGCCTCAATACTCCTCATTATGCTTAGGCGTCCGTGTTTGGGGCAGTTAAGTACAGGGTTTCTCCCGTTGGTTCCCGAGGTGTGCGCAAGGCAGCTGGCACCGGGGGCAGCGGAGGACGGTGTGGGGCTTTTTCCTCCTCTTCTTGAGGGTGGCGCAGACCGGGCAGTCCTCGGGTTTCAATAGGAAGAGGTAGGAGAGGCAGAGGGTCCACAGGGATTTTACTGGTTCCAGAATCATGCGGGCCACGAACAGGACGCGGCTTTGAGAGGCTGATTGAGGGGAGCTTGAATTCTTGGAGCATAAGTTCTCTCCATACTGTTTCTTTAATCTCCTTGGATCGGGGGAGGTGGTGGAGTGTTCAGGGTTGATTCCCTCAAAAACTTCTTCGACTGACATACCCCTATTATAGACAAAAAGGGGTTAGTTAAACCTAACCCCCCAAAAAAAACATAATTATTACATTGTGCCTTCAATTTGCACAAAAACCTTTTACGCCTAGATTTTATAAGGAGTATAGCAAAAAAATGATATTGAGGGATTTTGATGATTGATAAATTTTTTAATCAGTTATACTCGATTCGTGTAATGAACGGGGGCTTCTACACGGGTGAAGTAATAACAACGATACTCGCTATTATTATCGTTGCTTATTTTCTTAAAAAAGGGGATAGAAACGCGTTCTGGGTATTCCTTTTCGGCTGCGGCGCGTGGATCTTCGCTGAGATACTTTTGGCAGCTAGTGGTGAACGGGCATTAACCGCAACAATGCAGCTTCTGGGCGGAATCAATGTGGGATTTCCGGTAGCACCCATACTTATGGGTATTGTTGAAGGTGCTGTTCCAGCACTATTGGCGTACATATTCGCCAAGTTTCTATACACAGGAGAGTATAAGAAAGCTGCACTACCACTCTTATTCATAGTATTTTATCTTTTCCAAGAGAGCGTACTTGGCAAAATCTCTGCTTCGGGTGTACCGTCATGGTTCTATTTAACTGGTTTACCAGTATGGAATTCTGTACTCAGCATTCGATGGTACTTCAGACCCGCTGGTGTGGGCGCAGTTCTAATGATGACACTTATCGGGATAGTAGCTCTTGCTATGATTAGTACTAGGCGTCCTGCCCACTGGAAATTCACCATCTATTACTATCTAGGCTTGGCTTTCTATATAGCTTGGGTTACTTGGTCAGCACAGTCCTGGGGCTATACGCGTTTTGTAGCGATACCTGTAATTTTGGGGGATACATGGGCTGCTGGGTTGAATGCTGTTTTGCTTCAATACATTTTGATAACGAGTGGTGCGCCTTGGATACCGTTAATGTTCCCATACTGGTTCCTTATTCCAGGTCTTACCACATTTTGGTGGCTCCCTGCGAGCTTCGGGGGTGCGGCTACCGCTTACCTCTTTGATATACTAATCGAGGTTGCAGGTATCTACATTCCCTTCTTAGCCATACCGTTTAAACTGAAGCTAGTCAAATTACCTGAGAATGGAGAAGTAGAGGTTTCAAGTAGGCAGGGATGGTTATCACTGCTTTTCTTCTTCATAGTACTGGTACCCATACTAATTGTTGCGGTGTGGATGTCTTCTTTATCAAACAACTTTCTGACTGGCTTCACCCAGGGACTATTCAATGGTATCATAGTAATGGCTATAGGCACAATAACGGTGATAGTGGTACAAATTATCTGGAGAGCCACCAAGGGAGAACCGATAAAGTGGTGGTAATCGCTACCACCTCATTCTTTTTTAATACTCAATGTTTTGCTTTGCCTTTTTTGATGGTTTATAGAACTTGTTAAAAAATAATTTAAATGTGAGGGAGTAAAATAGTATAGGTGGGTGTACATGCACCCTTTAATGAAGAACAGAGGATGAGAGATGTGATGAGAGCTAAAGCAGAGAACGCCTCAGTCACCCCTGGTATTCAGAGAACCAGTCTCGTAGGGGGCGGTCTCTGCCCTAACATACACCCCAGGGAATAGTTATTACTCCTTGGGGAATAAAAACATTTTGGTGTTCTTCACGGCACAATTAATTTGGTGTCTCCTGCTGCGTGTTGTTTGTTTTTCGGCCTTCATCGTCCTTTTGGGGTGCCCTTTTCGGCTTTTTACCCTGCAGAATAACTCATAATGGGCTTCAATATGGGGACACAGGACGCGACATAAACGTACACCCAAAAAGTGACTCCCAGTTAATTGTGCCTTCTTCACACGCGGAAAAAACATAACCAGCGGTAAGGTTCAAGACCTCCCCCTAAA
>JAHQXB010000051.1 GCA_029856435.1 Candidatus Jordarchaeia archaeon
GAAAGGAGGGCTACTTTATTTTTTCTTTTCCAGAGTGGGGGACATTATCCAGAAAAGTCCAAATAAGCCCTCCTTCAAGGTTTAGAGCCCCAATATCCGTTATTCGATCACAACAGCTAAATACATACATAAAAATTAAATTCTGCACAAAATAGCAAGTCTTGAAAAATTTTAGAAAAAACTGTATGTGTTTAGCCTTTTTGCCACTGGAGGCTTAAGGTGGCTGCTAGCTATTTTTTAACGGAAAGTATTGCTTTAGCCAAGTTTCCATTTGCCTCAATAAGTGCCCGCTTAGCTTCTTCTTCTGTAACGCCTGCTTGTTGCGCTACTAATTGAATGTCTCCTAGTGGGATTTCCTTCTCTTCTTTTCCTTGTAATTTCCTTTCTTGAATGCTGCCTATAACTTGGAAAATAGTTTGCTTCGCTATTTCTAACTGTGTAACTTGGGGGTTACTTATGATTATATCCTTATCAGCGCACTTAATTATTACCTCACTAGCATTTATCTCTACAGGTTTAATTCCCATTTGTTGCATTGCTTTCTTCATTTGTCGAGGATTTAGTCGACGCATTTATTGACCTCCTTCTAAATCTAGTTTCTATTCAATTAATATAAATCGCGCCCATTAATCCATAATATTACCCGTTCTCGTTTTTACAGCAATTCCTGATCGGAAGGCTAGCATTTCCTTTGCGCTGAGAACTGCTCTTCCGATTGCTATTAAATTGTCATCAAGATCCACAATTATTACTTCATCTCCGGGTCTAATATTTGGGTCAACATCCACAACATGTTTCGCGAATACATTACGCCCTCGTTGTATAAAGGGGACGATATCTTTTAGGATTACTACTCTTAATTTCGGTTTTTCGATGCTTTTTAGTAATATTTCAGCTCCTTTCACATGCAGCGTGATTTTTCCATCTTTAGGACGAATGGTTGAGAGTAAATTCCCATTGAGGTATATAAACCTAATTTTTCCAGTTTTCGGTGAACGGGATATAGTGATTTCTTTGGGAAACAATTTATTTCCTATTCCAGGGAAAAATTGATAATCCGCAATACATCGTATTTTTCTAAGCGTCTGATAATCCACCTCAATTTTTCCCATTTAGATTACATCCTTACCAATTTTACGAGCAGGGAGCAACGGTAATATCCATAACTACGTGATCAATGCTTGGAGCATACTTTTTAACTCTTTTAAAATTCAAATGTTCAACTTTAAAAGACTCTTGCTGAATCTTCTCCTCTATTACCTTTATTTTATCTTTCAATAGTCTTTTGGGAATCGCCTCATGGTAATGTAAGGTGCCTCCCTCCATTTTAAGGGAATTAAGCGCCGTACCTAAATATTTTTCAGTTCCATTTATTAACCCCATAATCACCCTATCAGCAACCCCTGCTGGAGCCACCTCTTTACAATCCCCAAGAATGGGTTCTACTACTTCACTAACTTTGTTCAATAAAATATTTGTAACTAGATAATTGTATGCTACAGGATTTATTTCAATTGCATAAACTTTTAGCGGCTTAGAGTGAACTGCTATTGGAATGGAGAATTGCCCGACGCATGAAAAGAGATCAACTACTATCTCTCCCTCTTTTACTAATTGACTTAGTCTTAAACGCTCATTACTGTTGCCTGGGGAAAAAAGAACTTTAAAGGGGTCAAGTTTAAAAATGCAGTGATTTTCCCTATGAATTGTCTCTGTGCTTCCTCCACCAGCTATTATCTTTAATTGGGGAATCCGCATCTCGCCCTGCGGGGGAGTGAGCCTTCTAGCTACAATTCTTGCCCGTTTCTCGATTTTACTAAGCACTGCCCCAATTTCATATTCATAAGGTACAAGTTCCGGTTTAATGTTACAAATCAGAATATTTCCTAAAAGTTGCCAGCCACGAGGAGCAAACTCTAGAAGATCCCTAGGGATAACTACTTCATAGAGTTTCTTCAGCCTTTTCCAAGAGACATCTCCCAAAGTAATCCATCCCGACTAGATTCCAAATACGGTTGGGAGAGCAGTTTCTACCAGTAATCATAGTTAAAATTAGCGTCTAGTAACTGACTGCCCGCAAACCAATTGAAATTTGTGCTCACGCATATATGCCCACAGGTCCATCTGCACAAGATATGGTCTTGCCTAGAACCTTTTTTATTGCCTCTTCAAATTCTTTTTGACTCACCTTATCTTTGAGCTTTCGAATCGCAAACATACCTGCCTCAGTGCAGATTGCCTTAATGTCCGCCCCAGAACAATTTTCAGTCAATGGAACCAATTTCTTAAAATCAACATCAGCATCAATGTTCATACGACGCGTATGAATTTTGAAAATATCTAGCCTCGCTGCCTCATTCGGCATTGGAAATTCAATTATCCGGTCAAAACGCCCTGGGCGAAGAAGTGCTGGGTCTAGTATATCTGGTCGGTTTGTAGCTGCAAGCACACGTACATCGCCCCGCACGTCAAAACCGTCTAGAACACTTAAAAGCTGCATCAAGGTTCTTTGAACCTCACGATCACCGCTAGTGGCAATCTCAAGTCTCTTGCCTCCAATAGCATCGATTTCATCAATAAACACTATACTCGGAGCTTTATTCTTAGCCATCTGGAAGATCTCTCTAACGAGCCTAGCGCCCTCCCCAATAAACTTTTGGACTAATTCTGATCCGATTACTCTTATGAAGGTTGCTTTTGTTTCATGTGCTACCGCTCGTGCGAGAAGTGTTTTCCCTGTGCCCGGAGGCCCGCTTAAGAGTACTCCCTTTGGAGGGTCTATACCTACTTTCTCAAATAGCTCGGGGTGACTCAGGGGTAATTCAACAGTTTCTTTTATTTCCCTGATTTGTTCTTCTAAACCTCCAATATCATTGTATGAAACTGAAGGGGCTTCTTCAACTTCCATTCCTCTAACAAAGGGATCTCGTGCTGCTGGTAACACTTCTACTACAGCAAAAGTTCTCTGGTTTAGAGCTACTCTAGTCCCAGGTACCAAATCTTTCTGAGGTATGCTTTTTGATACATGAACAACAAAATGTGGCCCAGTTGAACTTTTTACCACAATACGATTATCACTTAGAACATCTATTATGCTCGCTGCGATTAGGGGTGGTTGTCTTATTTTATCAATCTCAGCTCTAAGAGAGTGAATTTCACGTTCAAGTCTCATACGCTCTGCATCTAGCCACTGTTTTTCGGTTTCAAGTGCCCTAAGTCTTTTCTCAATATGTCTCGTATAGGAGAGCAAATAAGATGTATCAGAATTGTAAACCTGTTTTCCCGAATCAGCAGAGTCTGGCAATAGACTACCTCCAAACTGACATTAATATTCCAAATATATTAAATATTTTGGTGGTACAATTATTTTTTGCTCCTTCAGGAAGTATGGAGACTTCATACATAAGATAAATATAGATAACTTTTAGCTTGATTTAATTCTCTGAAACTTGCAATAAAGTTTTAACAAACAGTATTTAAAAATAAAAAACTTTATTCTGATATTGTATTTTCATACCTTTAATCTCGTTCATATGGCCTTCTTCTAAAATTTAGTGCTCCTAGTTAGAAGTTGTTTCAAGATAAAAAGTAGACAAATTTATCTACCGAATTCTACTTGAGCAATAAATATGTATATAGCCCCGTTTCGAATTGCGCCTGAAGCTCCTCTCAAGTAGAACCCCAAAAACGAAAGATAGACTTTTGCAAATCTACATCAAGTATGCCTTTTTGAGTGTAGCTCGAAAAGGCGCCTTTGCTTAGTTGCTTCATAATACGGGTCGATGTAGATTTACTTGTTTCCATTTTTCTCAATAAGCCTCTAAATAACGAAGCCTTGTGTTGGGTTATTCAAGATACGATTGGATTCTATCTCCATTTTGTTTTTGATAACATATTAAATGAAGGAGGAAGTCAATTGACCAAAAAAGTAAACCAAATGGCAGATAAAGACAATTTTTTGCTACCGTTTCAATGGAAGAAGTTGTGTTTAAATTATTGTTTAGAGGGGCTTTCACTTGGATTTGGAGTACAAGAAGCATGTGCTTTAAATTGAAAAACATGAATTAACAATTTAGTAAAAAACATCACATAAGAGGTAATGGACTAATCATAATGTGTAAGTGTATTGTACATACAAGTGAATAAAAGAAAAATTTCTCTAACTTGGGTAAGCAAGAAATTTAGACCATAGCATGCTTTATATATGGTTTTCTATAGTCTTATAGGAGGTTTAGCCCTTGTTATGCGAGGTTTGTGGTAAAAAAATAATAGGAAAGCCTAAAAACGTGAACATTGAGGGAGCGGAGCTAACTGTTTGTGAAAATTGCGTAAAATTCGGAGATTCTTTAAAGGATTTAAGTGTAGCATCGAAAGGGTCTAAGACGATCCTCGCCAGCCCTAAAAAAGTTATTAGAGTTAAAAGGCCTAGAGCCAAACTTGACAGTAAAGATTTTTTCTCGGACGAGGATTTAGTAGAAGATTATGCATGCAAAATTCGAAGAGCTAGAGAGGGAAAGGGATTGTCACATGAAGAACTGGCAAAAAAAATTAATGAAAGAGTTACCATAATAAAAAAAATTGAAACGGGCAAAATGCGACCATCTCTAATGCTAGTTAAGAAACTAGAAAAAGAACTTCAAATCAACCTCACTGAAAAATCGGACTCTAAAATAATAACCACCACCTCTAAAGATCAAAGTAAAGAACTGACTTTGGGGGACATTATTAAAATTAAAAAGAAGAGGAGCAACAACGCGTAACAGTGTGCTATTTTTAGAATGCAACCAAAGAAAATAACAAAATTCCAACTTTAATTCTAATGCAGCGCAGAATACGTTTAATTAGTTAGCACATTAAAAATGAATATCGAGGTTCAAAAAGTTAATTAAACAAACATATTTTATTTTTGGGGACACAAAAATGGAAGATAGATCAACCCATTGCACTTTTGATTCGAATCTTTTAAATAAATCAAAGCAAAAATTATTTGCTTTAAGATTGGAACACCGTCCTCACAGAGATATGCGTGCATCTACCCATATTGCTCTTGTTGCAAGGGCTTTTGGTATGGACGGCATCTTTTTTAGTGGTGTTCCTGACACGAGATTATGCGAAAGAATTAACAACGTTACCAAAAATTTTGGCGGAGATTTTTTAATAGAAACCGGCTGCGATTGGAAAAAGGTTATAAAAAGTTGGTTGCGCCAAGATGGGGAAGTAATTCATTTAACAATGTATGGTTTGCCTCTCCCAGAAGTTATTGATAAAATTAGAAACTCATCTAAGGACAAGCTAGTAGTGGTAGGGGGACCAAAAGTTCCACCAGAAGTTTACTCGTTTGCGACCCATAATGTGTCCATAACCAATCAACCGCACTCCGAAATAGCAGCTCTAGCGGTTTTTCTAGACCATTATTATGAGGGCCGAGAGTTTTATTTCGAATTTAAGAATGCAAAAATAAGAATAATTCCTAGCAAAAATGGAAAAAGAATCACTGTTTAAATGTTCTTTTTTGGTATATCCACCTATTAAGACTGAGATAATGGGCAATTGTTCTTAAAACTCAGGAGAAGGTATATTACCTCTTTGGCAAAGGTCTATTTCTTAAGAAGCCTCTTATTTGAACCCTTCTTACCAACAAGAAGGGAGTTAAACACAATGAGCGTTTCAGTGCACAAAATACATACCCTTTTACGCACCAAACCGAGACGCGCCTCAAAAATTTATAGTTGCACTTCCTTGGCGAAATGTTGATGTAGGATCATTTGATTCCACATCGGAAATAAACAACCATACGCTTTGCGTTTCGGATAAAGTTTTTCTTGGGGAAAAATCGATTCTGGTACTTTTGTTTTGCTTGTTGTGGTTTTTCTTGATGTTGCGGGTGGGATTTTTGCTGCTCTTCTACTTTAGGGTGATTCCGAAAGTGTTTTAGTAATGGTTTCGGTTTGGGGGTTC
>JAHQXB010000150.1 GCA_029856435.1 Candidatus Jordarchaeia archaeon
TATTCAGTATGTCGATGGCCGAAATTTTTTTGGCAAGCGCCTGCCTGGCGAGGTCTGCTGCGAGCAAGTCGTCACCTTCAACGAGTGCCTGGGATAGTCTCTCAAGTAGCTCCTTCTCCGACATAAGCATCCCTCCAAGGTCTTGTATCCCTATGGGGAATATTTTCTTTTAATTTAGTTTTTCTTTTATATAAACTTTACTTTGTATAACAATTTTTATTTTTTTAACTCTTTGGCTTGTTTTTATGAATTTTTATAATTTTACATTGTTAATTTGATAAATTTTCAATATTTTTACCAATTTTTGGAAAAAGTAAAATTAGGCTCCAAGAGCATTTGGGTAGCGTTTCGAGGATGTGTAGGTTTTTGTTTTTTCATTTCTCTTCGGCTTCTTGTTTTTCTTTGATGGTTTTTTCTTTTCCCACTATTATTTCGTCTATTCTGAGGATGGTTTCTGCTGTTTCGTTTGCTGATTTTATGATTTGTTTTTTGAGGCTTAGGGGTTCTAGGATTCCCATGTTTTTTGTGTCTGCTAGTTTTCCTTGCTGGGTTATTCCTATCCACCTGTTTTTGGGGTCTTGGTGTAGGGTTCTGAGCTGGGTTAGGGAGTCTGTGGGGTTTAATCCGGCATTTTCGGCTAGGGTTTTGGGTATTGCTTCTAGGGCTTTTGCGTATCTTTCTATGGCTAGTTGTTCTTTTCCGAAAAAGTTCTTTGCGTATCTTTTTATTTCTTTGGCGAGTTCCATTTCTGTTGCTCCGCCTCCTGCCACCACCTTTCCCTCTAAAGTTACTATTTTGAGAATTTTTAGTAGGCTGAGAAGCGTTCCTTCAGCTTCACTTATTATTTCCGGAGTAGCTCCCCTGATTAGAATAGTTGCGCATTTTGAACTTGGGAGTTGGACAAACACCTTTTTCTTTTCGCCGATTTTTTTCTCCTCTACTACTTTTGCAGTTACAAGATTTTCTTCCTTTAGATCGTTGAGGTCGGTTACGATTTTTCCATCTGTAGCTTCAGATATCATTTTGAGGTCTATGCTTGGTAATTGTGTGACGGTTAAAATTCCGTATTTGGTGAGGAAGTGCTCTGTTAACTCGTCCACGATTTTTGTGGATAACACCACATTGGCTCCAGTATTCTTTATTTTCTCCACCATCTCTTCTGCCAGTTTGTTCAGTGTATCCATGTAGATGTCGTAATTCTTGGTGTTTTCTATGCGGACTTCCAGTTTTCTTCTGAAATTCTGCTGGGAGACTCTTAACCAGCAATCCAGCAGTGCTATTTTAGCCTGTTCAACCCTTTTGGGCATCTTGGGATTGACAACTTCTCTTTCCAGGATTACTCCAGAAAAGAGTTCGCTTTCATCTAGGCTTCTGCCCTTCTCTCCCAAAATCTTAATTTTTCTAAGGTCTATATTTGAGATGTCTTTTTCCCCTGTGAGGATTTCTATTGCCCTAGCCGCCATTTCTGCGAATAGTTCTTTTCTCTCCGGAAGCCTCCCACCTATAGTGGTTAGGGCGATTTCCTTCAGAGTTTCTTGATCCTCACTGTTTATGGGTAGAGCCATTAGGTTTAGGAGCTCTAAAGTTTTTTGGGTGGCTTTTCGGTAACCATTTATTACTACTGTGGGGTGTATTTTTTGGCTCAGTAACTCTTCCGCATTTTTTAGTAATTCTCCCGCAAGGATGACGCTGGCCTTGGTTCCGTCTCCCAAGTTTTTGCTTTGGGTGTCTGTGAGGTCGACCAGCATTTTTGTCGCGGGGTGTTGAAGGTACATGAAAGCCAAAATTGTTGCTCCATGGCTAGTATATTTTAGGCTTCCTATATTATCTATGAGGAGCTTATTTCTTCCCCTAGGGCCGAAGCATGGCTTTACAGCGTCGGCTATGATGGTGAAAGTGGATATGTTGTTAAGTATGGTTTCGAAGTCTTTTTCATGAGTCTTGACCTCTTTAAGGGGGTGGAGGTATTCCAGCTCTTCAGATTCTTTTTCGGTTAATTTTTCGGCTGCAATTATATCATTGATTCTGAGAATCGTGGTTGCGGCTTCATATGCGGATTTGAGTGCCTGCGTTTTCACTGATAGGGACTCGTAAACTCCCAAGGGTTTTAGGTTTTTGGTTTCACCGTCAATAACATCAATTCCCGCATAGATTTCTCCACATTCATGTTTCATTCTCAACTCTGCAGTCTTGGCTAAAACGTCGAGCCCCAAATTCTTAGCAAGCAAGGCTGGTAAGGCTTCCAAAGCCTCTGCAAATGCTATGAGCACCAACTGCTCCTTCCCCTCGCTGCGCGCTTTGTTTCGGATTCTTTTTGAAACTTCAGCTTCTACGGCGCCCCCTCCCACCAATATGGCTGGATTTTCAAAGACTTCTTTTAATACCAAAACTGCATCGCGCACTGCCCTCTCTGCCTCATCAAGGGCGCTTTGGGCAGCTCCCCTAAGGAGAACGGTTAAGGCCAGCGGATTTTTACAATCCTCAACAACTATTATTCTTTCTTCCCCAAATTCTCTCTCCCTAACCACACCCGCGTTTCCCAAATCTTCCAAAACAAGATCATTAATGTCTGCAACTACTTGGGCTCCAGTGGCTGAGGCAATCTTTTGAATTCTGGATTTTTCCACCCACTCAGCAGCCAGAATCCCCACACTGGCCAGATGGTACTTGACCAGGTCATCTATGCCCTTCTCTGAAAAAACCACATTCACTCCCAATTGGGTCAACCTATTGACCATTTGCCTAAGCATACTTTCTTCTTCTTGCAGAAAGTCTATTATCTGCTCTGGCTTTTTCACCATGATTTTGGTGTCAAACTCGGTTTTTTCAATTTCCAGAGGGCAGCTTAGCACAGCTATCTTCGCATTTACAACTTTTTTGGGCATCCCTCTATGAGTGACCTCTTTATTTACTATTATACCCCTAATCAATTCACTATCTGTGACCACGCCTCCCAACCTTTTCTCAACAGCGATTTTTTTAACATCAACAACAAACTTTTTGCCAGCCCTTCTTGTAATCTGCGAGACAGCATCCACTACTATTCCCGATAGATGCTCACCCTCTTCATGGTCAAATTTACCAGTTATGACGCTAGTTGCTACTTTTTTCAAAATTTCCTTTTCAGCTGTGTTGATGGGAATTGCTATCTCTTCTAGAACTTTCAAGGTTTCTCTGAGGGCCACGGAATAGCCCCTAATTATGGTTGCAGGGTGAACTCCCATATTAACTAATTTTTCTGCTCCACCCAGCATTTCACTCGCTAGGATGACGATGGTCTTTGTCCCATCCCCAAATTCTAAGTCCTGTGTCTTAACTGCGTCCTTAAGGACTCTAACTGCAGGGTGGCCTCCCCCCACTCTGTCCAAAATTGTAAATCCATCCCTTGTCATAGCAACCTCCCCCTTATCATTTACAATGAGTTTACTCAGACCCATGGGGCCAAATGAACCCTTAATAAAATCTTCTATAGTCCTCACTATTGTAACATTTTCCCGTATAGTCGACCATTTTCCCGAAAGATCAGAAGAGTATCCATCTTCCAGCATTTTTAATCCCTTTGCGTGAGGCAGCATTTTTTTAAACCGTACAGTTTCAAGTTATGACACATCAAATTTAGACCATACAAGCTAAAATATATTGTTAGCCTTTTTCATCGTATTTCACTACTTAAGGTCTAAAGACTCATTTTTCTACGAAGGCGCTCTGATTTATGATAAATGCGAAAAATCTTTTTTCCACTACCCAAAAATCTAGGTTCATTTGGTATTTGTTTTTCTGGCCCTTTCCCCATTTTATGTTTGGATTTTTACACAAAAGTTTGGTAAAAATTATAAGCCAAAATAAACAGAAAATTAGTATTATACCCTCTCGCAAAAACAGAAGTCCAGTACTGAATGTTAAAAATAGAGGGTGGTTCCACAAAAGTAACCTGTAAGTAAATGAGTTACAGTTGCTTAGAAAGGGAGGTAGTTTGGTTTGTATGTTTTTGAGAAGGAACAGAAGGTTTGGAACATTAATGGTGTAAAGATAGGTGGTCCGCCGGGGGCTCATCCCACGGTTTTGATTGGAAGCATCTTCTACGATAAGCACAAAATTGTTTCCGACAGACAGAAGGGAATATTCGACAAGAAAAAGGCAGAAGAGTTAATCAATAAGCAGGACGAGATGGCTGAGAAAACCGGGAACCCTTGCATAGTGGATATTGTGGGTGACACCGCGGAAGCTCTCATAAAACACATTGACTTTGTGGCCTCAGTGACCAACGCTCCGTTTCTGGTGGACAGCACCATTGCAGCTTCCCGGCTGGAAGCAATCAAACACGCTGTTGAAGTGGGTCTGGGGGAGAGAGCCATCTACAACTCCATAGATGTGCACTCCAAGGAAGATGAGCTTAACACCCTCAAGGAAATCGGTGTAAAGTCTAGCATGTTGCTGGTATTTAGTCCCAAAGCATTGCTGCCCGAAGGTAGAATAGAACTGCTAAAAGGTTCAAGCCAGGAAAAGGGGTTAATTCAGAAGGCCCAGGAAGCAGGAATACAGAACATTCTTGTGGACACAGCAGTTCTGGATGTTGTGAGCATATCCTTCGCAGCCCAAACCATATATTCTGTGAAGAAAGAGTTTGGTCTCCCCGCCGGTTGTGGGCCTTCTAACGCGATTACTGCTTGGAAAAAAATTAAGAAAGACTTTCCACCAGAATCCTACAAGGCATGCCTATCCGGCTCCGTGCTGGTAACTGTAATGATGGGAGCTGACTTCGCCCTATACGGGCCAATTGAAGAGGCCACATCGGTTTTCCCCGCCTGCGCCATGGTCGACGGCCTTATCGCATATTACAACAAAAGAAAGTACAAGATACAGCCAGAATCCCCAACACACCCCTTAACCAAAATATTCTAAGTCCACTTTCCATGAAAAAAGGGGCGAGGTGGTTGATGTGGGTAAAATTGCTGTTTTACTTTTTACTACACCCTTGCAGTTTCAGAATTCGGACACTGCGATTGAGTTTATAAAAGCGGCTGTTGAGAAGGGTCACGAGGTTACTGTTATTGGTCTGGGAGACGGCGTTTATAATGCCGTGAAACATTTCATTGTACAAGATATGCCTTCTCCCGTTGGCAAATTCAAGGAGCTTAGTGAGAGGGGAGTAAAGTTTGTTAACTGCTTCCCTTGCTGCACTGCCCGTGGATTAAAACCGGAAACAGACTTTATTCCCACTGCAACAATAGAAAGCACCACCACTGTCCTTGAAATCATAAAGGAAGCTGACCGGTTCTTCGCCATTACAATATAGAGAGGAGTTGTGAAGATGAGAATATTGTTCATAATTAGGAAACCCCCATTCGGCTGGATTCACATTGTTGAAGCTCTCAGATTGGCAGCTGCAGGAGGCTCTCTTGCAATTCCAGTCACTCTCCTTTTCATCGATGATGGTGTTTATTGCCCCATGAAGAACCAGTTTCCAAAGGCTATCGGATATTCAGCCATAGACCGATTTCTGAGAATGCTGCAGAACTTCGAGTCGAAATTATACGTGGTTGGGGAGTCCATGGAAGAGAGAGGACTAACTATGGAGGACTTAAACCCTGCTCTGAATGTTGAGAGTGTGACTTTAAAAGATGTTGCAAAAATCATTGCGCAAAACGACATTGCCATGACCTTCTGAGGTGGTTAGACATGGCAACGCTTATACTGGTATCCAAATCTCCCTACATAACGAAGGATAATTTGTACGCCCTTGAAACCTCCCTGAATTTGAAGAAGATGAACGAGGAAGTGGGAGTACTACTAATTCAGGACGCGGTGCTCAGTGGCATCCAGGGACAGAGGGGACAAGTAGAAGAACTTTTAAGAAAAAACCTTGAAGTGGGCGTTAACATCTACGCATTGAAACCTGATGCCCAAGCCAGAGGAATTCCAGAGGGGAGAATGATAAAAGGCATACAGCTTGTAGACTATGGAGAATGGGTCGACCTCACAATGGAAAAATACCAAAAAATTGTAAGTTGGACTTAAACTATCATAGAAAATTAATCAAAACAACTCGTCAAGTAGCCATAAATCCCAACCTACAGGGAGCGGTACTATTAAAAGATGCTCACTATTTCTTTAAATCTTCTAGTTAGTAAAGCTCCTCCACTATCTGTTTCCTTATGTTTCTCCAAATTAAGTGATGGGACTGCTCCTAAACGCCGTCTCTGCGGCCATCAATGCAAAAAGGAAAAATAGGTGAGTATAAAATTTTGGAGGTAGAGTAGCACGAGTCTAGAAGTTCAAATAAAGACGGTCGCAGTACTGGGTGAAGTAGAGGTTGGAAGCTGTGATTAGAATTCCAAGGGATGTTGCCAATCTTTTTAATAATCCGGAAACAGTAAAGGTTTTGGTGACTTTAAACCAGCATGGTGTTCCCCACTGTGTGCCTATAAGCTCCCTCTCAATCCCGTCCTCAGACATCATTGCTTTCGCTGTAATCATGGCGGATGAAACCCACAGAAACTTACTAAACAATCCAGATAAAGTAGTGGCCGCTACTGCTGTGAGGGGGTTCCAGAGTTACCAGATAAAGGCGAAACCCCAAGAATACGTGACTGAAGGGGCGGCCTTTGATGCCTTCAGGCAAAGATTCGGAGGCATCATTATGGGTTCGGGGCTTGAAATCAAGGGGGTATGGATCTTAAAACCTTTAGAAATCTACGACCAATCAATTGGTTCTGATGCGGGAAAAAGAATAGTATAAATTCAGACTCATTTCCGTGTATTCTAGGCTAATATGAGGATTTGGAAGTTGGAGGTTTTGTTGGGTAAAGACACATCTCCAATATTTAAGCCTGCGTATAGGCAGGAACGCGACTTTAATGTAAAGGTTCTCAAAAGTAACATTATGGTAGCTAGGATAGTCTCCCATATCATAAGTAACACTATAGGGCCTTATAGTGTGAGCAAAGCAATCCTCAAAAAAGACGGAGAAGTTTTGATAACTGGTGATGCCTTCAGTATATTGGGTACTCTCAAGGTGGAGCACCCCATAGCCAAGATTCTGATTGGTATGGCTAAGGCTCAGAACGCCATTGTGGGAGACGGTGTTGCTACCGCAGTAATTTTGGCAGGTGAGCTACTTAAAAAGGCAGAAATCCTAATTGACCAAGGGCTTCTTCCCTCAAATATTTCAAAAGGATACGACCTGGCGTTGAAAAGGGCGGTTCAAAGATTAGAAGAAATAGCTATTCCCATAAGGCTTGATGATGAGGAGATTTTGAGAAGGCTGGCTTACACCGCCATAAACACAAAGGTTATCGGTTCCCATGAAACAATAAACGATTTCAGCAATATGGCCCTGGAATTAGCCAAATTTGCCTGTGAAAATGAGACTGGAGCAAGGTTAAACCTTGAGGACGTAAAAATTGTTAAAAAGAGAGGGGGCATCCTAGGAGATTCTAGGGTTGTGGATGGCTATGTTATAGATGATAGAGAAATAGTTCATCCAGATATGCCCAGAAGAGTTGAGAACGCAAATATTGCTCTAGTGAGAAGCCTAGAATTAAAAGAAATCACTGGGAGTTGGTGGGAAGCAGCGGGAAAAAATATGGAAATACAAGTTGAAGAACTAGAAGCGCACCAAGCCTTCCTTGAGGAGAGGAGAAATTTAGTTAAACAAATGGTGAGCAAACTGGTTCTGCATGGAGTTAACGTGGTTCTTGTAAATAGGGGCGTAGATGAAATAACTGAACACTACCTTGCAAGGGCAGGAATTTTGACCGTTAAACGCGTTTTTCTCGAGGACATGAATAGGATTAGTAGGTTGACTGGAGCGCACATAGTGTCTGACTTGATGAGTGACTACTTGACAGCTGACAGGTTGGGGCGAGCCAAATTGGTGGAGGAATGGATACCATCCGAAAAAGAAAAATATATCCTGATTACTGGTTGTCCAGGTCGGGGAGCTTCAAGTGTTATTATAAGGGGTGGAAACCAGTACGCCTTGGAAGAAGCCGAAAGAGGTCTCTATGATGCTCTCCAAGTGGTAAGGAATATTAGGGAAGATCCTCGCATTATTCCGGGTGGAGGGGCTTCAGAGATGGAACTTTCCAAGTGTCTGAAGGAGTATGCCCAGACATTTAGCGGGAAGGAGCAGCTGGCTATTTTGGCCTTTTCTGAAGCTTTACGAATTGTGCCCCAAACTTTGGCAGACAATGCGGGGCTAGATTCGCTTAATGCTTTGGCAGATCTTAGGGTGAAACACAGTGAGGGAGTGGTTTGGGCGGGATTAGATGTGAACCGGGGCAAAGTTGATGATATGGAAAAAGTGGGAATCCTTGAGCCAATAAAGGTGAAGGTTCACGCTCTAAACGCTGCTACAGATGTTGCCCGAATTGTACTACGAATTGATGAAGTGATACCCGCGAGAGGATTCAAGAAGGAAGAGGAACCCAAGCCTGAAACAGAAAAAAGGGCAGCAGAAGCACTAAAAAAAGTGTACGATTTAGAACTATAAAACGAAACAAAAAAACAATTTGGGGCTCAACTATGATTTTCTAAATATTTCTTTACGGAGGGGTATCTTTCAAGGTGTTTGTATGGAATGAGTGTGGATTTTACGAATTCTCTTTGAAAGTTGGGTTCCGCCATCAGTTCCACGTATCTTATCCATCGGGACAACTTTTGTGCAGTTTTTCGGACTTCCCTTGATAGTAGAGCCATTTTAGCTCCTGCAAGAGCAGTGTTTCCCGCAAAAGTAATTTTTTCGGTGGGAACATCAGGAATCAAGCCTAGAAACTTTGCACTCTCCGGATCAATGTAGTTTCCAAAGGCGCCAGCTATGAAAACCCTATCTATGTCCTCCTCTGTCACCGCTTTCTTTTCCATGAGAATGGCGCAGCCGGTATGTATGGCCGCCTTGGCCAACTGTACTTCTTCGATGTCTTTCAGGGAGACGGTTATATTTTTTTCAATAGCCGTTTCCTCCTTCCAAGCAATTACAAATTCCGGTTTTCCCTCCACTCTAATCATCCTCACAGTATCTACATCGTTGAACTTCCCCCTCTCTGATATGATTCCACACTTAAACATTTCAGCCACAGCATCAATTACTCCAGAACCACATATCCCCACTGGTTTCACTCCATCTATTGTTGCATATTTAACCTCAAAGGTTTTGGGATCGATTCTTATTCTTTCAATGGCTCCCGACACTGCCTTCATGCCGTGTTGTATGTGTACTCCCTCAAAGGCGGGGCCTGCAGCACAAGAACAGGAAACAATGTCTTCTCTATTTCCCACAAAAACTTCACCGTTGGTTCCAACATCCACAAGTAAACACATCTCGTCCATTTCGTGAATGTTAGTTGCCAACACGTCGCCAACAGCATCTGCACCCACGTATCCCGCAATATTGGGTAAAGCATAAACACTTGCCCTGGGATTAGCGTTTATACCGAGTTCCTGGGTCTTCACCACAACCGGGCCTTTTACTCCCGGAACGTAGGGTGCCAAGTGTAAATATTTTGTTTGGATACCCAGAAACAGGCTGAGCATGGCGGTGTTTCCAACAACTGTCAACTCATAAATTTCACTTTGTTTGATTCCCGATTCTCCACAAGCAGTCTGGACTATTTTATTGATGCCTTCTATTGCCAGTGTTTGTAGTCTTCTTCTTTTTTCGGGGCTTTCCTCAGCATAGGATATTCGGGACAAAATGTCTTCTCCAAAGGCAATCTGGGGATTTTCCAAGGAGCCAAGCCCCACAACCTCGCCACTATTTAGGTTAACCAGATATCCCACAATTTTGGAAGTGCCAATATCTACTGCAAATCCAAAATTTCTCGATGTAGTGTCTCCCGGCTCTAAATCTATTACTTTGTGGTCATTTAACAGGGTAACTGTTATGTTCCAATTTCCCTCCCTAATAGTGTCAGGAAGATTTTTAATGAGTTCGTATTCCCACTCTAAACCTCGGAGGCCGTATACCTTTTCCAGATGGGTTAAGATGTTTAAATCGTCTGCGACGGGATTTTGTACCGTAGGCTTTTCCAATACCAAATTTATTTTTCTGATATTAGGGTCCAGTTTTACTGGCTGCTCCATTCCTTGAATCTGTATCCTCCGAACACTTAATCGACTTTCGCTTGGAATTACTACAGTTAAATCTCGACGAATTGAAACCATACAAGCTAGACGATACCCCTTGCTAATTTCCTCTGGTGTTAGGTGCTCCTTCTCCGCTTCGCTTATCTCACTTAAGTGGAGCTGATTCGCAATTATTACCCTACATTTTCCGCATTTTCCCTTCCCACCGCATTCGGAACGTATTCCGATTCCCCCTCCTTTTGCCACTTCCAATATGGTGGACGCATCAACGGCAGACAACTTTTTACCTTCTGGTTCGAACCGTACAGTAAATCTTTTCATTAATTAGCCTCCGAAAAATAATTAAAGATGATGTTATCTCCCTGTTTATTAATTTTTATAAGTAGCTCGGTCTAATAATTTATTTCATAAATTCGATTCTCACTTTACAATAAGTTTATGTTTTACCATTCTTCGATTTCTATATTCATTAATATTCACTTTTCCGTAATATTCTATGTGATGGGATTTTTGTTTAAACCCATTTTTTCGCGGATTTAATTTTTACATTTTTTTAATGCTTATTTTACTGGGATTTATATGAAACCACTGAGCGTTTAAACCCATTTTAGCGGGTTTGGGAATCCTTTAATGGGATTGCATTGTTCCATTATCACACTTCCAGCTTTTGGGAGAATAAATATACCGGGCCGGTGAAGAAGCAAAAGCATCCCAAACCATTCTTGAGAAAAGCAAAATCACCCAAAGAGCTCCACAGAATCTGTGAAATACCGGTTGAAATAAATATACCTTTTCAACTAATTTTTAAATATAAAATTTTAAATAATAGCTAGATTAATTTTTATTTAATACAGGGAGCTAAATAACACATTAAAATTTTTGGAGGGATATAACTGAGTAAAGATAAAAGGGAAGAGACGGAGTTTGCCGAGGAGACTACAGAGAAAATCGTAATTAAGAGAGTTATTTTAAAACCCGACGAGTTTAGAGCGGCTTTAGAAAAAATTAAGGGTATCGTTGGGGCGGAAAATGTTTCTGATGATCCTTTAGATTTAATCTGTCATGAAAGAGATCTATACACTCCGGTCAGTAAACGTTTCCTGGGATCTGTTGCAACACCGGCGATGGTTGTGAGGCCAAAGAATACGGAAGAGGTTCAGGGGGTTGTTAGAATAGCTAACGAATACAAGATTCCCATAACTCCCTTCTCTTTCGGAACAAATATGGGTGGTGCTGCTGTTCCGAGCGTTGAAGGTGCCATTCTGCTCGATCTTAGGAGAATGAACCGAATAATTGAGATTAATGAGGAGACTATGACAGCCACCATTGAACCTGGGGTTTCTTATGGGAGGCTGGATTACGAGGCTAGGAAGAAGGGTTTAAGAACCGTTTCTACCATAGGTGGATATACTGGAGGGCTGATAGGCAATTTCGTTACAGCAAATGTGAGGCCCTTTAATGCTATGTTCGGTTTTTCTGATCCTATTGTAACAATGGAAGTTGTGCTACCAACTGGGGAGGTTCTGAGAACCGGTTCTATGGCATATCCCGGTTATGAAGACGCTAACCCCTATGTGAGGTTGGCTTGGGGACCAGATTTTGCTGGGCTATTCAGGGGTAGTGCTGGTGCTTTTGGTGTGGTAACCAAGGCTGTTGTGAAACTTTATCCCGCAGGTGAAATTGAGAAACGTTTGAAATTTGCTTTTCCAGATCTAGATTCACTTTTGGAGGCAATGAAAAAAACTCAAAGAAATGAAATAGGTAGAGCAGTTTTGGGCATTGATCGGAACGAGATATTTTTTGTATGTACCGAGAGAGGCGAGAGAGAAAACATGTCCAAAGAGGAGTGGCTGAAAACTTATAAGAGCTTTCCCGAATGGGCTATGCTAATAAATTTGGAAGAACGAAAAGAAATTGTGGAGGCTGACGAGAAACTGTTAAGAAAAATCTGTGAAGAATATGGGGGTAAAGAGCTAGAACTGCCTCCTAGATACGCGGAGTCTCTGGACGATTTTTCAACTCATAGGGGCAGAATGATAATGCACAGTCTAGTTATCCCCAGTATGATTTGCTTATGGACATGCACACCTGCAAACAACATTAAAGCCTTTTATAATAAAACTTTGGAAGTTTTAAAGAAGTTGGACATGAGGTTTCCTCTATTCAAGGATATATTCAACCCGGGTCGATGGTTCCTAATACCTTTTGATAGAGGAAATACCTATATGATTGGCGTGGATGTGGATTTTGACACTCTTGATGAAGAACAGTTAAAAAAGGCTATGGAGTTTCTCTTGTCCTACATTTCACTAATGACCGAGGTTAAAGGCACCATACCTATGACCATGGGTCCATTGGTTGATATGCTTATGCCCTCCTATAGCAAATTGATTAAATCAATTAAGAAGATGCTTGACCCAAATGACATTTTTAGTCCTAATAGATTGTGCTTAGTGGGGTAACTATGGAGCTAAGTAAATATATACGGGAATTTGAACTATGCGTGAAATGCTCTTTCTGTCAAGAGGATCCTATAACCCATTTGCCTATTTGTCCGGAGGCTGAAAGGTTCGGTTTTGAATCATACCGTCCTTCGGGACTTATGGAGCTTGCTCGTGCACTAGCTCATAGGAACATAGGGTTGTCCGAGGGGCTGGCTAAGCGTTTCTACTCTTGTCTAACCTGTGGGGCTTGTGACAAACTGTGTTATTCTCTAACCGGGAAGCGTCCCCTAAATCTGTTCCTAGAAACAAGAAGGGTTCTAGTTAAGAGTGGATTTGGACCAATGCCCGGGCAATTGGAGGCTACAGTGAATGTACTATCGACTTCAAACCCCTACGGAAAGCCAAAGGATCAGAGGTTCAAATGGGTCAAGGAAGCTATTCCCAACAAAGCTGAAATAGTTTACTTTGCGGGATGTACTCCATCATATTATTTTCCAGAACAAGCCCAGTCAACGCTAAAGGTTTTGAAGGCTGCGGGAATAAAGTTTGCTATCATGCCTAATGAACGGTGCTGTGGTTATACAACAATTATGACTGGACAAGACGACGCCGCCATGGATATTGTGACGGGCAATGTTAAATATATCAAAGAAACTGGGGCCAAAACACTATTGACTAGTTGTGCTATGTGTTATAAGATTTTCAACCAGGATTATTTTAAATTAGCAGGAGAAAAAATGGATTTTGAAGTGACACATACTTCCCTGTTTTTCAATGACCTTGTCAATGAGAACAAGTTAAAGTTAAAGAAGCCAATTTCTGAAACAATAACTTACCATGATCCTTGCAACCTTGGGAGACTGAATAATGTTTATGATGAACCGAGAAACCTAATTGAGCAGATCCCGAAAACTCAACTGGTTGAAATGGAGAGAAACCGAGGAAGTGCTTGGTGCTGTGGAGCAGGTGGGGGAGTAAAATTCGCTTTTCCGGATTTTGCAAATTGGACTGCAATTGAACGATTGAAAGAAGCACAATCCACTGGTGCGAAATTATTAGTTTCAGCATGTCCCGAGTGTGAGCTTAACTTCATGGATTCACTAAAGACAATTGATAAAAAGATTAAAATTCAAGACGTTAATCAAATATTAGCAATGTCTCTTTAAGAAAAGTCTAAATTCACTTTTCTTAATTAAAAACAAATTGGTAACTTTAAATTACCCCCTTCTCCCACTCCGCTGAAAAATGAAAGATTGTCCTCTTAACCACAAAAGAAAAACTAAAAAGATGAACTACCACCCTTTGAGAAGGGTGGCTTCTGAGGTCGTGCCTTAAACAACACTACTAAGTTCGCTGGAAGGCAATGCCTCAGTTATGGGCTGGTTCACGACAGCCCCTATGCCAGACATCGAGCCTAGTACTCGTCCGTTGCCGAACGTATCGAAGCCCTTTTGGGTATCCCAAGCTTCATCCGCACAGCGTGGCTTGGGTTTCTCCGACTGTTCCCTTTGCGGAACATTTCGATATTCTATTCACTTCGCCAGCTTACCTCAATTCATCCACCGTTTGAAAACGGTGGTCTTCTTGAGGTGGTCTTTATAAGTATCATTGATTTTCTCTGCAGGTTTATTTCGCGATTTATGAGTGAGTTCTTGATTTTCGTTGTCTTTTTTACTATTCTTTTCGCATCTTTATTTCAAAGATGCAGTGCTCTAAGTTTGCTTTGCCTGAGAATTTATCAATTTCTCCCATATCAAAGGCGTTTAAGGTGATTGCTGCGATAAAGGCTGCCATGCATAAAGGACATCCTTCCTTTCCCTCTGCTAAGAACTGCTCGGCTAGTGGCCTGTTCAGGCATCCTTTCATTCTGCATCTTAGAGTGTTTTCTTCGGGGTAGTCTACTTCTAAATCGAAGCCAAATGTTTTGAGGAAGGGTCCTGCCATTTCGAACATTTCATTTATGGATTTGGGTACTTTCCCGACAAGCATCTGGTTAAGCACATTCCGGATTTTGGGTTTCATATCGTTAGCGGCGGTTCTCGCTACTAGGGCTATATTTAATCCCAGCGTTTCTATAGCGTTAAGTATGGCGGAGTAACCATTAGTCATCGCCAGAAACATTGCCTTTTCATTTTCTTCAACCATTGCCTTTCAAACCCCCTACATTATTTATAGGGATAAATGAGTTTATAAAATCCGCGTTTTTGGGTTCAGCGGTATATGAAAATGTATATTATTGTCGTTGTTAGCATGTATACTTAAAAATTTGTAGAATATAAATATAACCTGCATATTAATGTTTTTAACAATTAAAACTTTATGTTAAATCATTGAAGATTTTGAAGGGGTAAGATTTGGTTAAGAAGATTGTAGCGCTTGGTGGAGATGGAATCGGTCCTGAGGTGGTTGATGCTGCAGTTCAAGTTTTGGAAAGTATGGGCTTAGATATAGAGATACAAAAACCCTTGTGTGGAGAAGTGGCAATAAAAAGGTTTGGAACGCCTTTTCCTAAGGAAGCCATGGAGTTAACAAATGAGTCTGATGCAATACTCTTCGGGGCAACCGAGCAAGCCAGTGTTTTTATCCTAGCCTATTTGAGATGGGGACTTGACACCTACGCAAACCTGAGACCCATAAAGTATTATGAGGGTGTGCCAACCCCCATAAAGGATCCCGAAGGAATAGATTTCCTCATAGTTAGGGAAAATTCTGAGGGACTCTATCCCGGAAGGGAGGGAGACCTGTCGCTACTTGCAGAGAAGCTTCCGGATTATAGGGACCGCTTAGGAAAATCTTTTGCAGACTATGGGCCGGGAAAATTCGCCATAAGAGTTTTCACCAATAAGGGGTGTCAGAGAATAGCAAAGTTTGCCTGCGAAAAGGCAAGAGAGCGGAAAGCTAAAGGATTTCCAGGAAAGGTGACCTGCGTCACAAAGTCAAATGTTCTCAGAGAAAGCTGTGGACTGTTTCAAAAAACCTGTGAAGAAGTGATAAAGAACTATCCCGAACTGAAATATGAACACTTCTACGTTGACGACATGGCCAGGAGAATAATTAGATTTCCCAAGGACATGGATGTTATCGTCACCTCCAACATGTTTGGAGACATCCTCTCAGACCTAGCAGCTGAACTAATGGGCGGGTTGGGCATGGCCCCCAGCGCATGCATAGGCGATAAATATGCCTACTTTGAACCGGTACACGGCTCGGCTCCAGACATAGCGGGAAAGGGTATCGCGAATCCCACTGCAAGCATTCTATCCTCGGTCTTAATGCTGGACTATTTAGGTATGAAGGATAAAGCCGAAGAGTTGGAGAACGCAGTGAAGGCTGTTTATAAAGAAGGGAAGGTCTTGACTCCCGACATGGGAGGAAAAGCGAAAACCACAGATTTTACCCGGGCTGTCATTGAGAAGTTAAAATAAGTTTTGGAGGATCCAATATGGGCATGACTTTGGCTGAGAAGATTCTTGCAAGAGCCTCTGGTAAAGAAATTGTCAAGCCGGGGGAATATGTTACCGCAGATATTGATTTGGCTATGGCCCATGAGGGGTTTGCAGCTGTTTATTTGGGATTGCTTGGTGCGGGAATAAATAGCGTATGGGACCCAGATAAGATTGTAGTTGTCCTAGACCATGCGGTGCCGGCTCCAAATGTGAGATATGCCGGGGTGCACAAAATGGTTCGCGATACGGTGAAGAATCTGGGCATAAAAAATTTTTATGATGTGAAGGCGGGAGTCTGCCACCAGGTTCTCCAAGAAAAAGGTCACGTTCTTCCCGGTATGCTCATAGTGGGCACAGATTCTCACACCACCACATATGGAGCCTTAACCGCAGCTGGAACCGGGATAGGCTTCACAGAAATGTCCTACGTATTCGCCACTGGAAAACTATGGTTCAGAGTCCCAGAAACCATAAAATTCGAAATCTCGGGGAAGCTACCCTACAACGTTATGTCCAAGGACATAATCCTCTACCTCCTAGGCAAATATTCTGCGGAGGCTGCCCAATACAAGTCCGTCGAATTTGCCGGTAGCCTCTCCAAAGAGTTGAGCATCTCCAGCCGCATGACCATGAGTAATATGGCTTTGGAGATGGGGGCAAAATTCGCCTTCTTTGAAACGGACCAAAAAACAATCGACTACCTTAAAGACAAAACTAAGAAGCCCATTCAAAATCTAAGAGCAGATAAGAACTCCCAATATGAGAAAATATACAGGGAGGATGTCACAGAATTGGAGCCTCAAGTTGCAGCCCCCTACACTGTAGATAACGTGAAGCCTATTTCAGAAATTGAGGGCATTTCCGTAAACCAGGCGCTTCTTGGGTCATGCACCAATGGTAGACTAGAAGACCTTGAGATTGCTGCCAAGATTCTTGAGGGGAAGAAGGTTCACCCAGACACTCGACTAATTGTAACTCCTGCGTCCACAGAAGTTTACAAAGAAGCAGTGAAAAAGGGAATTATTGAAACCATAGTTGATGCTGAGGGAATCGTGTGCAACCCCAGTTGTGGAGCGTGTTTCGGAGCCAATATGGGACTGCTAGCTTCAGGTGAGGTTTGCATCGCCTCCATCAATAGAAACTTTAGGGGAAGAATGGGAGACCCAGAATCAAAAGTTTACCTAGCATCACCGGCAACGGTGGCCGCTTCAGCAATTGAGGGAAAAATAGCGGATCCGAGAAAATATTGAGGAGATGAAAAATGAATGAATGTGATAAAGGGAAAAGTTTGGAAGTTTGGAGACAATATTGATACTGACATAATATCTCCATCCAAATACATAGAGGCCTCAATGGACGAACAAGTGAAGCACGTCATGGAGGCTATAAATCCGAAATTTCCCCAAGAAGTGAAACCGGGAGATATCATAGTTGCGGGAAGAAACTTCGGCTGTGGCTCAAGCAGAGAAACGGCACCAGACCTGATAAAGAGACTGGGAATAGCAGCAGTTGTTGCGGAGTCTTTTGCCCGAATATTTTTCCGAAACTCAGTAGCCATCGGCCTACCCATACTAGTATGCCCAAAAGTCTCTGAAGCATTCAGTGAGGGAGACACCCTAGAACTGGACTTGGAAAAAGCCATCGTTAAAAATACAACCAAAAACATCACACTAGAGGGAATCCCCTTATCCCTAGACATGCTCAAAGTCCTAGAAAAGGGGGGAATACAACCACTTCTCAAAGAGATGGCACAAGCCCAAAAATTAACTATTAAATGAAAGTGGATTATGAATTGTGGCTTTTCCTAATAGCAGTTGCTAACAGATGAGCTGAATGCGATAAATATACTAAAATTAATATAACTTATTTTTTAGTTGAGGAATTCACAATTATACCAATAGGCAAATTTGAAATAAACAATAACTTTTATGCACTTCAAAAAAGGGTGGAAACAGATTTTCTGGCACAATTAATTTGGTGTCGCCTGCTGCGTGTTGTTTGTTTTTCGGCTTTCATCATCCCTTGATGTGCCCTTTTTGGCTTTTTTGCCCCACAGAATAACTTAAAATGAGCTTCAATATGGGGACGCAGGACGCAACTCAAACATGCACCCAAAAGGTGACACTCAGTTAAACTGTGCTGATTTTCTGACCGAAAATTGAAATCAATAACTATGGAGTGCTCAATATTTAACACTCCTAAGACCTGAAGCCAAGGGGCCTTTCTTAACAAAGATTCTAGGAAAAATTTACTAGGGAATGGATGCTTGCAAGTTCCACAAAATAACCATATAAAATGTGGAAAAACGAGTTTGTTAGGAGTTTTCCCTCAATTCTGAGTTCAGGCTCTGTTGGAATTCTTTTCGGGCTTTTTGAAGGAGGGTTATAACTTCACTATCGCTGGTCTGGCTAAAATCGTAGTAGAATTGGCCCACAGCTTCGAATGGCTCCTGAGTGATTAGTGAAATTACCTCGTCAGCCTCCTCCTCAACCTTTTTCACCGCACTTGGGGGCCCTACCGGGACTGCTACCACAATTTTTTTGGGTTTCTGTTTTCTTATTGAGCGGATGGCCGCCCTCATGGTGACTCCGGTTGCCAGTCCATCATCCACCAGAATAACAGTCTTGTTTTTTACTGGGATGGGTTGCAGATCTCCACGGTAAGTTTTTGTTCTTCTTTCAATTTCCTTAATCTGCCTTTCGGCTTCCTCCCGAACGTATTCGTCTGAGAAGGTCACATATCTTTTTATTTCGGGATCGATTATTATGGTTCCGTCCTGTGTAACGGCGCCTATGCCGAGTTCGGGATCGATGGGGGAGGGTATTTTGCGGGGAACAACTATATCTAGAGGGGCGCCCAGTTCTTTGGCTACTTCATAGCCCACAACCACGCCTCCCCTGGGAATAGCTAGAACGACTGTGTTGCTTCCCTTATACTTTAACAACTCTTTAGCCAATTTTTCACCTGCGTCGGCCCTGTTCCTAAACATTTATTTCACCAAAATCGGGTGTTTCCAAAGAATGTCCCCACGGTATTTGGGGTTACGATTTTTATTTCATTTACAATTTTCCTTTCAGATTTGATTTTTTACGTTATTTTTATATTTTAAACTTGTGATAGTGTTTTCTGCCCTAAATTCTTATGGGGTGTGTGTTTTTGCCTAAGGATTTGGTGTCTGAGATCGATGAGATTTTTAGGCCACGGTCTGTGGCTGTGGTCGGTGTGAGCGATAGGGCTAACAGGCTAGGAAACATATTATTGTACAGTTTTGTGGACATGGGATTTGAGGGAATGATTTATCCTGTTAACCCCAAGGAAGAGACCGTTATGGGTTTTAAATGCTATCCAAGCGTGAGAGATATTGAGGGCCCTGTTGACCTCGTGGTGGTTTCGGTAAATCCGAAATATGTTCCCGAAATAGTTGACGACTGTGTTGCCAAGGGGGTTAAAGCCGTTGTTATTTTCAGCGCGGGTTATAGGGAGAGAGATGAGGAGGGAAAAAAGAAGGAAATGGAGCTTGTGGAAAGGGCGCGGGCGGGCGGTGTGCGAATAATTGGTCCAAACTGTATGGGGCTGTACTCTCCCTCATCCAAGATTTCTTTCTTCCCTGGTATGCCTAAGGAGAAGGGTGAGGTGGCCTTCCTATCTCAGAGTGGTTCACTGGCAAACATAATGGGGTTTTTCGCTAGCTTGAGGGGAATACGCTTTAGTAAAATGATTAGCGTGGGAAACGCCAGCGACTTGGACGTAAACGACTTTTTAGAATACTTGGGAAGCGACCCCGAGACAAAATTAATCGCATGCTACATTGAGGGGATAGAGGATGGACGTAGATTTTTCAAATTGGCCCAAGAGATATCAAAGAGGAAACCTATTATTGTTTGGAAAGTTGGGGAAACCGAAGGAGGAAACCGGGCGGTAAGGTCTCACACTGGTTCGCTTTCGGGCTCGAGGGAAATCTGGGACGCGGTAATTAAGCAGACTGGCTTGATAAGAGTGGAAAACCATATTGAACTCATCGGCTTCATAACTGCTTTTCAAAACCCCTACCTCCCAAGAGGAAACAGGGTGGTGGTCATGTCTGGTCCTGGGGGTCCTGCAGTGTCCACTGCCGATGCTTGCGAGAAGGCGGGGCTCAAATTGGTTAAGCTTTCAGAAGAGACTAAAAAGAAGCTGACTGAAATTATTCCAGAATTTGGAACCAGCGTGTCAAATCCTGTAGACCTCAGTCTCTCCTCATCATTTGATGTGGAAATGTATCCCAAAGCCACAGAGATATGTGGCCTAGACGAAAACGTGGACATGCTTGTTGAAGTGATTCCCGCCATGAACAAACAAGTTATTGAGCGATTAATAGAAGTTCAGAAAACGGTCAGGAAACCAATAGCAGTTATAACGTCCATAGAGTTTGTAACAGCAGGTTCACAACTCAGTAAATTGTTTGGAGTAATAAGCCCAGAAGAACTAACTCAAACACTCATGGAAATGTATCACTCGGGAATTTCGGTACATTCATCAGAGCAGGAGGCAGCAAAAGCGTTAATGGCACTTCTAAAATACAAAGAATTCCTAGACAAGAATGCTAGGCAAATGGATGGAAGCTGACAAGCCAAAAATTTGGGGGCCGCCTTACCTCAGCGTGGAAGGACTCTTAGATAAGTGAGGGCTGATAATTGTTTCGTTAGTTTTATATCCTAAAATGAATAAAATGTGTTTCGCATTTGTTCTCTGGGATGAGTCATCTTGTCTAAAGATGTGGTTTCCCAAATAGACGCCCTATTTCACCCTAAATCTATTGCGGTGTTCGGTGTTAGCGGTAAAAAACTTAAATTGGGGAACTTCCTCCTCCAAAGCTTCATAGATATTGGATATGATGGAAAACTCTTCCCCATAAGCCCCGATGATGAAACAGTAATGGGCCTAAAGGCCTATTCCCGCCTTAAAGAAATCAGGGAACCTGTTGACCTTATAGTGATTTCTGTACGGCCAGATAAAGTGCCCCAAATAATTGAGGAAGCCGTCCATAAGGGGGTCAAGGGAGCGGTCATTTTTACTTCAGGCTACGGGGAGAAGGGCGCCGAGGGAAGGCGGAGAGAGAAGGAGCTGGTTAATATTGCTAGAAAGGGCAACCTGAGGATAATTGGCCCCAACTGTATGGGCTTCTACTGTCCCTCCACAAAGCTGTCATACTTTCCGGGTTTATCTGGGGAGAGTGGACCCATAGCTTTTATTTCCCAGTCTGGTTCCCTATCCAACATTGTTGCCTTTGCAGGTAACCTGAATGGCTTGTTCTTTAGCAAAATGGTTAGCATTGGAAATTCATGCGATTTAGACTTTAATGATTTCCTTGAATACTTTGGAGAGGATCCAGAAACTAGAGTCATTGCTTGTTACCTGGAAGGGGTTTCAGACGGGCGAAGATTTCTCAAGCTAGCAAAAAAGATTTCCACGAAAAAGCCCATCATCGTTTGGAAGGCTGGTTATACACAGGGCGGCGCTAGAGCCGCGGGTTCACACACCGGCTCCATTGCTGGAAACAGAGAAATATGGGATGCTGTTTTCAAACAAGCAGGACTGATACGGGTGGAAAACCTTTCTGAATTATTTGGACGCTTGGGCGCATTCATCAACCCTTATTTGCCAAGGGGGAACCGCGTGGCAGTTGTTTCCGCTCCCGGGGGGCCTGCGGTTTCCACATCTGATGCTTGTGAACAGGCTGGACTAAAGCTGGCAGTATTCTCAGAGGACACCAAAACTAAACTTTCAAAATTATTCCCTGAACTTGGAACCAGCGTCTCCAACCCTGTTGATATGGGTCTCAGTGTAGCCTTTGATAAAACAATTTATCCGCGTTGTGCAGAAATCGTGGGGCAGGATGAGAATGTAGATATGATATTGATATTCCACTTCGTGATAGATGAGGAATACGCGGAGAGCCTAATAGCGGTTCAAAATAAAATCAGGAAGCCCATGGCTATTGCTACAAACATGGAACAATTAAAAGGGAAAGATTTTGGTCAAACATTCAAAACTATTAACCCAGACAATCTGCCCAAAATACTAAGAAGACTCTACGAGTCAGGAATTTCGATGCACTACACCGAGCAGAGCGCGGCGAAAACATTGATGGCGCTACTAAAATACAAAGAATTCCTAGACAAAAATAGGCAAGAAACAGAAAGTTAAAATTCAAATTTTATGAGGATACCCAGCATTGCTATAGAATTATGCTTAAGGCTCTCTGTTATCAATTTTTCACGAAACAAACCTTAATCACGCCTCCTCTTTTCGGCTTCCAATATTTTTTGGGGTGAAACTCAAGAAGAGGAAATAGGGCTTATGAATCACCGAAAACCCATAAACATTAAGTTCTACACATCAACCTTGAAAAAACTGTTATAACTGTTTTTACAGTATGTCTCTATCTAGTTGACTTTTTTGGTAGTATGACAAATTTCCCAAAAAGAACGGAGTGTGATTGAGGTGAAGTGGATAACAAGGTTAACTGAGCTTATAGGCTCTGACATACTCCCACCCATAAATGGTGTGGGGTTCTACGCCTCTATCTCTATTGATAGGAGCGAAGGGCGTGCCACCGCCCCGTTTACGACTCCCGCAGGGATTATCTCACCCTTGAGCGAGCCCTATATTTACGCAGCCTACCGCATCCCTGTGCGCCTCAAGCTTGCACTCTAAGCACTTAAATAGCCTTCCTCTCTTCGCTATATGCTTCGAATGGCATCGCGGGCATTCACTGCTAGAACCCCCCTCATCCTCTCTTCGCACTCTCACCCCATACTCCTCTGCTTTCTCTCCTATTCTTCGGTACAGGTAGCCAATTGACCAGAAGTTGTGTATCATCGCATTCGATTTATGACAGAAGTCTGCACTCTCCCTTATCCTCCTCAGATCGCCACAGACTATCTCGCCTACACCCTGCTCCCAGCATCGCTTGACGAAATCCGCAACGATCTTGTTTATCTTATCTCTTAATCGTTTCCTCCTCTTACGATACAGCTTCCTCAGTCTCTTACTGCTCCTCTTACCTATCTTTGCAAGCTCCTCCTGGCACTCCGCTATCTGCTTTGATAGATACCACCAATCAGCAAGCATCGGATTCGCCTTGTATCCGAAGATTATGCCTTCTACATATGCCACTATCGGGCACTTCACTCCAAGGTCAATGTATGCTTTCTTACTACCTTTTGGCTGATGTGGAGGTTCAACCTCTACTGGCGTGTAGCATACCCATTGACCTTCGAGCGCATCGTAAACAATCTCAAGCCTGCATTGCTTACCTTTCCATTTGTTCCGTCCTTTCCATCGTACCTTGAGCCCAGAAGGCAGTTTGAGATGCTTCCTGTCGAGTTTGTATGAATCCGGGCGGATGAGGGTGCGCAGTATTCGTTTGCCTGTGGTTCTGTCCTTCCAGTAGCTCGGCGGATGTGGCTTATCCTTTATCTTGCCCACTTTATATGCCTTTAGCAGGGTGAAAAATGATTTCCAGGCTTCGTTATTCTTGTTTATTATTTGCTGTGCGGTTGCGGAGCCTATCAAGT